>CAZVWL010000019.1:0-22642 GCA_964630845.1 uncultured Fibrobacteraceae bacterium
GGCCCGGCGTGGCCACCAGGATGTCGCAGCCGCGCCGCAAGGCCGCGACCTGGGGCTCCTGCCCCACGCCACCGACGACGACGGCCGCCCGCAGCTTCAGGTTGGCGCCATACACGCGCAGGCTCGCCTCGATCTGCAGGGCCAGTTCGCGCGTCGGCGTCAGGATGAGGGCGCGCGGCCGGCGGGGCGCCGCTCCGGGCCCGGCGGTCAGCCGCTGCAGGATCGGCAGCGCGAACGCCGCGGTCTTGCCCGTTCCCGTCTGGGCGCTGGCGACGAGGTCGCGGCCGGTCAGGGCGACGGGAATGGCGGCGGACTGGATGGCGGTGGGATGCTGGTAGCCCGCGGCCTGGACGGCGGCGAGCAAGGGATCGTGCAACCCGAGATCAGCGAAATTCATTCTGTTCATGGACTCCCGTTTCGAGAAACCGAGATCTGCGGCAACTTGATCTCGGAACGCGCGGGCGCGCTGGCAGGGAGCCGAGACTGGGGTGCAGAAAACCGTCGGTCGTACCAAGCCGCTCGCGATCCGTCGCGGGCGGCAACTCCACATAACGTAGCGCCTTCCGGCGCTCCCGGCAAGCGCGGTGTCGCGGGTCACCGGGCCGGGGCACGGATCACCTCGGGCAAGGGTTGCCCTTCCGGCACGAAGACCAGCGTGATCGAGTTCACGCAGTGCCGGATGTTCTTCGGCGTGAAACCCTCCCCCTTGAACACGTGGCCGAGGTGGCCGCCGCAGTTCTCGCAGAGGATCTCGATCCGGCGGCCGTCGGCGTCCAGTTCGCGCCTCACCGCGCCCTGGATCTCGTCGTCGAAGCTGGGCCAGCCGCAGCGCGCGTCGAACTTGTCCGCGGAACGGTAGAGCGCCGCGTTGCAGCGCTTGCACAGGTAGGTGCCGGCCTGCCAGTGGTGCTCGTACTCGCCCGAGAACGGCCGTTCGGTGCCCTTGCGCAGGATGACGTACTCTTCCTGGGGGGACAGCGGGTTGTAGGTCACGACGGCCTCCTCGTCGGGCGGCGGTCCTGCCCGGAGCACGCCCGCCACGGCGATCAATAATCCAGCCACGAGCGTGGCGCGACGGCTGCGGCGATCGATCATGCGGCCACCTCCCTGAAGTAGCCACGACAAGATCGCTCCCAAATGCCCCACACCGCCACCGCCAGCCTCACCGGACCATGACCATGCGCCCGGTCGCCATCCCGCCGGCGCCCTGCAGCCGCACCAGGTACACGCCCGCCGCACACGGCCGCCCATCGCCGTCGTGGCCATCCCAGGCGACCTCGCCCCGCCCCGCCGGCAGGTCGGCCGCCAGCAAGGTGCGCACCTGGCGCCCGCGCGCGTCGAAGATCTGCAGCGTGGCCGGCCCGGCCCGCACCACCTCGTACCGCACGGTCGTGCCCGGGTTGAAGGGGTTCGGATAGGCGGACAACGCGGACCGGCGAGCGGGCACCGTCTCGGTGACCGACACGGTCGAACCCACGGCCAGGACGACCGGCAACGTGACCGGTCCGCGCGGGTCGTTGGACGTGAACACGACGGTCGCCGGGTGCAGTCCCGGCGTCAGCCCGGACGCGTCCCAGGTCACCGTCACGCGCAGCGAATCGCCGGCGGCCACCGTACCGGACGTCGGCGCCACGCCCAGCCACGGCGCCGTGGCGGCGACGTCGGTCAGCAGCAGCGGCACGGCGCCCTGGTTGTGCACGCGCACGGCCGTCGCGGTCGCGGCCGGCAGGGCGGCCAGCGCGGCCGGGATGTCCACCAGCCCGGCGCCGAACTGGTTGTCGCGGCCCGCGGCGCCGAGGTCCTCCGCGGACGCGGCCAGGACTGCGGCGAGGTCCGCCGGTAGCAATGTCGGGTTGGCCTGCAGCAGGATGGCCGCCGCGCCCGCAACCAGCGGCGTGGCCATGCTCGTGCCGCTGTAGGCCGCGTAGCCGCCGCCGCCCACGGTCGAGGTCACGTTGACGCCCGGGGCGGCGAGGTCGGGCTTGATCAGCCCCGGCGGATAGGGATAGTCGGCGTGGGCCGCGTTGCCGGCCACGTTCCAGGCGGTCGGGCCCAGGCTCGAACTGCTCCACAGCGCGCGGTTCTGGGCCACCGCGCCGACGGCGATCACGGCCGAGCGTCCCACGGCGCCGTACGCGGGTTCGGGGCAGTCGCCGGGCGAGGAGATGTCGCGCGGGATCGGCACGTGGCCACCCTGGTTGTCGCCGTTGCCCGCGGCCACGATCCAGGGCACGCCGATCGCCAGCATGATCTCGGCGTTGGTGCGGTTGGCCGAGCGCAGGGGATCGCCGGGATCGGTCCAGCCCGCGCTGGACGAGACGACGTGGCAACCGTGGTCCAGGCAGAACTGCAGCGCGGCGACGAGGTCCTGGTAGTAGCCGGGCACGCAACGCGTCACCAGCACGCGCGCGCCGGGCGCCGCGCCTTGGCCGGCCGAGACGATCAGCCCCGCGGTGTGGGTGCCGTGCCAGAAGTTGCCGGCGCCGTCGTCGTAGGGATCGAGGTCGTCGTCCAGGAAGTCGTAGCCGTGGTGCGGGTAGTCGGGAAGGCCGTCCCAGAGCCGCCCGACGAGCGCCGGATGGTCCCAGGCCACGCCGCTGTCGGTATGGCCGACGAGGATGCCGCTGCCGTCCAGACCCTGGGCCCAGGCCGTCGGCGCGCCGATCATCGTCAGGTGCCAGGCCGTGGTCGTCGTGGGGTCGGCCGATCCGGAAGGAGCGCCGAACAGCTCGCTGGGCCGATCGTCGAGCCAGACGAGCCCGACGGCGGGGTCGACCGCGATCGCCGCGATCTGCGCGGCGGTCAGCGTGCCGGCGAGTTCGCCCGCGAGCCAGAGCGGCTGCAGGCTGCCGCCGGCGCGTTGGCCGAGCGTCGCGGCGAGCTGATCGGCGTGCGCTTTGAGGGCGCCGATCGCGCCCCGGCGGCCGCGCCGGGCGAGGTCGGCCGGATCCGGTTGCAGGCGCGGGGTGACCACCACGCGCACACGATCGTGGGCCGACATCGCCGGCAGGGTCGCGGCCAGGCGTGGCTCCAGCGCCGGACCGCGGCCGGTCTCGCGCAAGGCCAGCGCCCCGGCGGCCGCCGGGTCGGCCTGCAGATGCAGGCTCGCCGGCGACAGGACCAGGTGCGGGTCCCCCGTCAACACCCAGATATCCTTGTCCAGGACGTTGTTGGTCTCGTCGCTCTCGGCGATCCCGTCCTGGGGGTCGACGTGCAGGCGCAGCGTGTGCAGGCCGGCCGTGACCACGAACGCATGATCCTCGGCCGTCGCGTAGGCGCCCGCCGGCAGGCCGCCCGGCACGGTCCAGGAGCCGATCAGGGCGCCGTCCAGACGCAGCTCGACGGCCACCGGACCGGGCGCCGCGGCCAGGCCCAGGTTGGCCACGCCCAGGCTCGCCAGCGCGGGATAACCCGCGGCCAGCGGTCCGTCTTCACGCTGGCCGGGCGTCATCGAGACGACCAGCGGCGACTGCCACCCCTGCGGCGCAAATGACGTCAAATCAGGCGCTAACGCGCGCCGACTGAAGTAGACATTGAACCCCTGGGCAATAAAATCCCGCCGGTCCATCCAGACGGCGACCAGCGGTCCCGACGCGTCGGCTCCACCGACGGCGGCCGCGGCCGATCGGAACTGGGGAACGACCATCGGCAGGTCGGTGACCTGTTCCACGTCGCTCCAGAAGTCCGGGTGACCGTCGAGCGGGGCTTGCCTCGCCACGAGGTGGAACTCGTCGCCTCCGGCCGGCGCCTCGAGCCACACGCAGCCCACCGTGCCGCCGCGCGTGTAGACCTGTGGCCCCACGCTCTCGCTGGTGGTGGCCATCATGGCGTAGGGGCCGAAAGCCGTCGCGAGCCCGTCCCAGGAGAAGACGTACATCACGTCCCCATCGACCCCGCCGGGCCCGCCGTCCCAGTCCAGCTGGTAGACGATGTGCACCTTCTGGCCGTCCGCCGCGACCGACGGGTAGCCGCTGGACATCGGCGAACCCTGGGTGAGGTCGATGAAGTCCACGAAGTGGCCGCTCATCGCATCGGCCGCCGCCAGGATGCGGATGCGCCCCGTGTAGGGGTCCTGCTCGCCGTTGACCATGTAGACCGTGCCGCCGGCCATCGCGACCACCGGCCAGAGGTCCTGGTGCCCGTCGGGCTCCAGGTAATTGTAGGCCACGGTCTGGCCCCCGTTGGTCGAGTACAACCACAGGAGCGTGTACTCGTGCTGCCACCAGTTCCAGTTGATGGTGTACCAGCTGCAGGCGATGAAGACGCGCGCGAAGTCGCCGCTGCCCGAGACGGCGATCGACGGCACGGCGATCGGTTCGCCCACCTGGAAGGCCGACACGTAGGACCAGGTGTGGATGTTCTCGGGCGAGGCCGACCGCGCCCTGATCAGCACGCCATCGGCCCGCACCCAGACCACGTAGAGGTAGCCGGCGGCGTCGATCGCCAGGTCGGGCATCGACTCGTCGAGGCTGAACGTGGGCATCTTGACCGTCGTCCAGTGCTGGCCGAGGTCGGTGCTGCGGGCGATGTAGATGTCGCGATCGCCACCGCCGAGGTCGGTCGCGGCGAACACGGCGAAGAGGTTGCCGCTGATCGGGCTGGCGGCGACCGCCACGTACTCGTCGTTCATCTGCGTGGGGTCGGCCAGCAGCTGGTCGGCCGACCACGGCGCGGCGCGCCGCGTCAGGGCCCCGTCGAGGCTCCGTTCGCGCGGAGTCCGCAAGGTCAGGCGAAGCGCCCTGGCGGCCTCGTCGGTGTGCGGCGCCTGTTCGCCGGCCGGCGCGACGGTCGCGTCCAGGTCCTCGAACGTGGTCGGCGTCCGCCCGGCCCTTGCGTCGCGCGCGCCGGCCACCTGGCGGCCGGAGCGCGCGGGCGCGAGCGGCCCCGGCGCGGCGTGGCGGTCCCCCACCACCGCCAGCCGGCCGGCAGCCGCAGCATTCCCCGGGTCGAAGCTCGCGACCGTCGTCGCGAGGGGCTCATCGCCCGCCGGCTCGCGTTCGCGCCGCCAATCCGGCCAGGCGATCGAGATGGCGAGGTACGCCAGGATCAGCAGGACCCCGAGTGTCGCTTGCTGGCTTCTGCGCATGGACCGGCTCCTGGACGGCGAGTGGCTGGGCTGGGCAGCTCCAGATATTCGCAGTCGCAGGAATCGTGCCGGACCCGGCTCCACCGGCCGGGCATGGATGCACCCGGGGGCGGTCCGGGCAGGCTCGCCGCCCGGCCGCCCCTGGGAGGGCCGCGATCTCGCGGGCAGATTCTACCGGAACAGACCCTTGACCTGGGCCCAGGTCGAAGCCTCGGTCGAGACCACGTAAGCCGTCAGGTTGGCCCGGATCGCCCCGCCCGGAAACTCGGACGTGTGGATGTTCACGTAGATATTACCGTCCAGCAACGCTTCGGCGTGCTCGGGGCTGATCGCCCAGACGCCAACCTTCGGGTTGCCCGCCGGCAGGCCGTGGACCACGCCACCGTTCGCGCCCGGGGGCGCCAGGTGGAAATGAGCCGCAGTCTCGTTCGGCAGGTCGTCATACGAAATCTCGTACTCGACCTGCGTCATCTCCGCGTTGAGGATCGCGATCACGGTGCCGGTTTGCGGCGCCGAGGTGGGCGGCACCTCGTTGGCGCCACTGAGTTCGGCCTCGAAGAGGTACTGGCCGACCGCGGCCGCGTGCAGCGGTCCGATGACCAGCAGCATCGCCAGGGGCAGGACCAGGCGCAGGATCGTCGTTCGCGTCGGGTTCATGAAGCTTGCTCCTTGTGGATGAGGTGGCCGCCGGCCGGCCCGTCGAGCACGGGCCGGCGCCGGCGTGGAGGCTTCTCGAAGAAAGTAGTTGATAACGTCATTTCATACAATAACTATCTTCTTTACACCGAAACAAGATCCTACGGGCCGACCCCGCCGCGCGGTCGAACCGCGAACCAGACGGCGAACCTCCCGTCATCCCGCAGCACGGACACCTCGGCGAACAGACGCGCCAGCCGCCGCTGGTGGGCGAGGTGACGGTTGCCGACCACCAGAAGCCCGCCGGACGGCACCAGGGCCCGGGCCGCGCCTCGAAACATCGCCCAGGCCGTCTCGTCGCTGAGCGTGTGGTCCTGGTGGAATGGCGGGTTGTT
Organism: uncultured Fibrobacteraceae bacterium; assembly: GCA_964630845.1. Lineage (GTDB taxonomy): Bacteria > Krumholzibacteriota > Krumholzibacteriia > LZORAL124-64-63 > LZORAL124-64-63 > Glo-17. The sequence goes on from CAZVWL010000019.1 coordinate 6,118, forward strand.
GACCACCAGATCGAGCGCCTGGGCGGGCACCGCCTCCAGGCCGTCGCCGACCTCGAAGGCCACGTCGCGTTCCAGCAACCCGGCTTGCGTGGCGTTGCGGCGCGCGCTCGCCACCGCCTGGTACGACTCGTCGACCCCCAGCACCGACGCCGCCGGATTCCGCCTCGCCAGCACGAGCGACAGCACCCCATTGCCGCAGCCGAGGTCGGCCACGCGCATCGCCGAGTCGCCCGTGGGCAGCCACGGCAAGAGCGCGCGCGCCCCGAGATCGAGCCGATCACGGGCGAACACGTTGGGCCCTGCGTGCAGCACGAGGTCCTGGCCCTCGACCGCGTAGGCGGCGTCGTCGAGTCGCGGCGGCAGAGACCGGTCCGGTTCGAACACCGCGTCGGCGAGCCGCGCCTTGCGCCAGCCCAGGCTCGTCCGCGTCGGTCCGATGATCGCCTCGAGCAACCGGTACGCCCGCGCCGGCGTGTGCTTGATCATGCCGCCGGCGATCACCCGGGCCCCCGGCAGCAGGCAGGACCGCAAGCGCAGCAACTGGTCCTGCCAGTGCGCGAGCGACTTGGGAATGCGCGCGAGCACGACGTCGAACGGCCCGCCCGGTTCACGGACGGACGGCACGAACGACACCGCCTCCGGTGCAAACGCGTTGGCCGCCAGATTGTGCCGCAGCGCCTGTTGCGCCAGGAACGAATCGCTCCAGGACACCGGCCGCTGCTCGGCAAGCGCGACCGCCAGCGCGCCGAAGGCGTCGTTGATCACGAGCAGGCGGGCGGCCGGCGGCCGCGACTCGGCGGCCTGCAAGAGGTACAGGTCCGCGGCGTCCCAGGCCTGCAACGGACCGTCCGGTCGCGTCGGGTGGCGCCGCAACGACCAGCAACGGCCACCGTGGGTGAACGCCCCGGTCATCGGAGCCTAGCCCAGCGCCACGTCGAGCATCATCATCACGACGAAGCCGATGATCGTGCCCATCGTCGCCGCGTCGTGGTGCCCCCCGGTCTGCGATTCCGGGATCGCCTCTTCGACCACGACGTAGATCATCGCGCCGGCGGCGAACGCCAGCGCATACGGCAGCAACGCCTGCGCCGACAGCGCCGCCAGCGCCCCGATCACGCCGGCGATCGGCTCCACCGACCCGGACATCTGGCCGTAGAAGAACGCCTTGCGCCGCGAGAAACCCTCGCGCCGGATCGGGAACGACACCGCCGCCCCTTCCGGGAAGTTCTGCAACCCGATGCCGATCGCCAGGGCCAGCGCCCCGCCCAGCGTGGCCTCGGGCAGCCCTGCCGCCGCCGCGCCGAAGGCGACACCGACCGCCAGACCCTCGGGAATGTTGTGCAGGGTGATGGCGAAGACCAGCAGCACGGTCTTCTTCAGACGCGTGGGCATGCCCTCGGCGTCCTTGATGTCCGTGTAGAGGTGCAGGTGCGGGATCACCTGGTCGGCCAGGCGCAAGAAGAGCGCGCCGGCCAGGAACCCGATCGCCGGCGGCAACCACGGGATCATGCCCTGGCTCTCGGCCATGGCGATCGCCGGCGCCAGCAACGACCAGTAGCTGGCGGCGATCATCACGCCGGCGGCGAAGCCCAGCATGATGTCCATCACCCGCCGGTTGAACGTACGGACGCCGAAGATCGTGGCCGCGCCCAGCGCGGTCATCAGCCAGGTGAAGAGCGTGGCGATGAGCGCTTGCAGCACGGGCGGCTGCGCCAGGAACCAGGCTTGCACCGTCCGACACCTCCGCGATGCGATCCCGCTCAGGTCGGGCAGCCACGCGCTCGGCCGCCCGCCACGGCGGATGCACTCTAGCGGAAACGCCTCGTCATGGCCACCTTCTGCTTCCGGACCGACGATCCTGAACCCACCGGAGGCCCCCGATGACCGCCGACCTCGACCGCTGGCTCGACCTGCTCGTCAAGGCCAACACCCTCAAGACCACCCCCCGCACCGGCTGGCACCAGCGTTGGGTCGCCCGGCCCGAGGACGTGGCCGCCCATAGCTGGGGCACCGCGATGGTCGCCCTCGTCCTGGCCGAGATGTCCGACGTTCCGGTCGACCGCGGTCGATTGCTGAGCATGGCGATCCTGCACGACCTCGCCGAGGTCGAGGTCTCGGACATTCCCCGCCCGGCGATGCAGTACCTGCCGACGGCGGCCAAACACGCCGCCGAGTCGGCCGCGCTGGCGGCGCTGCTGGCCGGCTTGCCGATCGCCCCTGGTTGGACCATGCTGATGGCCGACTACGAGCAGGAGGCCAGCCTCGAGGCCCGCCTCGTGCGCGACGCCGACCGCCTGGAGTTCCTGCTGCAGGCCTGGGTCTACCGCCGCGCGACGGGGAACGAGCTGCTCGAGGAGATCCGCGCGGCGTACCGGGACAAGCGACTCGCCACGCCCGCAGCGCAGGCCCTGCTCGAGCTGTTGCTCGCGCGCTGGGCGGAAGGCTAGCACGACGCATCGACCGCTCAAGAGGCCGGCCGCCATCCAGGCGGCCGGCCCCTGTTCGTCGCCACAACGTCGTGCGTCCCCGCCTCAGCGCATCGCGTCGAGCATCAGGACCCGTTCGTTCCGTTCCCAGCGATCGTCGATCGGGTTCGACTCGACCGTCTCGGACCGCACCAGCCCGAACCCGGGCGCCAGGTACATCGTCTCGGTACCGACCATCTGCACGACGTCGTCGACGGACATCGTGTACGTCAGGGTCGCCACCCACACGTTGGTCCAGTAGGCCTGGAGCACGTCCTTGCTCGAGGTGGCCTCGAGCCGGTCGAGGCGCTCGACGTAAACGCCGGCAGCCTCGAGCAGCACGCCGGGCTGGCCCTGCACGCCGGTCTCCGCCGTCCAGGTGGCCGCGGCGGCCGGCGGCAGCCGCAGGTAGTCGACCGGCGTCGAGAACATCGTCGTCTCGGGATCGTCCTCGTCATCGCCCTCGTCGTGGAACCCATGCAGCCGCAGCGCGGTCGCGGTGCGGTCCATGATCTCCCAGCTCCAGGCCTGCGTGTAGCTGTCGTCATACTCCACACGATGGAAGACCCCGCCGCCCTGGGCCTCGAACTTGATGTGGTTGACGTAGCTGCCCGATTCCTCGGGGATGTCGTTGCCGATCGTGCCCCTCTCCCAGCTCGCCAGGAACACGCTCTGCCGTTCGTCGACCAGCGGGTAGTAGTCGGCGGTGCCGGTCACGGTCGCCGACCACGTGCTCGGGGTGTCCTGGACCACGCCGTTGGCGTCGGCATAACCGGCGAACGTCACCCACAGCGGCAGGCCGGCCGGCAGCGGGGTCGGCAGCGCGATCGTGAACACGGTGTTGTTCTGCGACCAGACGGGCTCGGTCCCGGCCGTCATGGCCAGCCAGAACAGCTCGGCGCCCACCTCCGTCGGCTGGAAGCTGGACGGATCGATCGGTTCGCTGAAGGTGATCACGAGGGCCGCGGTGCCGGTCGGGATCGTCGTGCCGCTGGCCGGCGTGAAGCTGAGGATCGTCGGCGGCGTCGTGTCCACGTCGCTGCCGGTGGTGAAGGTGACGGTCGCGGGCGTGCCGAGGGAGCGCCCGCCGAGATCCTGAGCATCGGCGCCGACGGTCACCGTGATGACGGTCTGCGCCGGCATCGCCTCGTCCGGATCGACAACGAGCCAGGCGCCGGTACCGGCGCGCACGTCGAACGCCAGGTCGTTCTGGGCCGCATCGCGCAAGGTCAGGTTCGCCGCCACGGACGTCAGGTTCATCGGGGCGGAGAACAGCAACTCGATCATCGCGTTGCGGTTCACGTCCGCGGCGCCATCGTCGGGGTTGCTGGCCAGGAACACCAGGTCGGGCGAGGTGGTGTAGAAGGTCGCCGTGAACGGGGCCGCCAGCTGATTGCCAGCGACGTCGCGCAAGCCGGTGCCTACGGTGACCGTCACGCCGGCGCCCTGCGGCCAGCCGTCGTGCGTCACGGTGAGCACGCGCGCAGTCGTCCAGGTCATCGCGGCGATCGTGCCGCTCGACAAGGTGACCTGCCCGGTGTGGCTCGCGGGATCCATGTCCTCATCGAAGGTGATGGTCACGATGGCGTCGACCGCGACGCCGGAGGCATGGTGGGCCGGCCTGATGCCCACGACGACGGGCGCCGTCGTGTCGCCGCCGGGCCGGGTCGGTCCGTCATCGTCGCCGCAACCGATCGCCAGCAGCAGACAGCCCACGAGCAGGCATGCGGTTGGGGTTCGTGTGTGCTTCCCTGTCATGGCCATTCTCCTTTTTTCTGTGTGCGCACCTGCCGCGTCGTGTTGAATGCGGCCCTGCAAGATCCAGGCCTGCAAGATGCTGGGCGGACCGACCTACGGCGAGCCGTCCTTCTTCGTGGTCTAGCACAGGGATAGGGACACGGCAACCCGATCCTGAGCCGGCGGTTGTTCGCGTCGAAGGCGGCATCGAAAGGCCGCGGAAGACGTGGCGACCGGGCAAGGTCGAGACGCTGGCGCCGGGGGTCGGCAGGCGGCACGGATCGAAGAGGGCGGTCTGAGCGAGGGCATCGCTCAGACCGCCCCGGGGATCGCAACGGTCAAAAGGGAACAACCTACTTCTTGTAGGTCGCCTCGACGTAACCGGCCGGATAAGGATGCGCGATCGCCTTGATGGCTTCCGCGTAGTTGAACCCCTTGAACGTCGGGCTCTCCTCGTTGTGGCACGCCACGCAGAGCGCCTCGTTGATCTCCCACAGGCCGATCGACGCGCCGGTGATCTCGCTGGTCATCACCTGCTTCTTGACGTTCAGCTTGTTGTAGCCGCTGCCGGGCCCGTGGCAGGACTCGCAGCCGACGCCTTCCTCGATCTTGAAGCGCGGGCCGATGCGCTCGGCGGCCACGCCGTGCGCGGTCACGTGACAACGCAGGCAGGCGTCGGCCTTCTGGGGATCGGCGATGCCCATGCCCTGGGCGATCTTCTTCGACTCTTCGCTGGCGAGCGTCGCGTAGGCCTTCGCATGGGCGCTGTTCTCCCAGATGGTGAACTGCTTGCCCGAGGCGTCCTTGTTGTGGCACATCTTGCAGTTCGCCGAGCCGACGTAGTTGAATTCTTCCGCCGCCGCGGGCACGGCCAGCAGCACCGCGCAGGCCGCCAGGCCGGCGGCAACGATCAGACGCTTGCGCAGGGTCAGTTGGGTCGATCCGTTCATGTCTTCTCCCCTCGTTGAATGACCGAGGCGCCATCGCGGGCGAACTCGGCCGGATGCATGGTCTTCCACTCGTGAGCCGGCATGCGCCCGTCGAGCCAGATCGTGCTCATCGGATATTCCGACGGCATGAAGACCACGTAGAACAGGTGCCAGATGATGATCGCACTGACCGCGAGGACCGCCTCGTAGTAGTGGACCACCTCCGATACGCGCACGACCCAGGCCGGAAGCAGGCCGGTCACCAGGTCGGGGAACCACAGGATCAGGCCCGTCAAGACCATCACGACGGTACCCCAGATGACGGCCCAGTATTCGGCCTTCTGAGTGTAATCGAAACGGTCGAATTGCGGGCGCTCTTTTCGCCAGCCCAGGTGATAGGCCATGTTCTGCGGGAACTGGACGAAATCGCTGGCCTTCGGCACGATCGCGCCCAGGTTCATGCGGCCACGTCGCGACAGCACGATCCAGAACATGTGGTAGACGCTGGCGGCCACCAGCACCACGGCCAGCGCGCGGTGCAGGTTGGCGCGGATGAACTCGTTGCCGCCGAGACCGATCAGCGCCACCCACCAGGCATCGGGCGACTTGAGCGCGAAACCGGTGATGGCCAGGCCGGTGAAAGAGGTCAGCAGCGCCAGGTGCTGCATGCGCTCGACCTTTTGCCAGCGCATGACGTAATCCTCGCGACGACGGTGCTGGCGGTGCTTCTTCAGTTCGTAGCGCCAGACGATCAGGTTGTGGATCGCCATGCCGCCGAGGACGACCACGATCAGCACGATGTAGATCAGCTTGGCCCAGCCATGGGGCCCGCGCGCGGCCAGGGCGCTGGCGTGCGTGTAGCTGCGCGCGAACGTCTCGTTCGAACGCGCATGGCACTTGCCGCAGGTGGCCGTCACGTTGTCCTGGTGCACCGCCGAGACCGGGTCCAGCGGGCTGTGGATCGCGTGCGTGTTGTGGCAGTCGATGCACGTGGCGACCAGCGGCCCGCCGCGGCCCACGGCCCAGCCGTGGTAGCTGTCGAGGTAGCTCTCGACCACGCCGACGGTGATCCCGAACTTCTCGGCCAGGCCGGGTCGGGTGTGGCAATCGCCGCACATCTCGCGCGCGATCCGGCCCGGGGCCGACAGCGACAACGGATCGCTCTTGCTGCGCGTCAGGTGCTCGTCGTGGCAATCGATGCAGGTCGGCGCGTCGCTGATGCCCATCTGCAGAGCCTGGCCGTGGATCGAATCCTGGTACTCGCGCGTTTCCTGCTGATGGCACTTGCCGCAGGTCTGCGCGACGTGGAATCGATTGATGCCGGCATCGGCGACCTGGGCGTGCTGCAGATCGTGGGAACCGTGGCAATCGACGCACGTGGCGGCGTGCCCGCCGGCCTCGTTCACCTTGCCATGGACCGATTCCTGATACCGCGGCAAGGTGATCGGCAGCCGCACGAAGTTCGACGCGATCACGACATCCTCGCCGTGGCACCGCCCGCACATGTCCGGCACGTTGTTCGGGTGGATCGAAGCGGTCGGGTCGTCGACCGAACGCACATCGTGCCCCCGGTGGCAATCGGCGCAGGTGGCGGCTCCCTCGCTGCCGCGCAGTCGGCCGAAACGGTGCACGCTGCTGCGGTAGACCATCTCCACGTCCTCGTGGCAGGACCCGCAGCCGCCGTCGTACTGGCCGATCGCCGCCTCATCCTTGTGCGTGCTGTGGCAGGAGATGCACGTCATGTCGCCGCCCTCGATGAGATCGGCGTGGACCGAGCCGGCGAACTGCGCGTATTCCTTCTGGTGGCACTCGTTGCAGGCCTGCGCGAGGCGCGCGTCCATGTGGGGCCGGTTCGTCGCATGCACCTCGTGGCAGGACGCGCAGTTCAGCACGCCGTCGCCCTCGAGCTGTCCGCCGATCATCACGTGGCCGCCGCGCTGCACGTCGTCCATGGCGCCGGCATGGCAGGACGCGCACAGGCGGTTGACCGCGCCGGCCGCCGGCGGCAGGCCCGGGCCGTGCGACTGATGGCACGTGATGCAGCCGGGCAGGTCACCCACCAGACCGGGTTTCACCGCGTGCACGCCCGAATCGTAGAGCGAGGTCTCGAGTTGGTGGCAAGCCCGACACGATTCCTCGGCGATGGTCTTATCCAGACCGTGCATGCGATGCGGGTCGCCGGCCACGCCGTGGCAACCGGCGCAATCGGGGGCGCGGCGGTTGCCGCGGTCCAGGGCCTGGTAATGGAAGTTCTGGCGGAAGCTCTGGACCGCGTCGGCGTGGCACTGCGCGCAGTCGACGCGGCGGTAGCGGTCGTAGTGCGGAACGTCCTCGTAGTTGCCGGTCTGGGTGTGGCAATCGATGCAGGCGAGGTCGGCGTGCACGCTGCTACCGTAGTGCGCGGCACCGACGCCCATGTTGCGACCGGCGGCCGAGGTCAGGCCCGCATCGTCGTGGCACATGAAGCAGGTATCGTTGTCCACGGCCGCCGCCGTCGGAACCATCGTCCCGGTCGACACGGCCATCACGACGAGCCATCCGATCAGCCAGCGAGTGGGGACAGTGGCGCGGTGGCGCATTCTTCACTCCTCGGCGCGTCTCCAGAACGGGCGATCCTTGCGCACACGATAATATCCATCATCGGATAAATGAAGATATAATTGATTTGTTCCCTGCGACTTATGCGGCTTAAACGATCTTGATTGCCGGTATCGTTTTCATCGCTGCGCCGCCTGTCCGGATCCTGCCACGGTTGTCAAAAATCGGCCCCTGGCCTAGACTTCGGAGCGCGAACCGAGGCTCGACCACGCCGATGGAGACCACGATGCCCGACCTGTACCTGGAGCAATCCCTGTACCTGGCCGAGAAGAACGCCCGCAGCGGCCGGGGCGGACCTTTCGGCGCCGTCATCGTCAAGGACGGCGAGGTCGTCGCCGAGGGGGTCAACCTGGTCACCGGCGGCTGCGACCCCACCGCGCACGCCGAGATCGTGGCCATCCGGGAGGCCTGCCGCAAGCTGGGCACGTTCGACCTGACGGGGTGCACCCTCTACGCCAGCTGCGAGCCTTGCCCCATGTGCCTGGGCGCGATCTACTGGGCGCGGCTCGACCGGCTCGTGTTCGCCGCTACCCGCGCGGACGCCGCCCGCGCCGGCTTCGACGACGCCGTGATCTACGACGAGATCCCGCTGGCGCCCGAAGAGCGCAGCTTGCCCACCGAACACCGAGCGCACGACGCAAGCGACCGACCATTCGCCGCCTGGGCGGCGCTCGCCGACCGTGTCCGCTACTGACCCTTGTCGCCCTTGAGCTGCTGCAGGAACGGGCGGAACAGGTCGATCGGCACGGGGAAGATCGTGGTGCTGTTGTTCTCCGCGGCGATGTCGGTCAGCGCCTGCAGGTAACGCAGTTGCAGGGCCGTCGGGTGCTCCTCGATGATGGCGGCCGCGTCGCTCAGCCTCTTGGCGGCCTGGAACTCGCCGTCGGCGTGGATGACCTTCGCACGGCGGTCACGCTCGGCTTCCGCCTGGCGCGCCATCGCCCGTTTCATCTCCATGGGCAGGTCGACGTCCTTCATCTCCACGGTGACGACCTTGATGCCCCACGGATCGGTCGCCTCGTCGAGGATCGTCTGCATGCGCATGTTGAGCTTGTCGCGCTCGGCGAGCAATTCGTCGAGGTCGGCCTGCCCCACCACGCTGCGCAACGTTGTCTGGGCGAGCTGGCTGGTGGCGAACAGGAAGTCCTCGACGTCGATCACCGACCGCTCGGGCTCCATGACGCGGAAGTAGAGCACGGCGTTGACCCGCACCGACACGTTGTCGCGCGTGATCACATCCTGGGGCGGCACGTCCATCGCCACCGTGCGCAGGCTGACCTTCACCATGCGCTCGATGAACGGCACCAGGAAGATCAGGCCCGGCCCGCGCGTGCCCACGTAACGACCGAGGCGGAACACGACGGCGCGCTCGTACTCGCGCAGGATGCGCAACGCGTTCGAGACGATGAAGATGATCAGGAGCAGCAGGGCCGCGGGGAACGTGAAGGGCAACGGCATACGATCTCCTTTGGCTGGCCGGCGTGTCAGGCCGGCGGCTCGATGGGTTTGACCTCGGCGATCCGGCCGGCGACGGCGACGACCTCCACCTGGACGCCGGCGGCGACCGGATCGGCGGACCGGACATCCCAGAGTTCGCCGTGGAACACGGCCTTGCCCAGCGCGTCGCCGCCCGCGATGGCGCCCACCACGCGCCCGCGCTTGCCGACGAGCGCGCCGAGCCCGGTGATCGCCGGGCGCCGCTGGCCGCGCACGACCAGCCACACGCAGAGCACGAAGAAGCCGCCGAAGATCGCGACCGCCGGCACGAGCACCGTCAGCTTGAGGCGGGCCCAGGGCTCGGGCGAATCGAAGAGCATGAGCGACCCGAGCACGAGCGCCGTCAGGCCGCCGATGGTCAGACCGCCGTAACTGGTCACCTTGACCTCCAGGATCAGCAGCACCACCCCGAGCAGGATCAGCCCCATGCCGGCGTAGTTGACCGGCAGCGCCTGGAAGGCGAACAGCGCCAGCAAGAGGCTGATCGCCCCCAGGATGCCGGGCACCAGGGCGCCGGGATTGCTCAGCTCGAAGAAGATGCCGTAGATGCCGAGCAGCATCAGCAGGTAGGCCACGTTGGGATCGGCGAGCCACCGCAGCAGGCGCTGGCGCGGCCCCATGGGCCGCTCCTCGACCACCGCGCCCTCGAGCACGAGCGGTCGTTCCTCGCCGCCGACCATCACCAGCCGCCCGTGCAAGCTGTCGAGCAAGGCGGCCGTGGTGGGCGCGATGGTGTCGATCAGGCGGGCGTCGAGCGCTTCCTCGGCGGTCAGGTTGATCGCCTCGGTGACGAAGCGCCGCGCGAGGTCCTCGTCGCGACCACGCTGCCGGGCGATCGAGGCGATGTACGCGGCCGCGTCGTTCTGCACCTTGGCCGCCATCACGCTGTCGGCCACCGCGCCGCCCATCTGCACCGGGCTGGCCGAACCCACGTTGGTGCTCGGCGCCATGGCCGCGGCATGGCCCGCGATCAGGATGAACGCCCCGGCCGACGCCGCGCGCGCTCCCGGCGGCGCCACGTGCACGATCACCGGCGCCTCGGCCGCCAGGATGGCCTTGATGATCAGGCGCATCGACGCGTCCAGACCGCCGGGCGTGTCGAGCTGCAGGACGACGGCCTCGGCGCCCTCGCGGCCGGCCTGGTCGATGCGGGCGGTCAGGTATTCGGCGGCGACGGGCGTGATGGGGCCCTCGTACGGCACGAGGTGCACGCGCGGTACCCGCGCCGGAGCGTCACCGTCCCGGTCGGCCGCGGTGTCGGCCGGCGCTTCGACCGCTTCGCCGGCAGCGAGCAGGCCGGCACCGAGCGCCAGGCAAACCAGAGCCAGCAGCGGCAGCCGGCGGCGACGTGCGGTCCTGGTCATCGCCCCTCCTCGTGTGGACAGGTCGGTGGCGGACCAGCACATCATAACCCAAGTCGCCGCTCCGGGCAGCAGCAATCGGGCCGCCTAGCCTCCGTAGCCCAGGCGTCGGTTCAGCTCGACGAGCATGAGCCGGGCCGCGTCGGGGATCACCGTGCCCGGCCCGAAGATCGCCGCCGCGCCCTGCTCGCGCAGGAACGCGTAGTCCTGCGCGGGGATGACCCCGCCGACCACGACCATGATGTCCTCGCGCCCGAGCTTCTTCAGCTCGGCCACCAGCTGCGGCAGCAGCGTCTTGTGCCCCGCCGCGAGCGAGCTCATGCCCACGATGTGCACGTCGTTCTCGACGGCTTGCCGGGCGGTCTCCTCCGGCGTCTGGAACAGCGGGCCGACATCGACGTCGAAGCCGAGGTCGGCGTACGCGGTGGCCACGACCTTGGCGCCGCGGTCGTGCCCGTCCTGCCCCATCTTGGCGATCATGATGCGGGGCCGCCGGCCCTCGCGCGCCGCGAACGCCTCGACCATCTCGCGCACCTCGCGCACCCTGCCCTCCTCGCCGAATTCGGCGCCATACACGCCGCTGATGGTGCGGATGTCCGCCTGGTGACGCCCGGCGACCTTCTCGAGCGCGTCGGAGATCTCCCCGAGCGTGGCCCGCGCCGCCGCCGCCGCCACCGACAGCTCCAGCAGGTTGCCCTCGCCGCCGGCCGCCGCCGCAGTCAACGCCGCGAGCGCCGCCTCGACGGCCGCCGGGTCGCGCTCGGCCTTCAGGCGCGCCAGCCGCTCGATCTGCTGCCGCCGGACCTCGGTGTTGTCCACCTCGAGGATCTCCAGCGGGTCCTCGCGGTCCAGCCGATGCTTGTTGACGCCGACGATGGTCTCCTGGCCGCTGTCGATGCGCGCCTGGCGCCGGGCCGACGCCTCCTCGATGCGCAGCTTGGGCAGCCCGGCAGCGATCGCCCGCGCCATGCCGCCAAGTTGTTCGACCTCCTGGATGTGGTCCCAGGCCCGCCGCATCAGGGCGTCGGTCAGATGTTCGAGGTAATAGCTGCCGCCCCAGGGGTCGATCACGCGGCAGATGCCGGTCTCCTCCTGCAGGTACAGCTGCGTGTTGCGCGCGATGCGTGCCGAGAAGTCGGTCGGCAGGGCGATCGCCTCGTCCAGCGCGTTGGTGTGCAGCGACTGCGTGTGGCCGAGCGCGGCGGCCATCGCCTCCACGCAGGTGCGCACGACGTTGTTGAACGGATCCTGCTCGGCCAGCGACCAGCCCGAGGTCTGGCTGTGCGTGCGCAGGGCCAGCGACTTGGGGTTCTGCGGGTCGAACTGCTTGATCAGCTTGGCCCACAAGAGCCGGCCGGCGCGCAGCTTGGCGATCTCCATGAAGTAGTTCATGCCCTCGGCCCAGAAGAACGACAGGCGCGGGGCGAAGCTGTCGATCGTCAGGCCCGCCGCGATGCCGGTGCGCACGTACTCCAGGCCGTCGGCGATCGTGTAGGCCAGCTCGAGGTCGGCCGTGGCGCCGGCCTCCTGCATGTGGTAGCCGGAGATCGAGATGGAGTTGAACTTGGGCATGTGCCGCGACGTGTAGGAGAAGATGTCGCCGATGATGCGCATCGAGAAGTCGGGCGGGTAGATGTACGTGTTGCGGACCATGTACTCCTTGAGGATGTCGTTCTGGATCGTGCCCGCAAGCTGGTCGAGCGTGGCGCCCTGCTCCAGCGCGGTCACGATGTAGAACGCCATCACCGGCAGCACGGCCCCGTTCATGGTCATCGACACGGACATGCGGTCCAGCGGGATCCCGTTGAACAGGATCTTCATGTCCAGGACCGAATCGATCGCCACGCCGGCCTTGCCCACGTCGCCCACGACCCTTGGATGGTCGCTGTCGTAGCCGCGGTGCGTCGCGAGGTCGAAGGCCACCGACAGGCCCTTCTGGCCGGCGGCCAGGTTGCGCCGGTAGAACGCGTTGCTCTCCTCGGCCGTCGAGAAGCCGGCGTACTGGCGCACCGTCCACGGTTGCAGCACGTACATCGGCGCGTACGGACCCCGCAGGAACGGCGGCAAGCCGGCCTGGTACTCGAGGTGCTCGAGCGCGGCGCGGTCGTCCTTGGTGTAGAGCGGGCGCACGTCGATCTGCTCGTTGGTGCGCCAGGTGCGGTCGGGATCGCCGCCCTGGACGCGCACGCGCTCGGTCCAGGCGGCGAGGTCGCCCTTGCCGGTCGGCGCCGAAGCGGCGCTCGGTGCGAGGTCGACGCCGGTGTAGTCCGGGAAACGGGTCACAGCGATACCCCCTTGCTCGCCGCCAGGTCGGACAGCACGGCGTGGGCGTCGGCGCGCAGGTGGATGAAGACGTCGACGCCGGCTTCACGCAGGGCGTCCACGAGGTCGGTCGGCTGGCCGGCGACGATCACGGTCTCCAGCCCCGCGTCCTTGAGCTGGCGCGCGACCTCCACGCCCATCTCGGCGTAGGTGGCGTCCAGGCCGCAGATGACCGCCGTGGCCGCGGTGGTCTGCATCGCGGCGGCGGCCACCTCCTCGGGCGAGGCGAACCAGCGGTCGGCCTCCACCACGAAGCCGCCGGTCTGGAAGAAGCCGCGCGTGAAATCCAGCCGCGGCATGTAGCGGGCGACGTCGCCGAGGTTGGCGCAGAACACGGTGGCGGCCGACCGGTCCGGGTGCGCGCGGACGGCCAGGCGCAGGCGCTCGAACATCTCGCCGGCGCGCCAGCTGGTCAGCGGCGCGACCACAAGGCTCGGGTCGGCATCGTGGCGGAAGGTGCGGCACAGCTCGCCGACGGTGGCGCCGGCCGCGGCGGCCTCGAGCAGGGCCACGAACACGGCGTCGGTGTCCCGATCGATCAGGCCGCCCAGCATCTGCAGCACGAGCTGGTTCTGCGCCAGCTCGCCGCTGGTGCGCAGCTCCTGCAAGGCGCGCGAGCGCTCGGCGTGCAGCGCCTGGTGATCCACGCCGCGCGGTTCCAGCAGTTTCTCCTGCGCGTTGGGATACTGGTTGGTGCCGACCAGCACGTCCTTGCGGCTGGCCAGGCTCTTGCGACGGCGGGCGGCCGTCTCGGCCACCTGCCGCTGGATGCGCCCTTCCTTCAGGGCGGGCACCACGCCGCCCGCGGCCTCGATGGCCTGGAACTCGGTCCAGGCGGCCGCGGCGAGGTCGTGCGTGAGCTTTTCGACGAACCAGCTGCCGCCGGCGGGGTCGGCCACCAGATCGAGGCGGCTCTCCTCGCGCAGGATCGTCTGCGTGTTGCGCGCCAGGCGGCGGCTCAGCTCGTCCGGCAGGCCGAGCGGCTCGTCGAACGGCGCCACGTGCAGGCTGTCGCCCCCGCCGAAGATCGCGGCCATCGCCTCGGTGGTCGCACGCAGGATGTTGACGTGCGGGTCGAGCACGGTCTTGGTAAACCGGCTGGTGCGCGCGGCCAGCGTCAGGCGCTGCGCGGCCTCGCCGCCGCCGGCGGCCTCGATCAGCCGGGCCCACAGCTGGCGCGCCGCGCGCAGCCGGGCGATCTCCATGAAGAAGTGCGTGCCGACCGACACGTGGCAGCGGATGCGCGGCGCGGCGGTCTCGAGGTCCAAGCCCCGACGCTCCAGCTCGCGCAGGTGGTGCACGCCCACGGCGAGCATCAGGGCGAGGTCCTGCACCGCGCTGGCGCCGGCCTCGTGGTAGACGTGGGTGCGCACGGCGACGGTCTGCAGGCCGGGCGCCTGGTTCGCCGCCCAGCCGGTCAGGATGGCCAGTTCATCGTAGGCCTGGTCGAGCGACAGGGGCAGGCCTCCGTGCCGGGCCAGGCCGGCGATCGGGTCCAGGCCCACGCTGCCGCGCAGACGGTCGGCCGTCACGCCCTGCGCCTCGGCCACCGCGACCAGGAGCGCGGCGTAGGCCACGGCCGCAGATCCGCTCTCGATGTGCACCGGCGTGGTCGCGAGGTCGACGCCGGCCAGCGCGCGGGACAGACCCCGCCGCGACGCCACCGAGGTGCCGCCCTTGCCGACCTGCTCGGGGCGGGCCTGGTCGGGGTCGAGGCCCGCTTGCCCGGCCTCGTCGACCACCAGCACGACGGCGTCCTGGCCCCGGGCGAGGTCGTGCCGGAGCGCGGCGTTGAAGGCCTCGCAGGTGGGCAGCGGCAGTTCCTGGGCCACCTCCCACGGCCGGCCACGATATCCGAGGGGCCGCGTGCCGCGCAGGTAGGGCGCCTCGCCGGGCAGCGTGCCTGTGAGCGCGAGGTCGGCCGTGTCGGCCGCCGTGTAGAGCGGCACGAGGGTCAGGCCCTCGAGCGTGGCGGTCAGCATGGTCTTCTCGAAGGGGGCGCCCTTGAGCAGGCGCACGCACTCCTGCTGCCACTGCTCGTAGGTGTGGGGAGGGAACTGGTCGCGCAGCGTCAGCGGGACGCGCGCCGGGGTCGACTGTTCAGCGGACATGGACTTCCTCGCCGGACTGCCGGCCGCACGGGGCCGGCGCCAACCTGCCACGCGGCGGTCGGCCGCGCGCCGGCCGCCGCGGGTAAGTTGGTCGTTGCCGAGCGGCGGGGCAAGGCCGGTCGCGTCGGGATCAACCGCTGGTGTCGGGCTGCAACTCCAGCAGCACCATCTCCGGCGGGCAGCCGAGCCGGAACGGGAACCACTGCCCCATGCCGCAGGTCACGTGCATGGCGGTGCCGTCCTGGCGGTAGGTCCCCCAGGCCCACTGCGCGGCCGCCTGCAGGTGCAGCACCGACCGGCCGAAGAGCGCCGCCTGGCCGCCGTGCGTATGGCCGGCGAGCACGAGGTCGATGCCCGCCGCCGCGGCGTACGGCATCACGCTCGGGCGGTGCGAGAGCAGCACCGTGAACAGGCCGGGCTCGACCGGACCCAGCGCGCGCGCCAACTGGTCGGGATAGAACACGCGGTGCGGACGGCGCGGCTCGGCGCGCAGGTCGTCGATGCCCGCGATGACGAAAGGATGGCCGCGGTGGTGCAGCACCTTGCCGCCGGTGCGCAGCAGCGTCACCGGACCTTCGGCGTACGCCGCGAGCGCCTCGCGCAGGCCGCGCGCGTGCTCGTGGTTGCCCAGGCAGGCGAAGTGCCCGAGCGGCGCCTCGAGCCCGGCGATCAGCTCCAGCGCGCGCGGCAGCTGGGTCATGTCGTCGGCGAGGTCGCCCGTCACGCACACGAGGTCGTACTCGCCGCGCGGCGCCCGGCGCAAGGCCCGCTCGAGGTCGGGCAGGCGCACCAGGTGCCAGAGGTGCACGTCGGCGAAGTGCAGGATGCGCAGGCCCGACAGCGCGGTCGGCAATCGCGGCAGGCGCACCGTCTCGCGCCGCACGCGCACCGGCCCGCTGGCCTCGGCCACGCCGCCGAGGCCCACGGCGCCGGCGGCGGCCGGCAGGGCAACCGCCGCGCTGCGCAGCAGGAAGCGGCGGCGGTCCGGGCGGGCGGGGTCGTCGCCGGGGCGGGGGCGGCGATCGGCAGCCGCGCGCCACAACCAGCGCAAGAGCAGCAGGCCTGCCATGGCGAGCTGGCCGAAGAAGAGGGCGAGTTGCAGGGTCACCAGGCCGTCGGCGAGGTCGGTCTGGCCCAGGCGCATCAACACGAACCACAGGCTGGGCACCAGGGCGTTCAGCGCCAGCACCAGGCCGATCAAGCGCGCGGGTCGTACTCGACGCCACCAGACCGGCGTCGCCACCCGGACCAGCGCGAGCACGACCACGCCGACCGCCACGAAGCCGGTCAGCAGCATGAGGTAATCCCGCCAGCGAATCATGGCGCCGAAGGTACCGGCGCGCGCCCGAACCGCCAGGTGGGACCTTGCTGTTGCAACAGGATTGCATTAACCTGCGGCCGTTGGCGGCGGGCTGCCCGCTTCGGGACACGGAACACGGCAGAGGATGGTGATGGACCTCGGCACGTCGGCAAGCGACCTCGACCTGCGACGCGACCTGCAGGCC
>CAZVWL010000020.1:0-22518 GCA_964630845.1 uncultured Fibrobacteraceae bacterium
TGCACGACATCGGCAAGGTGGGCATCCCCGACCGCATCCTGCTGAAGCCTGGCCCCCTGGACGAGGACGAGTTCCTGGTCATGCGCACCCATGCCCGCCTGGGCGCCGACATCCTGCAGGACCTGATGGTCACGCACGGCGCGTTCCCCATGCTGGAGATGGGCACCGAGATCGCGCTGCACCACCACGAGCGCTGGGACGGCGGCGGCTACCCCGACGGGATCGCGGGCGGGCAGATCCCGCTCTGCGCCCGCATCGTGGCGCTGGCCGACGTCTACGACGCCTTGACGAGCAAGCGGGTGTACAAGTCGGCGTGGTCGCGCGACGAGACGCTGTCGCAGGTCGCCGGCCTGGCCGGCACGCATTTCGACCCCGACCTGGTGACGGTCTTCCTGCAGGACCCCGACGAGCTGATCAAGATCCGCGACCGTTTTCCGGACTGACCCCGCCTACGCCGGCTCGACGCCGGCCGTGATCCCCGGTTCGACCATCACGCTCTCGGCCCGCTGGCACACCGCCGTGCCAGGCGCCGCGCGCCGCGGCCGGCGCACGTACCGCCTCTCGGTCCACATCACCGGCACCAGCGCGCTGTGCCGCGCCTTGCTGAACGCGGCGGCGATCGACGCCGCCTGGGCGATCACCGCGCGCGGCACCAGGTCGGGCCGCCCTGCCGTGCGCAGCACCACGTGGCTGCCCTCGACGCCCTGCGCGTGCAGCCAGAGGTCGCGGGGGTGCGCGGCGCGATGGGTCAACACGTCGTTCTCCTGGGCGCTGCGCCCCACCCAGACCTCCCAGCGTCCGGCGATCAGGAAGCGGCGGAAGGGTCGCGCCGGCTCGTCGGCCGCGCGGCCGCTTGCTGCCGGCCGCGAGGCTTGCGGCGTGTCGGGCAAGGTGGCGGCGAACTCCTGCAACGAGGCGAGCCGGACCAGCGTGGCCTCCAGGGCCCCGTCCGCGGCCTCATCCGGCGCGGCGAGCGTCGACGCCAGCCCTGCAAGCGCCGCTTCGTGCCGGGCCAGCGCGTCCTCGGCCGCGGCCAGACGCTCGGCGATCACCTGTCGACCCCGCTCCGCCTTGCGCGCGAGGTGGAACAGGCGGTCGAGGTTCGTCGCCGCGCTCGCCGAACCGTCCAACGCCACGGTGCGCGGCCGGCCGTCGCGCGGGTCGGCGCAGGTGAACGTGGCCGCGCCGCGCGGCACGGCGTGCAGGTGCGCGGCCAGCGCCTCGGCGTCGCGGCGCCGCTCTTGCCCGTCGTCGGCTCGCGCCAGGTCTGCGGTCAGGTTCTCCACCAGGCGCGCAGCGGCCGCGTGCGCGCGGTCGAGCCGTCGCTGCAGCCGGTCGGCCAGCGCCGTCTCCTGCTGGCGGGCCAGCCGCTCGAGGCCGGTCGAAGTCCACTCGGCGGGGTCGACCCCGCCGTGTGGCGCGCCCGGCGTTGCCAGCGGCGCGCGCACATCCAGCAGGCACGGGTGCGGGCCCGGATGGGCGGTCCACAGCATGCGGCCCTCGCCGTCCAGCACCACCAGGCCGCCGCGGCTGCCGAAGAGCTGGTGGCGCACCAGGCGCGGGCCGTCCGGCGTGGTGAACGCGAGGTGCAGCACGAGGTCGTCGGCGAGCAGGCGGGCGTCGGTGAGCACCGCCTCGGCCAGCAGGTCGCCCAGCGGGTTGCGACGCTGCGGCACGAGGGCCGCGCGCAACGCCGGCGGCAGCGGGCCCGCGAGCGGGAAGGCGAGCACGGCGCCGGGCAGGGCGGCGAGGATGAAGCTGACGCGGTCGGGGCCGGCCAGTTGCAGATGCATCCAATCGCCGCCGGTCATGGCGTGGTGCATGGCGCGGCCCGCGGCGCGCTCCAGCCAGGCCGCCAGCAGGGGCTCGAGGCGGGCGCGGTCGCGCCACGGGGCGGGCTGGTCGGCCATGGCTCAGAAGAACGTCACGCCGGCGGTGATCTTCAGCGTGGGGGCGTCTTCCAGGCCCAGGCGCACCTCGGTCAGGAAGCTGCTGCGGGCGCGCAGCTCGCGCGTGACGCCGACCACGAGGTTCAGCGCGAAGTCGTCGGACTTGAAGCGGCCGTGCCGGTAGCGGGTGAGCACCGGGCCGCCGCCGGCGTAGTAGCTCCAGCCACCGCTGGCCATCTCGGTGAACTCCCAGACCAGGTCGCCGTTGAGCGCGACGAGCGTGCCGTCGCCCCAGCCCACCTCGAACGAGGGCACCAGGTGCAGGTTGGGCGCGAGGTTGCGCGCCACGACGTGCAGGCCGGCGTGCACCTGGTCGAGGTGCGTGTCGTGGGTATAGCCGAGGCGGGGGCCCACGGCGAGGTCGCCGGCGCCGGCCGGCGCGGCGGCGGCGGCGAGCAAGGCGAGGCCGAGGGCGAGGTGGGCGATCACGGGCTTGCGATTCATGGCTCCTCCTGGGGCGGGGTCGTGCAGGGGTCATACTGAGCTTGAACGCCGCGAAGGGCAACCTGGTTTCGACCCCGCCGCCTGCCACCCCGTCCCAGGCCGACCTTGCCCGCGCCGCGCCCCTGGCCTACTGTGGCCTTGCGGATCTTCGGCGTCGCTGCACGCCGCATCGCGACCGCGGACCGCAGGAAGGCCAGCCATGCTGAGCATGACCGGTTTCGGCAACGGCGAGGCGTCGGCGGGACCGGTGACGGTCTCGGTCGAGCTGCGCGCCGTCAACCACCGCTTCCTCGACGTGGCGCTCAAGCTGCCGTCGGCGTTGCAGTTCCTGGAGATCGACCTGCGCAACCGGCTCAAGGACGCGATCGCCCGCGGCCGCGTGTCCTGCGCGGTGGGCATGGCGGTCGACCCCGCCGCCACCGCGCCCCGCCTCGAACCCGCCCGCATCGACGCCGCGCTCGCCCTCCTGCAAGACGCCGCCGACCGCCTCGAGATGCACACCGGCCGCAAGCAGGAGGTCCGCTTCGAGCACCTGCTCGGCGTGCCCGACCTGTTCACGCCCACGCAGACGGAGCTGTCGCGCGACGACCTCGCCGCCGCCTTCATGGCCGCCCTCGACCAGGCCATCGCCGGCCTGCAGGAGATGAAGCGCCAGGAGGGCGACAAGCTCGTCGCCGAGATGCACCAGCGCCTCGAGGCCATCGCGCGCGACCTCGCCGCCGTCAAGACCCACGCCCCGCGCGTCGCCGAGGAGGCGCACCGCAAGCTCAACGAGCGGCTCACCGAGCTGCTGCAGGGCGAGGTCGAGCCCCAGCGGCTGGCCCAGGAGGCCGCGTTCCTGGCCGACCGCGCCAACATCAACGAGGAGTGCGAACGCCTCGCCATCCACCTGCAGCACTACCGCGAGGCGCTGGCCTCGGGCGGCCAGGTGGCCAAGCGGCTCAACTTCCTGCTGCAGGAGATGCACCGCGAGGTGAACACGATGGGCTCCAAGGCGAGCCTGATGGAGATCACGCAACTGGTCATCGGCATGAAGGACGAGGTCGAGTCGCTGCGCGAGCAGATCCAGAACCTGGAGTAGGCGATGATCCTGTTGATCTCCGGGCCCTCGGGCGCGGGCAAGAGCACGGTCTATCACGAGCTGATGCGCCGCGAGCCGCGCCTGGCCTTCTCGGTGTCGACCACCACGCGCCCGCCGCGCGCGGGCGAGGCCGACGGCGTGGACTACCACTTCGTCGACGACGCGGCGTTCGACCGCCTGGTGGCGTCCGACGCGTTCCTCGAGTGGGCCCCGGTCCACGACCGTCGCTACGGCACCCGCCGCGAACACGTGGCCGCGCTGGAGGCCGCCGGCAGCATCCCGTTGCTGGACATCGATGTGCAGGGCGCGGTGCAGGTGCTCGATCGCCTCGGCGCCGAGGTGGTCTCGGTGTTCCTGTTTCCGCCCTCGTGGGAGGTGCTCGAGGCGCGCCTGCGAGGCCGCGGCACCGACAGCGACGAGGTCATCGCCACCCGCCTGCGCAACGCCCGCTGGGAGGTGGGCTTCGCCGACCGCTATGCCTACTGGGTGGTCAACGACACGGTCGAGGCCGCGGTGGCGCGCCTGCAGGCGATCATGGCCGCCGAGGAGTGCCGGCGGGAGCGGGTGGGCGAGGCGCCGCTGGGGTGATGGGGTTGCCCCGCGAGGGGGTGGGCGACTCCTGACAAGTTTAGACTTGACAAGTCTAGACTAAACAAGTTTAAACTTGTTGAAATGCCAGAGGTGCCCGGATTCGGAGATCGCCATGTCCACCAGCTTCATCGGCCGCCACGACGAATTGACCGCGCTAGAGCGCGCATACACGGCAGCGCCGAGCGGCCTGTGGCCCATCTATGGCCGCCGACGTATCGGCAAGACCGAGCTGATCAAGCAGTTCATGGTGGGCCGTCCCGGCATCTACTTCCTGGGCAAGCAGGCGCCGGCGCCGATGCAGATCCGCGAATTCATGCGAGCGTCGGCCGCAGCCCTCGATGAACCATTGCTGGCCACGCAGGCCGTCGAGGGCTGGCAGCAGGCCCTGGAACTGGTCGTCGCGCGCTGGTCCGGCCCCTGCAAGCTGGTGATCGCCCTCGACGAGTTCCAGTGGACAGCCGCCGCGAGCCCGGAATTGCCGTCGATCCTGCAAGGACTCTGGGATGGGAACTGGGCGGGTTCCGGCAAGGTGTTCCTGATCCTCTGCGGCTCGTTCGTCGGGTTCATGGAGCGCGAGGTGCTGGGGCGCAGCAGTCCGTTGTTCGGCCGCCGCACCGGCCAGATCCATCTGCAACCGTTCGGGTATCGTGAAGCGGCCACGTTCCACCCCGGTTACTCGCTGCGCGACCGGGCGCTGACCTACTTCGTCTGCGGCGGGGTGCCTCTGTATCTGCGCGCGTTCAGCGACGCGCGGTCCGTGGAGGACAACATCGCCCGCACGCTGCTCGACCCATACGCGCCGTTGCACCGCGAGCCTGACTTTCTGCTGCGCGAGGAACTGCGCGAGGTCGAGCGCTACTACGGCATCCTGATGGCTGTGGCGACCGGAGACAACACGCCGACCGCCATCGCAACCCGCACGGGCATCGATGCCAGGCAGCTCGGCTACTACGTCCAGCAGTTGCTCGACCTCGGCTATCTCGAGAAGCGGCAGCCGCTGCTGCCGGCCGGTATCCGGCGGCGGACCGTGCGTTACGTGGTCGGCGATCCGCTGCTGCGATTCTGGTTCCATTTCCTGTTCCCGCAGCTCAGCGCGATCACCCGGTTCGGTCCGCAGCGGTCGCTGCGCGAACTGATCCGGCCGGCGCTGCCGGCATACTGGGGCCGCTGCTTCGAGGGGTTGTGTCGCCAGGCCTTGCCGGATCTGATCGCGCGCGAAGGGGCGGCCGTCGGCGTCACCGTCGGGCAATACTGGGATGCGGCCCGGCAGATCGACGTGGTCGGTTTGCGCGACGACGGCAGGATCGAACTGGGCGAGTGCAAATGGGGGCCGGTACGTTCTGCGCGGGCGGTGCTGGCGGAACTGTCGGCCCGGGCAGCGGCTTATCCCAATCCCGGCAACGCTTCGATCGGCTTGCGGGTCTTCACGCACGGCAGCGTCAAGGGGATCGACGACGGCCGATTCCCCGTGATCTGGACCGACCTCGCCGGGATCTACGCCGCCTCGCCCTGACCTACCGCCGCTGCACCTCCACCTCGCCCATGTTCGCGTCCTTGGTGACCCACAGCACCACGGCCGGCGTCTCGCGCGTCGTGGTGGCGAGCAGGAGCGTGTCGGCCGCGGCGTCGCGCACGTCCAGCTCCTCGGGCACGCGCACGCTGATGCCGCCCATGCGCGCCCGGAAGCTCGCGCGGCAATCGCCGCGCCATGGCCCGCGCATGTCCAGCTCGGCGCCGCCCATGCGGCAGTTCACGTCGAGCACCGCCGGGCTCGCGTTGCCGACGCGCCCCACGTTGACCCCGCCCATGCTGCCGTGCAGGTGCAGGCGTCCGATAGGGTCGCGCAGCGGTTCGCTGAACTTCAGGTCCATGCCGCCTTGGTGCCAGGCGATCGAGGCGTCGCGCAGCCAGAGCCCGCCGAGGTCCACCTCGGCGCCGCCCTGGCGCACGGCGAGGTCGAGCGTCAGCGGCAGGTCGGGCGCGAGGTAGACCTCGACGCGCGACGGCGTGCCGCGGCTCATGATGGCCTGCGCGATGGCCTGCAGGCCGCCGATCGTGCGCCGGTACTCGACGCGGTACACCCAAGTGCTGTCCGGCAATACCTCGAAGCTCTCGTGCAGCGCGTAGGACGATTGGTCGAACCGCGCCTTGACCACAATGCCCTCGCCCGGCGCGGCCGGCTTGATGACGAACTCGCCGTGCCCGAGGTCGAGGATCACCCGCCCCTCGGTCTTCACGGTGACGACCTCGCCGCCTGCCGGCGCGGCGGCCGTCTGTTCGAGGGCCTCGGCCGGGGCCGAGACCTCGCGCTCGACGACGTCCTTGCGCGACACGTTCACCGCGGCCAGGCCGGCCACGACCAGCGCCACGAGCACCACCACGCCGATCAGGCCGAGGCAGCCGATCAGCACGTTCCTGAGGCAACCGGAGCGGGATTCCACGGGCGCGGCGTCTCCTGGAGTCGGGGTTCGGCGGTGGACGGGGCGCAGCATAGCTCAGGGATAGGATACGACGCCAGGGGGGATTGGGTTGCGGGGCGGGGGCGCCGTGTTGCGCATGTGTGTTTTGTGAGTGTTCGACGGTCTGCACGAATCGGAAACGCGCGTGACGATCTGTGCAACGCGTCCAACATCGCGCGACCAAACGCGATCAACAAGATCTTGTTTCAAGGTGCTGATCAGGCCGGGGAAGGCCGCGCAGGCAACATGGCGGCGCGAGCGGCAAGCACCTTGTTCGTCGCTGCTTCGGCGGTGTCGCCCAGCGCGGTCAGGTGCCCCATCTTGCGCCCTGGTCGGGCCCGCCCCTTGCCGTAGAGGTGCAGCTTGACGCCCGGCACGGCGCAGGCCGCCGCCCAGACGGGTTCGCCGTCGCGCCACAGGTCGCCCAGCAGGTTGACCATGGCCGCGGGGGCCACCTGCGACACGTCGCCTAGCGGCAGGCCGCACACCGCGCGCACCTGCTGCTCGAACTGGCTGCACGCGTGGGCGTCGATCGTCAGGTGACCCGAGTTGTGCGGGCGTGGCGCGACCTCGTTGACCAGCAGGTCGCCGTCCGGCATCAGGAACATCTCCACGCAGAGCACCCCCACGACGTCCCAGGCTTCGAGCAAGGTGCGGGTGATGGCGATCGCGCGGTCGCGGGTGGGTCGTGTCAGGTTGCCCGGGCACACGGAGAGGTCCAGGATGTGGTTGACGTGGTGGTTGACGATGGGTTGGTAGATGGCCATCGCGCCGTCGAGCCCGCGCACGCCGACCACCGACAGTTCGCCCGCGAACGAGGCCACCGCCTCGATCACGACCGGCTGCGCGCCCAGCTCGCGCCACGCCGGGGCGGCCTGCTCGGGCGCGTCGATGCGGCGCTGGCCCTTGCCGTCATAGCCCCAGGCCACGGTCTTGAGGATGGCGGGCGTGCCCACCGAGGCGATGGCCGGAGCGAGGTCGGCCTCGGTGTCGGCGCAGGCGAACGCGACGGTCGGCACGCCGGCCGCGCGCAGCGCTTCCTTCTCGCGCCGGCGCTGCTGGGTGGTGTGCAGCAGCGAGCCGGCCGGTCGCACCGGCGCCAGTTCGGCCGCGGCGGCGGCGGTCGCCGCCGGGATGTTCTCGAACTCGAAGGTCACGACCGACACGTCGCGGGCGAACGCGCGCACGGCGTCAAGGTCTTCGTAAGGCGCCCTCACCTCGCGGTAGGCGATCTGGCCTGCCGGGGTGTCGTCGTCCGGCGCGAACACGGTGACGCGGTAGCCCATGCGGCGCGCCGCCATGGTGAACATGCGGCCCAGCTGGCCGCCGCCCAGCACGCCGAGGGTGGCGCCGGGCAAGATGACCCCGCTCAAGACAGCTCCGCGGCGCGGGCTCGCGCGGCTTGCTCGGCGCGGAACGCGCGCAGCTTCTCGCGCAGCATCGGGTCGCCGGTGGCCAGCACGGCGACCGCCAGCAGGGCCGCGTTGCGGGCGCCGGCCTCGCCGATGGCCAGCGTCCCCACGGGCACCCCGGCGGGCATCTGGACGATGGAGAGCAGCGAATCGACCCCGCGCAGGACGCGGCTCTCGATGGGCACGCCGAGTACCGGCACGGTCGTGTGGGCGGCCACCATGCCCGGCAGGTGGGCCGCCCCGCCGGCTCCCGCGATGATCACGCGCAGGCCGCGAGGCTCGGCCGACAGCGCGTAGTCGCGCATGTCGTCGGGGGTGCGGTGGGCCGAGACGACCCGGGCCTCGTGGGGCACGTCGAAGGCCGCGAGGGTCTCGGCGGCGTGGCGCAGGGTGGGCCAATCGGACTGGCTGCCCATGATGATGCCGACCAGGGGAGCGGCGGCGGGATCGGTCATGGCGGGCGGACTCCTGGTTGGGCGGGCGCGGATCGTTGATGGTGGCCGCGCCGTTCGCGGGCGCGGCGCGCGCCCTCCGCCGGCCCGGACATCGCCGCTCATGGTAGCACGGCCGGGCGATGATCGCCGCCGCCGGATCGCCGCGTTTTCGTTTTGGCGGCGGGCGTCCTTCGTGGCGATCATATGCGCTCCCGAGGCAACGATCAGCACCGACGGAGGATCTGCCATGTTCGACGCGAACCGCATCCTGGGTCAACTCCTGAGCAGCCCTGCCACCACCGGTTTTGCCGGCGGCGTGGTCGGCGGCATGCTCACGAGCAAGTCGGGCCGGAAGATGGCTCAGAAGACGCTCAAGTACGGCGGCATTGCGGCCGTCGGCGCGCTCGCCTACACGGCCTGGAAGAAGCATCAACAGAGCAAGACCACGGCGGTTGCGACCGCGCCGCTGGCGGCTCCTTCCGTGCCTGCGCCGCTGCCGGCCCCGGCAGGCAGCGCGTTCCTGCCGCGCCCCGACGACGCCGTCGCCAGCAACGCGCTCGGCCTGTTGCTGGTGCGGGCGATGATCGCCGCCGCCAACGCTGACGGCCGCCTCGATGCAGACGAGATGCAGGCGATCCTGACGCGCATCGAGACCCTCGAACTGTCGGGCGAGGACAAGGCCCTGCTCTTCGACGAGCTTCGTCGCCCGCAGGATATCGCCCAGCTCGCGGCCGCCGTCACGTGCCCCGAGATGGCGGCGGAGGTCTACGTGGCCGCGCTCATGGCGATCGAGGCGGACACCACCGGCGAACGCCTGTGGCTACGTGAACTGGCGAACCAGCTTGCGCTGCCCGACGACCTGGTGCAGGCGATCCATGGCCAGGTGGCCAGGTGAAGGTCCGGGGGCCAGTTTCGAGCAAAGCCCCATTTCCTGGTTGAAATTCTTGCGAAATCCGCTATCATTGATCGGCTAATCCCCAGCGCCGGGGTGTGCCCGTCCCCGGCCGTCGCGTCACGCTACCCTGGAAGAGGTTCAGAACCGATGACCTACATCCCGCGTCAGAAGGTGACCGACCTGATCCCGAACAAGTTCGAGGCCATCCGCATCGCCGCCCTCGAGGCCCGGCGCCTCAACGCCCGCGCCCGCGCGCTCGACGTGGCCCTGCCCGGCAAGATCACCAGCCTGGCGATCAAGCGCCTGCTGACCGGCAAGGTGAGCTGGTACGACCGCCGCGAGCGCGAGCTTGCCCTCAAGCAGCAGCAAGCCGCCGCCCAGGAGAACGGGAGCTAGGCCGTGGCCCGCGGCAACGTGCTGCTGCTGGTCAGCGGCGGCATCGCCGCCTACAAGGCGTGTTACCTGACCCGCCTGCTCCGGCAGGCGGGTTTTTCCGTCAAGGTGGCGATGACCGACGCAGCGCAGCGCTTCGTCACCCCGATGACCTTCCAGGTGCTGAGCGAGAACCCGGTCGCCGGCGACCTCTGGGGCGAGGGTCAGAGCCACGCCCTGGACCACATCGAGTACGCCCGCTGGGCCGACCTCGCCGTCATCGCGCCCGCGACGGCCAACCTCCTGGCCAAGCTGGCCAACGGCATCGCCGACGACATCTGCTCGACGCTTCTTTTGGCCCACCCCGGCCCCGTGCTGGCCGCGCCGGCGATGAACGACAACATGTGGAACCACCCCGCCACCCAGGCCAACCTGGCCACGCTGCGCGCCCGCGGCGTGCGCATCGTGGAGCCCGGCGAGGGCTGGCTCGCCTGCGGCGTGGAGAGCAAGGGCCGCCTGGCCGACCCCGAGGCGATCCTGGCCGAGGTCGAGAAGCTCGTGGGCGCGACCGTCGCGGCGCCCGACCCCGAGCCGGCGCGGCCGCGCACGTTCTGGACCGGCCGGCGGGTCACCGTCACGGCCGGCCCCACCCAGGAGCCGATCGACGCCGTGCGCTTCGTGGGCAACCGCTCCTCGGGTGTCATGGGCGTCGCGCTCGCTTCCGAGCTGGCCGCCCAGGGCGCGCTGGTCACGCTGATCTGCGGGCCGGGCACCGTGGCCCCGCCGGCGACCCTGGCCGCCGTGCACGACGTGACCACCGCCTCGGACATGGCCGCCGCCGTCGACGCCGCCCTCGCCAGCGGCTGCGACTGGCTGTTCATGGCCGCCGCCGTCGCCGACTACGCGCCCGCCAACCCGGTCACCGGCAAGGTCAAGAAGGAGCGGCAAGGCGACGCCTGGAGCCTCGAGCTGGTGCGCACGCCCGACATCCTGCGCGACATCGTCGCGCCGAGGCGGCAGGGTCTGATCGTGGTCGGCTTCGCACTCGAAACGGAGAACCTGCTCGACCACGCCGCCGCCAAGCTCACCGCCAAGAGCCTGGACTGGATCGTGGCCAACGACCCCACCGCGCCCGGCGGCTCGTTCGGCGACCGCCCCCACACCGTGCACCTGCTCGGCCCGGAAGGCGAGGTGTGGCGCAACGAGACGCCGCTGCCGAAACGCGCCATCGCCGCGGCCCTCGTGGCCCGGTTGGCCCAGCTTGCCGGAGGCGAGGCGTGAGCGACGGCCTGCGCGACCTCGCCGGCGAGGTCTGCCGCTACCTCGAGCAGCAGCACGAGGCCGGCTTCGCGACGATCTGGCAGGAGCCGCTCTCGGAGGCCGACCGTGCGGAACTGGCCGCGGTCGCGCTCGACCAGCCGACCCGGGTGGCTGTTGCGCCTGGTGCGCCGGCGCACCTGGCATCATCGCCGACCGTGCAGGCTCCGGCACCGGCATCGGCGTCGACGCCCGCGCCGCCACCGCCACCGCCACAACCGCCACCGCCCGTGGACGCCAAGAAGCTGCGCGAGCAGCAGTTCCAGGCCGAGTGTTCGCGGTTCGTGGCCGACGCGCTCGCCCTGATCGACCGCACCCGCGCCGGGCAGCCGGCCAGGCCGGCGGCCGAGCCGGCCGATCCGGTCGCCGCGCTGGCCGCGATCGCCGACGAGGCCCGCGCCTGCACCCGCTGCCCGCTACATGCCGGGCGCACGCAGGCCGTGCCCGGGACCGGCAACCCGCGCGCCGGGCTGGTGCTGATCGGCGAGGCGCCCGGTCAGGAAGAGGACCGCCAGGGGCTGCCGTTCGTGGGTCGCAGCGGGCAACTGCTGACCGACATCCTCAAGGCGATCGGCTTTGGGCGGGACGAGGTCTTCATCGGCAACGTGCTGAAGTGTCGGCCGCCGAACAACCGCGACCCGCAGCGCGAGGAGGCCGAGGCCTGCGCGCCCTTCCTGTCACGGCAGCTGGCGGCGCTGCGGCCGCGGCTGATCCTGTGCCTGGGGCGCATCGCCGCCCAGCGGCTGCTCGGCACCGACGCGTCGCTCACGTCCCTGCGGGGGGCCGTGCACTTCTACGAGTCGATCCCGCTGATGGCGACCTTCCATCCGGCGGCGCTGCTGCGCAACCCGGCCCAAAAGCGCGACGCGTGGGACGACGTGCGCATGGCGCGGGCGCTCTACGACGCGCTCGGGCAGCGCTCCGGCGCGTAACGGCGCAGTTCGTCGCATAACTTATTTCTGGACAACGCGTTGCGGGGGCGGCGCCCGGTTGGGTCAACCGGGCGGTTGCGCTGTTTTGGTGCGCGGCGGCCATACGATGTCCGTAAATTGTTTTTTGACAATGACTTGAATAACTTGGTCACGACCCCGCAACGGGTATGGCGGTTGCATTATCCGGAATCGGCGGCGATGCTGGTTCCGATGGATACTCGGTATAGCAGCGATATCGCCCGTGGTCCGACCGATAGCAGTGCTAGCAGACAGCATCACGCTCGCGCGGGGGTCCTGACGGAGATTCCGTCGGGGCCCCTGATCATCTCCCTGCCCCCATCCTGCTGACCACCACCGGAAACTCATACCGCTCATCACACCCCGTGATCGCCGGATAGAACCGCGGCTCTGCGAATCCCGCCCCCGCCAGCAGCGTCGCCAGCGACTGCTCCGTGTACGCCTGGTGCGACTGCGCATACCGCTCCAGCCGGCCGCTGACCGGGTCCAGGATCCAGTGCACGGTGATCTCGGCTTGGGCCTGCTCGTCCCAGCTCCATTCCTGCAGCCAGAGGTGGGGGCCGTCGGCGAAGACCGTGTCCTCGGCGACCTCCCAGCTGGTGCCGTCTTCCTGGGGGAAGAGGTCCAGGGGCTGGTACTCGATCACCAGCAGGCCGCCCAGGGTGACGGCGGGAGCCAGGCGCTGGAGCATGGCGAGACCCTCGTCCGGCGCGAAGCTGCCGAACTCGCCGAACCAGAACGTGACCACGTCCACGGGGCCGAGCCTGGCGGACAGGTCGTCGGGCAAGGAGAGCAGGTCCAGCTCGAGGAACGTGATCCGGTCCTCGAGGTCGGCGCGGTCGGCCAGGCGGCGGGCGTGGGCGATGGCGGCGGGCGAGAAGTCGATGCCGGTCACGCGCAGGCCGGCGCGGGCCAGGGGCAGGGCGTAGAGGCCGGGGCCGCAGCCGAGGTCCAGGATGTGGCGGGGTCGGCCCGGGGGCTGTGGCTCGGCGCTCAGCAGCTCGAGCAGCCAGGCGACGTGCTCGCCGATCACGGCCGGCCGGCGGCTGGCCATGTGGGTCGACGGGTCGAGGTGCACCGGCAGCACGCGGCGGCTGAAGGCGGGGTCGTGCCAGGGGATCTGGCGGCCGTCGCGCCAGGCGCGCGGGGGGCGCGGGCGGGCGGCGAGGCGGGCCAGGGCGGCTTGCGGGTCGTGGTCTTGCATGGCGTGCGTGCGTCCCGGAGTTGGCGGCCAGGTTATCCCCGGCCGTCGATCGTGCCTGTCGGGGCTGCCGGCGGCCCGCTGGCGGTCGTTGGCGGCGGGGGCCGGGTGGCGACAGCGGGAGTTTTCCACCGCGGCGGCGGGTTGTCCACAGGGTTGTCCGCCCGCGGAGGCGGGCTATCCCCAGGGTTGTCCCGAACCTGTCCACCGAAATTGGCGGGCCGGCGGCAATCCGTCCCTGCGGCGCGACGGCCGGTGTGATACCTTACGAGGCCCCAATCGAACCGGTATGTGAGCGCGAGAGGTTCATCCCTTGGAAGCCCACCTGCAACCGCAACCCGCGACGGGCGGACGCCGCCCGCCCTCGAACATCGACGCCGAGCGGGCGATCCTCGGCGCGGCCCTGATCGACCGCGAGGCCGTCGGCGTGGCCCGCGAGGTGGTCGACGGCAGCGAGTTCTACCTCAAGGAGCACCGGCTGATCTTCGCGGCCATGCTCGGCCTCTACGAGGACGACCAGGCCATCGACCCGATCACCGTCGGCGATCGCCTGCGCAAGCAGGGCACGCTCGAAGCGGCCGGCGGGCTCGATTACGTCACCGAGCTGCAGACCATGGTGGCCACCGCGGCCAACGTCACCTACCACGCCGGCATCGTGCGCGAGAAGGGGCTGCTGCGCGAGTTGATCGCCGCGGCGGGCGAGACCGTGACCGACGCGATGGCCGGCGAAGGCGAGACGGCCGATATCCTCGACCGCGCCCAGAACCGCTTCTACTCGATCGGCGAGGACTCGCGGCGCGGGGGCTTCGTGGGGCTCGACGCGGTGGTGCCGCTGACCTTCCAGTCGATCGAGGACGCGTTCCGCAACCAGAGCGACGTGACCGGCCTGCGCACCGGCTTCAAGCAGATGGACAGCATGACCAGCGGGCTGCAGAAGGGCGACCTCGTGATCCTCGCGGCGCGCCCCTCGATGGGCAAGACCTCGCTGGCCTTGAACCTCGCCTACAACGCCGCCACCCGGCCGCCGGGGCGCAACGACGCGCGGCCCGGGGCGGGGGTGGCGATCTTCTCGCTGGAGATGGGTCGCGAGCAGCTGGCCCTGCGCATGCTCTGCTCGGCGACCGGCTTCAACCTGCACAACGTGCGCCGCGGCAAGCTGCGGGCCGAGGACTGGCCGCGCCTGACGCGGGCCTGCGACCAGCTCTCCCGCGCGCCGATCTACATCGACGACACGCCGGGCATGACGGTGCTCGAGATGAAGAGCAAGGCGCGCCGCCTGCAGCAGCAGCACGGCATCGACCTCGTGGTGATCGACTACATGCAGCTGATGACCGGGCCGGCGCGGGCCGAGAACCGGCAGCAGGAGATCAGCCAGATCAGCCGTTCGTTGAAGGCGATGGCCAAGGACCTCGACGTGCCGGTGCTCGCGCTCAGCCAGCTTTCGCGCGCGGTGGAATCGCGCAGCGACCACAAGCCGATGCTGAGCGACCTGCGCGAGTCCGGGTCGATCGAGCAGGACGCCGACGTCGTCATGTTCATCTTCCGGGAGGAGTACTACAACCCGGACGACGAGGACGCGCGCAACAAGGCCACCGTCATCATCGGCAAGCAGCGCAACGGGCCGACCGGCGAGTTCGACCTGCACTTCCACAAGGAGTTCACGCGGTTCAGCGACCTGGCGCCCAGCATGCAGGAGCCGGCCGGCGGGTACAGAGCCGGGGCGGCCGATCAGTAGGCCGCCACCTGCGCCAGCTCGAGGCGGAACGGTCCGGCCGCCTTGTCGGCGATCATCACGCCGAACTGGCGCACACGCGCGGGATCCACGGGACCGGCGCCGGCCACCGCGCGGCCGCGCCAGGTGGGGCGGAAATCGGCCAGCGGCACGCGCACGGTAAGCCAGCGGCCCGGCTCGGTGGCGAATTCGGCCGCCCAGGCCACGCCATCGAAACGGTCGTCCTGGCGCAGGCGCAGCTGGTAGCGCCGGCCGTCGCCGCGCACGCGGATCTCGAGGCCCTCGGCGCCGGCGAGCTCCAGCGCGCGCGGCCCGGTGCGCACCGAGGCGAAGCCGCCGTTGTTCTCCAGGCTCATCTCGCCGGCGAACACGAGGCAGCCGTCGCCGGCCCACAGGCCGCCCTGGCTGCGGCCGCCCATCACGGTGTCGTGCACGGCGATCCAGCGGGACGGCTCGCCGGGGTCGGCGGGGTCGAACAAGGGCCGCAGGGCGGGGGCGCCGACGGCGATCATCATCAGGAGGGCGGGGGTCATGGCGGGCTTCTTTCCTCGGTGGCCGACCAATACATGACTAAACATATCAAGTAAAATCCGCCAGCGGGATCCCGGTCGTTTGCGTTTCTGCTTGGCTGGGGCGCGAGGGGTCGTATTTTGTGCGGTCAGGGTTCGTCCCGGTGCGGACCCGCAACCCGGACGGACCACGCATGACCCAGCCCGTGCTGACCCTCATCGACCTCGACCAGCCGCAGCTCACGGGCTATCGGCGGTTCATCTCCTGCTGGCTGAGCCGCGCCGGCGGGCCCACGTTCGTGGTCGACCCGGGACCGGCGTCCTCGGCGCCGGCGCTGATCGAGCGGCTGCGCGCCGAGGGCGTGCGCCGGCTCGACTACATCCTGCTGACGCACATCCACCTGGATCATGGCGGGGCAACCGGGCTGCTGCTGGAGGCGTATCCGCAGGCGCGCGTGGTCTGCCACGAGAACGGTCGGCCGCATCTGATCGAGCCGCAGCGGTTGTGGGAGGGGTCGCGCCAGGTGCTGGGCGAGCTGGCGGCGGTCTACGGCGAGCCGGCGCCCGTGCCGCCGGGCGTGCTGGCCGAGGCCGAGGCGCTCGCGGCGGACGGGATCTCCGTGGTGCCCACGCCGGGGCACGCGCCGCACCACGTGAGCTTCCTGCACCAGGGCACGCTGTTCGTGGGCGAGGCGGCGGGCACGTTCCTCGATCTGGGCGGCGGCCGGGACGGGACCTGGTACCTGCGGCCGGCCACGCCGCCGCGGTTCAGGCTCGAGGTGGCCCAGGCGAGCCTGACGCGGCTGCTGGCGCTGGACCCGATGCCCGAGCGGCTGGCGTTCGCGCACCACGGGCAGCTCGTGGGGCGCACGCGGGAACTGCTGCTGCTGGCGAGCGCGCAGCTCGACCAGTGGGTGGCCACCGTGCGGGCGGTGCTCGAAGAGCGGGGCGGCGCCGCGAACACCGCGACGCTCGACGCGATGGCCGCGCGGCTGGCCACGACCGACGCGCATTTCGCTCGGCGCGCCCGGCTGCCCGAGGACATCAGGGTGCGCGAACAGGACTTCACGCGGCAGACGCTGCGGGGTATGGTCGAGTACGTGGTGGCGGCCGCCGGCCGCCGCGAGGCGGGATCGTCGGGCGACGCATCATGAACCTGTTGCAGCAGATCGGCAGCACCGTCCTGGCGATGCTCGCGGGCATCGGCCGCGGCTTCGGCGTGTTCTGCGGCGTGGTCTGCAGCCTGAACCACACCTGGAAGCGGCGGCGCGAGGTGGTCGAGCAGATGCACATCATGGTGATCGGCTCGCTGCCGCTGGTGGTGACCACGGCCGCGTTCACCGGCGCGATCACCGCCGTGCAGACCGGCTACCAGATGAAGGCCTACGTGCCCATGATCTTCCTGGGCACCGTGATCACCAAGAGCGTGATCCTGGAGATGGGCCCGGTGCTGGCGGCGCTCGTGGTGGGCAGCCGTCTGTCGGCCAACTACGCCGCCGAGCTGGGCACGATGAAGGTCACCGAGCAGCTCGACGCCATGGAGATCATGGCGATCGAGCCGGTACAGTATCTGGGCGTGCCGCGCTTCGTGGCGGCGGTGCTCATGATGCCGGTCATCACCCTGGTCGCCGACCTGATCGCGATCATGGGCGGCCTGGTGGTCTCGATCGTCACCCTGGACGTCACCGTGCAGACCTTCGCCGAGGGCATGCGCCTGTTCTGGGAGATCGGCGACGTGGTGACGGGTCTGGGCAAGACCTTCTTCTTCGGCGGCATCATCGCCATGAGCGGCATCTACCACGGGTTCAGCACCCAGGGCGGCGCCGAGGGCGTGGGCAAGGCCACGATGCAGGCCGTGGTGGGCACCTGCCTGAGCGTGCTGATCGCCGACTACATCCTCAACACGATCTTCATGCAGATCATCTTCGGGGGCTGAGCCATGGCGCACGCACACCGATTCGACGCGGTCGACATGCGCCTGGACGACCCCGCCGCCTTCGACGGCATCGCCGTGCAGGGGCTCAGCAAGGCCTTCGGGGCGAAGGTCGTGCTCGACGACTGCGACCTGGTGATCCACAAGGGCGAGACGCTGGTGGTCATCGGCCGCAGCGGGCAGGGCAAGTCCGTGCTCCTGAAGCACATCGTGCGGCTGCTGGAGGCCGATCGCGGCCATGTGTGGATCGAGGGGCGCGAGGTGACGGCGCTCGCACGACCGGCGCTCATGGAGCTGCGCAAGTCGTTCGGCATGTTGTTCCAGGGCGCCGCGCTCTTCGATTCGATGACCATCTGCGAGAACGTGGGCCTCATCCTGCAGGAACACACCGACTGGTCGGCGGCGAAGATCCGCGCGCGCGCCTGCGAGTGCCTGGAGATGGTGGGGCTGGCGGGCGTGGAGGACAAGCTGCCGAGCGCGCTGTCGGGCGGCATGAAGAAGCGGGCGGGTCTGGCGCGGGCGATCGTCATGCAGCCGGCTTACATCCTTTACGACGAACCCACCACGGGGCTCGACCCGATCACCGGCGACGCGATCAACGACCTGATCATCAAGCTGCAGCGCGAGCTGAGCGTCACGAGCATCGTCGTGACCCACGACATGCAGAGCGCCTACAAGGTGGCCGACCGCATGGCCATGCTCAACGACGGGCGCATCATCTTCCACGGCACGGTCGACGCCCTGCGTTCGACCGACCACGCGGCGGTCCGGCAGTTCGTCGAGGGACGGGCCGAGGGGCCGCTGGGCGTCTTCTGACCCGGAGCGCGGCACGGAGCGAGGCATGAACAAGCAGTACGCCAGGGAAATCCAGGTGGGCGTGATGGTCGTGATCGGGATCGTGATCCTGGTCGTGGGCCTCATGTTCTTCAAGCGGGTCAACCTGCGCACCAACCTGGTGCCTTACGCGGTCGACATCGCCGCTGTCGAGGGCCTGCGCCAGGGCGATCGCGTGCAGGCGCGCGGCATCCGCGTCGGCCAGGTGACGGGCTTCGAGTTCCGGCCCGACAACGTGCGCGTGTTCATCGAGGTCGAGCAGTGGGTCACGCTGCGCGACGACGCCGACGTCTCCCTCGTGATGAAGGGCCTGGTGGGCGAGGTGTTGCTGGAGATCGAACCCGGCCGTGGTCGACCCGTCGAGGCGGGCCACGTGTTCTCGGGGCGCAGCAGCGCCTCGATGCTCGCCCTGGGCGACAAGGTCGACGCCTCGCTCGACGTGTACACCGCGCTGGGCGAGGAGGTGCGCCTGCTGGTGGCCGAGCTGCGGGCCGAGAACCGCATCACCGGGCCGCTCGACGCCGCCGAGCGCACGCTCGACGCCGCGCACGACCTGTTCGCCGACAACCGCGCCGAGCTGCGCGACCTGCTGCGCAACGTCAACCGGCTGACCCTGACCCTCGAGGGGGCCCTCGGCGACGGCCGCCTCGACACCACGGTCACCGCCCTGCAGCAGGCCGCGACGAGCCTCGATTCGACGCTGGTCGAGCTGCGGGCGGCCACGGCGCAGGGTCGTTCGTTGCTGGCGGGCCTGGAGCGGGGCGAGGGAGCGGCCGGGCGCTTCCTGACCGACCCCAGCCTGTACGACCGTGCCGACAGCACGCTGCAATCGCTCGACCGCCTGCTCGACCAGATGCGGCGCAACCCGAAGGCCATGTTCCGGCTGTCCGTCTTCTAGCCTCCGGATTGGTCCGGCGGTCCGCGCGAGGTGCCCATGACCGGTGTGCCGATGTTGATGGCGGCGATCCTGCTGGGCGCGCTGGCCGGCGTGGCCGGCGCCGGCGATGGCGACGCCTACGAGGTGATCGACCTGCCGGCGCCGCGCAGCGGCTGGCTCTTCGTGCTGCCGGTCGTCACCTACGCGCCGGAGACCGGCGTCGCGTTCGGCGCCAGCGCGGCGTACCAGAAGCACTACGCCACGCGGCCCGGCGCGCGGCCGTCCACCGCCCTGCCCGTCCTGTTGCTGACGGGCAAGCGCCAGCTCATCGCCAGCCTGCTGGCCGACGCCTGGTTCGACGACGACCGCTGGCACCTGGTGGCCGTCGCGACCTACCGGCGGTACCCGACCCAGTTCTACGGCATCGGCGACGACACGCCGGCCGCGGCCGAGGAGACGTACACCGACATCTCGGCCACCCTCCAGCTCGAGCTGACGCGGCGCCTGGCCGGCCCGGTCTTCGGCGGGATGCTCGTGGACGCCGGCCACACGCGCCTGCGCAAGCTGGACCCCGCCGGCCAGCTGCAGAGCCTCGTGGTGCCCGGCTCCCGCGGCGGCGACCTGCACGGCCTGGGGCTGGTGGTGGCCTGGGACAGCCGCGACGCCGTGCAATACCCCACGCGTGGCTGGTACCAGCGCCTGGCCGTGACCCGGTACGTGGATGTCCTGGGCGGCGATTACCGCTACACGTGGACGGAGGCCGGCGTCGCGCGTTACGTGTCGCTGGGCGAACGCACGGTGCTGGCCGCCGAGCTGGCGGGGTCGTTCCAGACCGATGGCGAGGTGCCGTTCTACCGCTTGAACCGTCTGGACCTGCGCGGGTACTTCGAGGAGCGGCACCGGCAGCGGCACGTGGTGCGTGCCCAGATGGAGCTGCGGACTGTTGTCTGGCGCGGGCTGGGCGCGGTGGTGTTCGCCGGTCTGGGCGAGCTGGCCGACCGCACCGACCGCTTGCGCCTGGACGAGGCGCGGCCCATGCTTGGCGGCGGCCTGCGCCTGAACGTCGGCGGCGAGCAGCGCGCCAACCTGGCGCTGGACCTCGGCTTCGGCGACGGCGACAGCGGCTTCTACGTGCGCTTCGCCGAGGCCTTCTGACCGACCGGAAACAAGGACGGACCATGGGTTACGATCCGGCAAGCATCGAGCCGCGCTGGCAGGCGTACTGGCAGCAGCACCATACGTTCCGCACCGAGGACGGCGGCGCGCGGCCCAAGTACTACATCCTGGACATGTTCCCGTACCCGTCGGGCCAGGGCCTGCACGTGGGGCACCCCGAGGGCTACACGGCGACCGACATCCTGGCGCGCTTCAAGCGCATGCGCGGCTTCAACGTGCTGCACCCGATGGGCTGGGACGCCTTCGGCCTGCCGGCGGAGAACTACGCGGTCAAGACGGGCACCCACCCGGCGGCCACCACGCGGCGCAACATCGCCACCTTCAAGGGCCAGCTCCAGCGCTTCGGCTTCAGCTACGACTGGGACCGCGAGGTGTCCACCACGCACCCCGACTACTACCGCTGGACGCAGTGGATCTTCACCCTGCTGTACAAGCAGGGTCTGGCCTACGAGGCCGAGGTGCCGGTGAACTGGTGCCCCGAGCTGGGCACCGTGCTGGCGAACGAGGAGGTGGTCGACGGCGTCAGCGAGGTGGGCGGCCACCCGGTGATCCGCCGGCCCATGCGCCAGTGGATGCTGCGCATCACCGCCTACGCCGAACGCCTGCTCGAGGACCTCGAGGGCCTCGACTGGCCCGAGGGCATCAAGGAGCTGCAGCGCAACTGGATCGGCCGCAGCGAGGGGGCGGAGGTGTCGTTCCCCGTGGTGGGGCTCGACCGCGCCCTGCGCATCTTCACCACCCGACCGGACACCATGTTCGGCGCCACGTACATGGTGATCAGCCCGGAGCACCCGTGGGTGGACGAGCTGTGCACCGACGCGCAGCGCGGCGCGGTGGCGGCGTACCGGGAGCAGGCGGCGCGGCGCAGCGACCGCGACCGGCAGACGGCCAGGGAGAAGACCGGCGTCTTCACCGGCCGTTCTTGCTTGAACCCCGCGACCGGCCGCGAGATCCCGATCTGGGTGGCCGACTACGTGATGATGGGCTACGGCACAGGCGCGATCATGGCCGTGCCGGGTCAGGACGAGCGCGACTGGGAGTTCGCCGAGGTCTTCGGCCTGCCCATCGTGCGCACGGTCGAGCCGCCGGCCGATTTCACGGGCGGCGCGTACCTGGGCGACGGCCCGGCGATCAACAGCGGGTTTCTGGACGGCCTGCCCGTGGCCGAGGCCAAGCAGAAGATGCTCGCGTGGCTGGAGGCCGAGGGCCTCGGCGAGCGCAAGGTCAATTACAAGCTGCGCGACTGGCTGTTCAGCCGGCAGCGTTACTGGGGTGAGCCGTTCCCGCTGTTGAAGCTGGCCGACGGCACGGTGCGCGTGCTGGAGCCCGACGAGCTGCCGTTGACTCTGCCCGAGGTGGCCGAGTACAAGCCCACCGGCACGGGCGAGGGGCCGCTGGCGGCGATCAAGGACTGGATCGAGGTCGTCGACCCGGTCAGCGGCCAGGCGGCACGGCGCGAGAGCAACACGATGCCGCAGTGGGCGGGGTCGTGCTGGTATTACCTGCGCTTCATCGACCCGCGCAACAAGCAAGAAGCGTGGTCGGCCGAGAAGGAGCGCTACTGGATGCCGGTGGACCTCTACCTCGGCGGCACCGAGCACGCCGTGCTGCACCTGCTGTACGCGCGGTTCTGGCACAAGGTGCTGTTCGATCTCGGGCTGGTGTCCACCACCGAGCCGTTCCAGTGCCTGCGCAACCAGGGCATGATCCTGGGCGAGAACGGCGAGAAGATGAGCAAGAGCCGCGGCAACGTGGTGAACCCCGACGACGTGATCGCCGCCAACGGCGCCGACGCCCTGCGCATGTACCTGATGTTCATGGGGCCGCTGGACCGCGACAAGCCCTGGAACACCAAGGGCATCGAGGGCGTGCGGCGGTTCCTGGACCGTGCCTGGCGCCTGTTCTTCGACGAGGACGACCGCCTGTCGTCGCAGGTGCGCGACGCCGAGCCGTCGCTCGAGGCGTTGCGGCTGTTGCACCGCTGCATCCACGACGTGACCGAGCGCACCGAGAAGCTGCTGTTCAACACGGCGATCAGCCAGATGATGATCTTCGTGAACGAGATGAGCCGCGCCGAGGTGCGCCCGCGCGCGGTGCTCGAACCGTTCGTGCTGCTCCTGGCGCCGTACGCGCCCCATCTGGCCGAGGAGCTGTGGGCCAGGCTCGGGCACGACCACTCGCTCGCCCACGAGCCGTGGCCCGTGGCCGACCCGCGGTACCTCGTGCAGGAGACCGTGACCTACGCCGTGCAGATCAACGGCAAGGTGCGCGACCAGATCGAGGCGTCGGTCGACGCCGACGAGGCGGCGGTGCGCGAGGTCGCCCTGGCCAGCGAGAAGGTCCAGAAGTGGC
>CAZVWL010000021.1:0-22447 GCA_964630845.1 uncultured Fibrobacteraceae bacterium
GTCTTGCCCTTGGCTTTGGCAGCAGGTTTGGCCGCCGACTTGTGCGAGGGGGCGGGTCCGGACTTGCGTTTGGCCACGTCATTCCTCGATTGGCGGCCGGCCCCGGGAGGCCGGCGCCGCAGGTCAAAGGTCAGCGAGCGCGCCGTACTTGTCGCCGAGGTAGGCGACGAAGGGCGCCGGGTCCAGTTCCTGTCCGGTGACCTCGCGGCAGAGATCGCCGGCCACCAGCACGCTGCCGCGGGCGTGGATGCGGGTGCGCAACCAGGCCAGCAACGCGCCCGGTCGGCCCTCGGCGAGGTCGGCATCCAGCTGCGGCAGGTCGTTGCGGGCTGCCTGCCAGAACATCGCGGCGTAGAGGTTGCCGAGGGTGTAGGTCGGGAAGTAGCCGAAGGCGCCCATGCACCAGTGGATGTCCTGCAGCGCGCCCTGGCGGTCGTCGGCGATGTCCAGGCCGAGGTATTCGCGGGCCTTCTCGCGCCAGACCTGCGGGACGCCGGCGGGCTCGAGGTCGCCGCCGAAGAGCAGACGCTCGACCTCCAGGCGCAGGATGATGTGCAGGTTGTAGGTCACCTCGTCGGCCTCGATGCGGATCGGCGTGGGCGCGACGCGGTTCACGGCGCGGAACAACCGCTCGGCCGTCAGGTCGCTGAACGCCCCGCCGCACGCCGCGGCGAGCTGCGGCGCCAGCCAGCGGCAGAACGGCAGCCCGCGACCCACGAAATTCTCCCAGAGGCGGGATTGCGACTCATGCATGCCCAGGCTCGCGGGCTGGCCGGCCGGCGTGTCGTTGAACCCGGGTGGCAGACCCTGTTCGTAGAGCGCGTGCCCGACCTCGTGCAGGGTGGAAAAGAGGCCGGACAGGGGGTCGGCCTCGTCGTAACGCGTGGTGATGCGCACGTCGCCCTGGCCGAGGCTCTCGGTGAAGGGGTGCGCGGAGGTGTCGAGGCGGCCGTGTTCGAAGGCGAAACCGAGCCGCCGGCAGATCTCCCGGTTGAGCTGGTCCTGCGCCGCGGTGGGGTAGACCCCGCCCGCGGGAAGCCCGGTATCGGCCAGCCGGTCGCCCAGGCGCGAGAGCAGCGCCGTGAGTTCGCCCCGCAAGGCGGCGAAGACGGGCAGGACGGCGGCGCTGCGGGCGCCGGGTTCGTGCGCGTCGAGCAGCGAGTCGTACGGATCGTCGCTGACGGCCAGCAAGGCGGCCTCTTGCCGCTTCAGGTTCACCAGCCGGTCGAGGTGAGGGGCGAAGCGTTCCCAGTCGTCATCGCGGCGAGCCTGCACCCACTCGCCATGCGCCAGGGCGGTGGCCTCGGCGAGGTCGCGCACGAGGGCGGCCGGCAGCCGCAGCGCGCGGTCGCGCAGGCGGCGGCCTTCGCGCAGGTTGGCCGCGACGATGGGGTCGGCGGCGCCTTCGGCGGCGACCGCATCCAGCAGCGTGCCCAGGGCGGGGTCGACCAGCTTCTCGTGGATCACGCCGGCGAGGGCGGCGCGGTGGCCGGCGCGATCGCGGGCGCCGCCGGCGGGCATGGTGACCTCCTGGTCCCAGCCCAGCAGGGACATGGCGCCGCCGAGCCGTTGCACGAGCTGCAGATGGCGGACGAGCTGCGGATAGGGGTCGTGCATCGGGCGTCCCGTCGTCAGAGCTTGCGGCTGCGTTCGAGGGTCTCGGTCAGGGTGGCGATGACGTCCTCGCGGGCGCCGGCGTCCAGCGCGAGGATGTCGCGCAGGGCGTCGCCGATGTGCGGGATGTACTTCTGGATGTAGCTCTGCTTCTGGTTGGCTTCCTTCTCCCGTTGCTGGCGCCGCAGGTAGCGTTGCAGCTGCCGGCCGGCTTCCTGCAGGCCGAGCTTGATCTCGCGGATGATCTCCGGATAGTGGGCGACCGCTTCCTTGCTCTCGCTGGTGAACGGCACCCAGACCGAGGCGATGTGCACCAGGATCGCCAGTGGTCCGGCGGGCAAGGCGCCCTTGCTCTGCTGCAGGCCGTAGCTCCGCCAGTTGCTGGTGATGATGGCCTTGGAGATGGCGCAGGCCGAGTTCTGGTAGAGCAGGGGCACGCGGTTGGCGAAGCGCAGGACGCGGGCGAGGTCGTCGCGCGGCAGCTCGCCGCCGTAGGCGATGCCCACCTCGATCTGGAAGGGGTTGCCGCGGTAGACGGCGGCCGGCCGGGTGATGCTGGTGTAGAAGTCGGCCGCCACGCCGCTCTTGAGGCCGGCCAGCACGAGCTGGTCGCCGATGGGCGAGAGGCAGTCGGTGGGCGGGGCGGGGATCCTGGTGGCGGCGATCGCATCCAGCAGGCGGCGCTCGTCGTCCTGCGCCAGGCGTTTGGGGTTCTTGCGGTCGGCGAGGCCGGCGGCGGTCAGGATCTGCTCGGCGGTCTTCGGGCCGACGCGGCAGAACTCCTCCTTCAAGAAGCTGCTCAGGTTGCGGCAGCTGGTGTCCTTGAGCATGCGCGAGAGCAGGCCCAGCTCGACGCCGTAGGGGTGCGGCTGGATCTCCTGGGCGGCGACCGGCAGGTCCTCGGTGGCGTTCGGATACACATGACGGTCGCCACGGGGGTCGACGTACGTCAGGTGCAGGTGCGGGTTGGCGATCGCTGTCTGCTCGAGGTAGGTGTCGACCGAGTGCTGGCCGCGCTTGTAGCTGCCGGTCAAGGTGATCTCGACGCGGGTGCCGTGGTCCTTGTCCCAGATCGTCTCCTCGTCGGTGAGCACGACCGGTTCGTTCTTCTTGAGGTCGAGCACCAGGCGCACCCGGCGGGCGGGCTTGCCGGCGCCGGTGCGCGTGTAGACGACCACGGGCTGGCCGGTGGTGAGCTGGCCGTACATGCCGGCGGCCGAGATGCCGATGCCCTGTTGCCCGCGGCTCTGCTTGAGCGAGTGGAACTTGGAACCGTAGAGCAGCTTGCCGAAGATGCGGGGCACCTGCGCGGCCACGATGCCGGGCCCGTTGTCCTCGATGATCACGCGGTATCGTTCCTCGCGCACCGGGGCCAGACGCGAGCGGCCTTTCGCGGCCGCCTTGCCGTTCTTGCCCGCGGCCGCGTCGTCGGCGCCGTCGGCGCCGGCCAGGCTGGGCAGGTCGAGGCCCTTGAAGGTGTCCGCCTCGGGCTTGATCTCCACGAGCAGGCGGGGGGCCACGCCCGCTTCCTCGCAGGCGTCCAGACTGTTGTCCACCGCCTCCTTGATCGTGGTCAGCAGGGCCTTGGCGGGCGAGTCGAAGCCGAGCAGGTGGCGGTTCTTGGTGAAGAACTCGCTGATCGAGATCTCGCGCTGCTTGTCGGCCAGGGATTCGGCCGTGTCCTGCGGTCGTGTACGCGGTGGTGCCATGCCGGGGTTCCTTCCAGGACGAGCTTCCGTGCGGACGGGCCGGGCCGCCACCGCGGAATCTAAAGGACACCGGAGTCGGGAAGCAAGCCCGGGCACGACGGATCGGCCCGGGGATCGGCGGGGCGGCCCCTCCCGCCTGCGACCGGAGGACCAGTCAGGTCGCCGAGCGTCACCATCGCCGTTGCGGGTCGGCGGGAGGCGCCATGGGCGGTGTTGCAGGAGACAGGCCCGTTCAGGAGGCTGCGCTCGACGCCGGTTGCGGGTTGCCGACGATTCCGGTCGGTGCCGCATGGTGGCGCGTCGTCGGCGCGTCGCGTCGGTCGCGGGTCGTGATCGGGCATTGCCGCCGTGCAGGAAGCACGCGCGCCGACGGCCGGATCGGGCAGGATCGCGTGGCGCCGCCCTCGGGCGTGCAGAAACGGCGGGAGGGGCCCGACCGGTTCAGCGGAACAGACCCCGCACGCCGGACTGGGAGCGCCGTTCGACGCCGACCGTGGTCGTCACCGTGAGCGAGTAGGTGCCGAAGATCGAATCGGCCGGCGCCTGGATGCCGTCGACGGCCAGGTAGCGCACGGCGTCGACCGGATCGAGGTGGGCCCAGTCGAGCGATTCGCTCTGGCCGGCGTTGCGCTGGTCGACGAACGCGAGGCAGGCGGCATCCGGTCCGCAGCCGTCGAAGAGCCAGAGGGCGAGGTCGAGGTTCGCCACGCCGGTCGAGGCCGTGATCGCGACCCGCACCTGCCGGCCGGGGCTGCCGTCCTGGCCCGGCTGCACGGCGGCCGGGAAATGCAGGGCGTACCAGACCTCCCCGCCGCGCACCGCGATCGGGCTGCAGTCGTAGACCGAGACCAGGTTGTCGGCACCCCACAGATTGCCCGCCAGCACCACGGACCCATCGTCGTTGGCGGCGATCGGCACCGCGCCGCCTGGTTCGCAGATCGTGGCCGCGAGGCCGACGTGACGCGTCTGCAACGTGAGCGTGTAGGGGCCGGCCGCGCCCTGGTAGCCATCGACGAGAAGGTAATAGGTGCTGCCGCCGAGCAGGACGCCGCTCAGCTCCGTGTTGGCCTGCGCGAGGCAACTGTCCGAATGGCACGCCGAAAGCATGATCAGGTCGTGGTCGGGGACGTTGCCGGCCAGCCAGGCG
Organism: uncultured Fibrobacteraceae bacterium; assembly: GCA_964630845.1. GTDB lineage: Bacteria > Krumholzibacteriota > Krumholzibacteriia > LZORAL124-64-63 > LZORAL124-64-63 > Glo-17. The sequence continues at coordinate 4,471 of CAZVWL010000021.1, forward strand.
TCGAGGATCAGATCCTGCTCGATCTGCAGCACGTAGAGGTGTTCCGGGCCGGTCTCGGCCCAGTTGGGCCGACAACCGTAAGCCTCGACCTCGCCGGCGCCCGTGGTCTCATCGTCGAAGGACAGCAGCGCACCCGGCGCGAGCGAGAGCGTCTGGCGGGGAGCATCGCAAGGCACGGGTTGCGAGGACACCGCCGGCGGCCGTTCGGTCGTGCGGTCGTCCTTGCCGGCGACGACGCGGCCGCCGCCGCCGCCGAGGACGGCCGCGACCGTGCCCGCAACGACGGCCGCCGAGATCAACGCCGCCATGCCGGCGGCCGCCAAGGAGCGTGGGGTCAAGCGCTCGCCTCCGGGTGGTCTGCGGGTGCCATGCGGTTCACCATAACGATCGCCGGTGCACCGGGCAAGCGTCGCGCCGTCACTTGACCAGCATCATCTTGCGCGTCTGGCTGCCCGACGGCGCGGTGAGGCGGTAGAAGTACACGCCGCTGGCGCACCGCGAACCCAGCGCGTCCGTGCCGTCCCAGCGCACGGCGTGCCGGCCGGCCGGGTAGTCGCCCAGGTGGCGCACCCGCTGGCCGCGGCCGTTGTACACCTCGAGCCGACCCCATTCGCCCTCGCGCACCGCGAAGCTGATCACCGTCGCCGGGTTGAACGGGTTCGGCGCGTTGCCCGCCAGCGTGGTGACGGTGGGCGTGCCGGGCGGCTGGACCGAGGTCGTCCCGCTTCCCTCGACCTGGATCTCGTCCAGGCGCAACTGGGCGCGGGCGCCCGACGTGCCCGACACGTGATGATAGCGCCACAGCAGCTGCACGTACGGCAGGCCGAGCAGGTTCGCCGGCAGGTCGATCGGGCCGAAGAACTGCACGTCGCCCGCCTGGTCGCTGCGCAGATACTGGATGGGCTGGCCGTCGCTCAACAGGTCGCTGAACGGACCGTCCAGCGTCGTGCGGTACTGCAGGCGGATCGCGTAGACGCGCTCGTTGGGCTGCACCGTGCCGCCAAGCCAGCGCAGTTCGACGTGGTCGAGCGTGCGCGTATCGATCGCCAGCAGGGCGCCGCCGAGGTCGCGGCCGCGGCCGGTGTTCACGAAGGCGATGCCGTCCTGCTCGAGGCCGTTGATGCGCGTGCGGCCGGTGTTGTTGTACGGGAAGCCGATCGTGGCCTGGTCGTCGGCGTGGTAGTCGTCGTGGGGGATGAAGTAGGGGAACAGCAGCGGCTCGGCGACGCCGGGATCGCTCACGTCGCTCTGCAGGAAGAGCATGTGCTCGGGGTAGGTGCGCTCGGGCAGGTCGGGATCCCAGGCGGTGAAGGCGAACGGTCCCGCGGCCAGGATGGCGGCCTCCGGGTGGACCAGCACGCGGAAGGTGTGCACGGCCGGAGCGTGCACGCCGTCGCCGGCGGTCACGGTGATGCGGGCGTCGCCGCGCAGGAGCGGCGTGATGGTCAGAGTGGTGCCGCTGATGGTGGCCGCGACGAACGGCGGCAGGTCGCTCGTGGCCGTATAGGCGAGCACATCCTGATCGGGGTCGGTGAACACCTCGGCGAGGTCGAACGCCAGCGGCTCGCCTTGCTCGATGCCGTGCTGCAGGGCGATGGGTCGCTGCACGCGGGGCGGCAGGTTGGTGCCCGGGATCTGCGCGCCGGTCAAGGTGATGTTGTCGAAACGCTGGTTGCCGCTCGAGCCCGAGGCGTTGCTGCCGCCGAAGGTGAACTTGAGGCGCAGCTGGGGGTTGTCGTCGGCGCCGACGAGGTCGGCGAGGTCGTGCGAGTAGAGCTGCCAGGTTTCGGTGACGGGGAGGTCTGCGGCCACGAGGAACCAGGCGTCCTGCGGGGCGAACTGGGCGTAGAGAGAGTGCGTCTGGGCGCCGTTGCTGGTGCGCGACGCCGCGTAGGTGAACAGCAGTTCTTGATGGCTCGTCGACGGCACGGTCAGCACCAGCTCGCGGGTGCTGGCGGGGTTGCGGGCGCGCAGGCCGAGGCCGGCGGGCGTGTCGGGCAGGGCGCCGAGGTCCGTGCCCGGGTCGACGCGGTCGAGGTAGCCGGCGCCGGTACCGGGGTAGGTGAGCACGCCGTTGCCGAACAGCGAGTGGTCGGCCGGGACCTCGGTCAGCGTGCCGACCGGCAGGTCGTTGAAATGCCAAGCGTGAATGGGGGCGGGCGGGCGGACATCGAGTTCGAAGACCGCCGTCGCGGTCAGCGGCGCGGCGCCTGGCGTCACGGTCACCGTGCGCGAGGTCGCGTCGGGCCCGAGTCCCTGCCAGGCCACGAAGCGGTAGGCCGGCGCGGGCTGGGCGGTGAGCGTCACGGGCACGCCCTGGAAGTACGAGCCGGTCCACGGATAGGGGGCGGCGGGGTTGGGCAGCCCCGGCAGCTGGTGGTCGATCACGATCGAGTTGAGCCGGACCGCGCCCATGGCGGGGTCGTTGACGTCGACCGTCACCGGGACGGTCCCGGCCAGGCCGAAGTGGGCGATGATGTGGTTCCGCTGATGCGCCGGCCGGTTGTTGGCGACGTTGCGCAGCGACTGGATGCTGCCGGCCCAGTTGTAGGTGATGTCCCAACGATCCTGCCAGGCGGCGATGGCCGGGGCGTAGATGTCCGCGGTCTCGTTGATCAACGCGACGACCCGCGCCGGCATGAACGTGCTGTTCAGCCTGTCGGCGAACGTGTTGATGAAGGCGTGACGGAACCAGGTGCATTGCAGGAGGCCGCGCAGCATCTGCGTGGACCACGGGGGGTTGGGCCAGCTCGGGCCGTTGGTGGCGGTCGCGTGGGCGAGCATGTTGTAGTCAGCCGAGAAGAAGCCATGATCGGCGTCGAACAGCATCCAGCGCCAGCGGCCGTCGTGGCCCAGAGGGGCGTCCGGGTCGTAGGCGGGGCGCGTGCGGCGCCAGAAACGGATGTTGTTGCCGGGCCAGTCGTAGTTGCCGAAGTAGATCTGGGCGATCTGGTAGTCGAGGAAGTTCTCCAGGTCCATGCGTTCGGCGACGTAGGCGAGGTTGGCCGGGTCGTTCAGATTCTGGTTGCTGACGAACGTGCGCAGGGCGAGGTATTCGAGTCGGTCGGACGTCTGTCCTTCTTCCACGCTGGCGTTGTTGGCGAGGATGGCGGCTTCTTCCGTCGGTACGCCGTACCAGCGCGCGAGGTAATGCTCGTCCAGACGCTCCCGCAGGTTGGCGATGCCCCAGTACTCGCCGTTGAGGAAATGGATGGCGGCCCGGCCGGCCTGGGTGTCGAAGTCCAGGTGCTCGACGATCCGGTGCAGCACGAGGTCGCGGAAACCGCGCTGTCCCCAGTCGTTGCCCGAATTGCGCACCAGGATCCGGTTGTAGGAGTCGAACGGCAGCTCGGGGAAGAAGGGGTGGTCGAACCGCGATTCGCCGTATGCGGAACGGGCGTGCAGGCGCAGGCTCTTCTGGGGGAAGTACCTGGAGATGCCGCCATGGATGCGCGCGCCGGCGTCCTGGGCGAGCAGGCGCGTGCCCTGCTTGTCGAAGAATTCGAACGACACCGGCCGCTCCCAGTCGTCGCCGGTCTGGAAGTAGTTGCCGGACCAGTCGTCGCCCGGCACGTAGTGCACGCCCGGCACGTAGATGCCCGTCTCGTGGTCGAAGAGGTCGGCCGGATCGATCGCGATCGAGATCACGTCCAGCGGGATCCGACCCTCCAGGTTCGGATCGATGACGTACGACCCGGTCGTCACCGCGCTCGGCGCATGGCCGGCCCGCAGCGCCCGCGCCCGCACCACGTTGATCTTGAAGACCTCGCCGCGCGGCGCCCGCCAGGCGTACTGCCCGGTCGTGACGTGGTTGGTCGGGATCAACGAGATGGTGTTCGGTTCGCCGACGCGGCTCTGCAAGGCGAGCGGCCCGACGTACAGCGGCGACGTGGCGGTCGGTTCGCTGCCGTCCAGCGTGTAGCGGATCTCCGCCTGCGGGTCGTCGCTGGTCAAGGCGAGCACGACCTCGCCGGTGTAGAAGCCCGGCGCCTGCGAGAACGCGGGGGCGGGCAGGTACTGCAGGCCCTCGCCGTTGGACCAGCCGGGCGTCGGGGCGGCGAACACGACCCAGGAGCCGGCGCCGTCGGCGAGGCGGCCGTAGGAGACGTCGGTGGCCAGGGCCTGCGGGCCGACCTCATCGAGGCGGGTGACGCCATCGGGCGCGGTCAGCAGCAGGGGCTCGCCGGCGGCGCTGATGGCGAAATTGGTGTGCAGCGCGCCGTCGAGGCCGACCTTGTCCTTGCCCGAGGCCCAGATCAGCAGGTGGCCACCGGCGGGCACGGTGCCGGCGGGGAAGCGCCAGCGCAGGGGGTTGCCCGCGTCGTCGCTGAGGTAGTGGTCGGTGAGGTCGATCGGCGTGGGCCCGGGGTTGTAGAGCTCAATCCAGTCTGACCAGTCGCCGTCGTCGTCCTCGATGGTGGTGCTGTTGCTGGCCATGAACTCGTTGATCACGGCGGCGCCAGCCGCGCCTGGATGCCAGGCGAGGGCGGTGGCGAGCAGCAGGCCGAGCCCGCCGGCAAGCGGCGGGATGGCCCGGAGGCGGGCGATGAGCATCGATCACCCCCTGGGGCCCCCGGTGGTCGCCAGCAGGCAACGACACGGGTTTCCGATAGAACGAATCAGGTCCCGCCAGCAAGACGGCTTGATGTAATCATAGCATTTTTTGAGCAGATGTTGCAACAGTGGCAACGGCGTCGGGTGGCCGCGCTGGTCTCCGGTCAAGCAGGTCGTTCGAAGACCACCACGAAGTCGCTGTCGCCCAGGCGGCCGAAGGTCAGCCATCGCCCCAGCGCCCGTAAGCTCCGGTACACGGTACGCACCAGCGGCCGCTGGAAGTAGAACGGCACGTCCAGGGCGTCGGCGGTGGCGAGGAAGGCGACGTCGAGACCCTGCCGTTGGCCCTCGCGCACCAGGCGGTCGGGCGCGATCACCGGCCGCAGGTAGGTCTTGAACGGGCCGACGTCATCGGTGCCGGCGCGCTTCATCCGGAAAAAGACGCGGTAGAACCAGACGTGGAAGCCGTGAGGGGTCAGCCGGGTGAGGATGCCCTTGACCGACCGGGGGTTCGGCTGCTTGAGCACGATCAGCCCGCCGGGCGCGGCCGACCGGGCGAAGCTGGCCAGCGCGAGCTCCGGTTTCTGCAGGTGCTCGAGCACATCCCAGCAGACGATGAGGTCGTACGCGCCCTCCGGCAGCGGGTAGCTCTGCAGATCGCCGACGATCCTGGTGGTCACCAGGGTGTTGCGCTCGAGCTGGCGGGCGGAGATGTCGATGCCCGTGATGGTCGCGCCACGGCCGAAGTTGAGGAAGCTCGCCGAGCCGCAACCGGCCTCGAGCACCCGCGCGGCGGCCCAGTCGCCGAAGCGACGGTCCAGGAATGTCTGCAGATCGGCGATGAAGCGCATGGTCATGGTCACCGTGGTTGGTGGTCTCGGTTGCCGGACGAGGGGCACAGTCTGCGTCAACGCGGGTCGTCCGGCAACCAGGGATCGGCCGGGGGCATGGCGGCGTTGACAGCGCCCGGTCCGCAGCCGATCATCCCGGCCATGCCGTCCCGCCTGAAATCCTTCGTCGCGCGCCGCCTCCTGTTCGACCGCGAGGTCATGGGCTTGATGGCGCTGGCCGCGCTCGTCAAGCCGATCGGCCTGGTCAACCAGATGCTCATCGCGCGCTGGTTCGGCGCCGGGGCCGAACTGGACGCCTACGCGCTGGCCTTCTTCCTGGTCACCTTCGGCGACGGCACGCTCGCCCAGGTCTTCAAGGCTTCGCTGGCGCCCTTCCTGATCCAGCGCAGGCGGTTGCTCGACCGACTGGCCTACGCCCGCTACCAGAACGGCGTGCTCGGGCTCTTCCTCGGCTCCGGCGCGGCCTGGTTGCTGGCCCTGGCGGTGGGCGCCGGGGTGGTGGTCGGCGTGGTCGGCCCGGATCTGCCGCCTCAGACGCGCGACCTCGCCGTGGCCATGACCGTGGCCATGGCCCTGCCCGGCCTGCTGATGATGGCCAACAGCCTCGGCATCTCGGTGCTGGATCTGCACCAGTACTTCCGGCTGGGCGGCTCGATGCCGGTGCTGCACACGCTCACGCTGTTCGCGGCGCTGCTGCTGTGGCACGACCGGCTGGGCATCTGGGCGTTACCGGCGGGTTTCGCGCTCTCGCAGGCGCTGCAGTGGCCGCTGATCCACCTGCGCGCGTGGCGGGTCAGGGCGCTGGTGGCGGCGCGGCCGGCGCTGGACCGCGGCGAGCTGCGCCAGGTCGGCGATCTGGTGGGGCTGGTGCTGGCGGCGCAGGTGCTGTTGATGGTCAACGCGTTCCTGGACCGCTGGTTCGCCACCGGCCTGGAGGCGGGCAGCATCTCGTCGCTCACGTACGCGCTGGCGCTGACGAACTTCGGCCTCGTGCTGTTCACGACCAGCCTGGTGACGGTGATGTACCCCCGCATGAGCGAGGCCATCGCCGCGGGCGACCTCGCCGGCTGCACCGAGTACATCCGCAGCAACCTGGCGCGCCTGTCGTACCTCGTGGTGCCGGCCTCGCTCGGCGTGGCGCTGGCCGCGCCCGAGGTGGTGCAGGTGCTGTTCCAGCGGGGAGCGTTCGACGCCGCCGACGCCTGGCGCACCGGCGGCGTGACCACGATGTACCTGCTGGGGCTGCCGGCGATGATCATCAACGGGTTGATCGCCCGCGTGTTCCACTCGCTGCAACTGCTGCGCGACAAGGTCTGGCTGGCGCTGCAGTACCTCGCGACCAACGCCATCCTCAACGCCGCCCTGATCGGCGTCCTGCAGGTCAAGGGGCTGGCGCTGGCGTCGACGCTGGCGATCAACCTGCACCTGCTGCTCTCCTTGTGGATCCTGGAGCGCCGGCGATCCGGCCTGGAGGCGAGCCAGTTCACGGCGGTGGTGGCGCGGGCGTATCTGGTCGGGGTGGCGACGGCGTTGATCTACTGGGCGTTGCCCGTGGGCGCGTGGCTCGAGGCGCTGCGGGGGAACGGCGCGTGGTGGGCTGGTATGTGGGGGACGGTGGCGATCGGCGCGGGCAAGGTTGCGGTCGTGGTGGTGGTCTACGGCGTGCTGCTCGGCGCCTGGAGGCGCCTGCGAGCGGCCTCGTAGCGCGCCAGCATCTCGTCGACGCGGGCGTCCCAGGTGTCGCCCGCCACCCGGGCGATCCGACGTCGGCGCTGCTGCGGATCGTCGTCGGCGAGCAGGCGGCGGATCGCCTGCACGAACTCGTCGCCGTTGCGCACGACGGTCACCACGTCGGCCAGTTCCAGCTCGATCTCGCGGATGGGGCAGGAGATCACCGGCAGGCCCATGCTCAGGTATTCCTTCGTCTTGAGCGGGCTGCAGTGGTAGATCCAGTCGCTCGCCAGAAAGAGCATGAACGCGACGTCGAAGCCCTTGCCGTAACGCGGGATGTCCGCGTATGGCTTCATGCCGAGGAAGTGCACGTTCGGCAGCGCGGCGAGGTCGCCGAACCCCGCCAGCACCTTGCCGATCAGCACGAACTGATGGTCGGGCAGGTTGCGGGCGGCGTGCAGGATGAGGCCCGCGTCGACGCTGCGTCCCAGCGAACCGTAGTAGCCGACACGGGGACGCGGGATCGCGGCGAGGTCGGCGGGTTCGGGATCCGGCGCGGCGAGCGCGGCCGCGAAGCGGGCCGTGTCCACGGCGTGCGGCAGGTAATAGACGTGCGGCCGCCGATCGGCGAGGTCGGCATGGATCTCTCGGGACACGCAGAACACCGCATCGGCGGCGGCGAACAGCATCTGGTCGCGCCGCCGGATCTCGTCGCGGGCGGTCAGGTCGCGGTAGGCGTCGTACTTGTCCGAGTAGTAGTAGATCAGCCCGTCATGGGGCAGGCGCAGCACGACCTCGGCGAACGACGGCACCGACGCGAAGACGAGCGGCTCGACGATCCCCAGCTTCCGGTAGGCCCACCGCACCTGCAGTTCGATCCAGCGGTCGCTCAAGGCGGCCAGGCGCCGGTTGCCGAACAGCGGCAGCGCGATGGGCGACAGCACATGGAACCCGGGCGCGACCTCGCGCAAGAACACGCTCCAGCTGCGCAGCTTGCCGACGACCCGGCGCACGAACCCGCCGCCGCCGGGTCGCGGCAGGTTCATGCCGATGCTGTTGACCCACAGGATCGCATGGCCGCGCCGGTGCAGCGCATGCATGAAGTGGTAGCGGCTGTGCGGGTTGCTGGTCCAGTAGTCGTCGCCCGCGAAGCACACGACGGGGGCGGGTCCGGTGGCGGTCGTCATCGTGTCGTATCCCCGGTTTCGGATGGCGCGGTCGCGTCGGACGGCCGCGCGATCACGCGCACGAATCGCAGCTTGCCGTTGCGTTCGCGCGCGATGCTCGCGACGCGTCGCAGCTCGATGCGGGTCGCGTCGCCGAGCCGCCGGCGCGCGGCGGCCAGCACGGCGCGTTCGTCTTGCCCGGTGAAGGGATCGCGGGGCACGATCAGCAGCTCGACCGCGCCCGGTTCATGCTGCACGAACTGGGCCTCGGCGACGCAGTCGATTCCCTGGAACACGTGCGCCAGGCGGCCGATGCGGGTGCCGTCGCCGAGGATCAGCACGTCCTCCTTGCGGCCGTCGATCGCGTCGGCCAGACGGCCGGGGCGGCCGCAGGTGCAGCCAGCCGGCGACCATGCCTGCACGACGTCGCCGGTGTCGTAGCGCAGGAGGCAGAAGGCCGGGTTCGACAGGTTGCTGCCGACGAGCCGGTAGCCGGCGCCGGCGACCTCGTGGGGGAGGAACTCGACGGCCGCGAAGTCTTCATCGACGTGCAGGAACCCGGCCGGGCACTCGGACAGGTTCGCGACGCCTTCGGCCAGGCCGTAGTGCTGCCGCGGTCTTGTGCCGAACGCGCGGGTGATGGTGTCGACCTGATGGGGCATCAGGTTCTCGGCGCCGGTGGTGATCCAGCGTGGCTGGTAGCCGAGGTCGGCTCCTGTCTCCAGCACGTGGGCGGCGACCAGGGTCAACACCGACGGGTAGCCATGCAACCAGGGCAGACGCCGCCGCCGCAGCTCGTCGATGTAACCTGGCAACGTCTCGGGTCGCAGGTGGAAGCTGCTGAACGCCACCTGGCGGCGCGGCCCGATGACCCGCCAGTACGGCGGCCGACGCTGCTGCCTCGGCACGATGTCGAGGCCGACGAAGTAGCCGCACCAGGTGTCGAGGTCCAGGCCGTGCCACCGCCAGTACCGCCACCAGACGGCCCACTGCTCGCTGACGGCCGCCGGCGTGGCCCGGAATCGCAGCGAGGCCCCGGTCGTGCCGCCGGTGCCGCGGCGCAGGCAGCGTCGCGGCGGCCACGCCTCGGAGTAGAACGCGGCCTGCTGCCGCCGCACCTCGGCCTTGGTCACCGGCGGCAGGACGGCCAGATCGGCGAGGGTGCGGATGTCGCGCGGGTCGACGCCGAGCGTGCGGAACCGCTCGCGCCAGAAGGGGACCGTGGTCGCGCAGTGCAACACATAGGCGCGCAGGCGCCGGTCGCGGAAGTCCTCGAGGTCGGCCGCCGTGCCGGCCGCGCGTTCTTCGGCGGCCGCGAGGCAGGTGCGGAACCCGGGGCCGAACCGGCGGCGACGGGTCCACCAGCCGGCGAGCCCGAGCAGCAGGTCCTGCACCGGGATCGGGGCCCGGTCGTAGATTCGATTCCATGCTGGCATCCGGTTTTCCTCGGCGCGTATACTAGCGGACCAGGATGGCGCGACCAAGCGGCATCTGCCGTCGCCGGCGGCGATGTCCGCCCTCGATGCCGTGACGCCTTGACAAGACGCTGGTCGCGGCCGGAGTGTCCAGATGCACCTGCTCTACATCGCGACGAATTTCGGCAGCTTGACCCATACCTTCATCGCCCGCGAGGTCACGGCGCTGCGCCGTCGAGGGCATCGGGTCGATCTGCTTGCGTTGCGCCCGACCAGCCGCGACCAGGCCGCCCGGCCCGAGTGCGACCTGAGCGGTTGCCGGTACGTGTTCCCGCGTCCATGGCTCGGCGTGCTGTGGTCGGTGGTCCTGGTGGCGCTGAAGCGGCCGCGACGCTGGCTGGCGGCCGTTGCCGCGGTGTTGACCACGCCGGGTGCGACCCCGGCCGACCGCCTCAAGCTGCTGGGGCAGCTCGCGGTGACCACCACGATCGTCGACCTCGTCGAACGGGACGCGCCGCAGCTGATCCACGCCCATCTGGCCAACCCGCCGGGATCCTATGCGCTCTTCCTGTCGCTGCTGACCGGCATCCCGTTCACCTTCACCGGCCATGCCGCCGACCTCTACCGTCGGCCGGTCGGCAACGTGCTGAAGCTGCGGCGGGCGGCCGGCGCGGTCGCCATCTCGGGCCACAACCTCGAGCACTATCGGCAGGTGTGTCCGACGTTGCGCCTGGCCGCGATCGTCCACTGCGGGGTGAGGCCCGCCGACTTCGCTTTTACGCCGCGCCAACCGCACGACGGCCCGCGGCGGATCCTGGCCGTGGGGCGCGCGGTGACAAAAAAGGGTTTTCATCGCCTGCTCGAGGCGCTCGCCTTGCTCGAGCCCGACCGGTATCGCTGGACCGCGCACGTGGTGGGCGGCGGCCCCCAACTCGCCGCCCTCCAGGCGCAGAAGGACGCGCTGGCCCTTGATGGACTAACGCTCACGGGGCCGCAGCAGCAGGAGACGATCCGCGACCTGCTGGCGGCGGCCGATCTCTTCTGCCTGCCGTGCGTCGTGGCCGGCGACGGCGACGTGGACGGCATTCCGGTGTCGCTGATGGAGGCCATGGCCGCCGGCTGCCCCGTCGTCTCGACCCGCGTCTCGGGGATCCCCGAATTGCTGGACGACGGCCGCGCCGGCCTGCTCGTGGCGCCCGACGACGCGGCGGCCCTGGCCGCGGCCCTGCGCCGGTTCTGGGACGAGCCGGACCTCGGGGCGCAGCTCTCGACGCGAGGGCGCGCCCAGGTGGCGTCGGCATTCGACCTGGATCGTGAGGCGCAACGCCTCGAGCTGTTCTTCCAGGGCGTGATCGACGGCCGCTTGCCGGCGGCGCTGCGGGATCGTGATCACGTCGACGCCGCCAGCTCCTCGTAGATCGCCTCGTGCTGGCGGACCATCCGGCTCAGCGAGAACCGCTCGACGATCAGGTTCCTGCCCACCTCGCCACATCGGCGGCGCTGCTCGCCGGCGGCCAGACGGGCGGCGGCGAGGTCGGTCCAGATCGCCATCGCCGCGTCGGTCGGCGGCCCATGGTCGCCATGGCGCGGCAACAGGCTCGCGGCGAGATCATCCGAACCGGCCACGAGCTGGGCGATCTGATCCAGGTCGGGCGCGATGAACGCGGCGCCGCAGGCCATCGCTTCCATCACGTTCAGCGGGAGACCTTCGTTGCGGCTGGTCGACACGAACAGGTCGCAGCTGGCGAGCAACTCCGGCACGTCGTCGCGCAACCCGAGCAGCGTGGCGCCGGAGGTCGGTGTGCAACGAGCCGCCAGCCGTTCGGCGAGGTCGCCGCGGCCGCAGAGGAACCCGCGGACGGCCAGGCCACGGGCGCGCAGCGCGCCGACCAGCGCGATGAACGCCTCGGGATCCTTCTGGGCGGTCAAGCGTCCGACGAAGAGCAGCATCGACTCGTCAGGGGCCACGCCGAGCCGGTCGCGAACGGTCCGACGCAGCGTCGCCGGCAAGGGACGGTACCGGTCGGTGTCGATCCCGTTGACCACGGTCCGGACGCGGTCGGCCGCCATGCCCTCGGTCTGCACGCAATGCTTGGCGACGGCGTTCGAGACGGCGATCACCACCGGTGTCGAGGCGCCCAGGCGACGGTAGCGGGCGAGCTGGCGAGGCGTCATGTCCTGATACACCAGATGCCGGGTCCAGATCCGGTGGGGCACGCCGGCCCAGCGGCCGCAGCGGGCCGCCCAGAGATCGGCGAAACGGTTATGGCCGTGGATGATGTCAGGCCGTTCGCGACGAAAGAACCGCACCATGTCCCAGAGCGTGCGCGGATCGCGGAACTGCCGGTGCTCGAGCGCATGGGTCGGCACGCCGGCTTCGCGGAAACGACGTCGCATCGGCGGTTCGTCACCGCTGGACGCCGGTTCGATCACCGCGACCGCGAGCGATTCGAAGCGCGAGGGGTCGAGGCTGCGCGCCAGGTCGAGGGCCACCGTCTCGGCGCCACCGACCTGGTAGCAATTCAGCACCTGGCAGACCTTGATCCTGCGCATGCCGGAGCGCTCCTGTCAGGATCCGTGCTTGAAGCGAGAACCGGCACGATACTACATTGCCCGCTGATTGAACAGCGGCCGCTCACTCTCTCGGGAGGTTGCCCACCGTGCCCGCCCGCATCCTGCTCGTGGCCGCCGCCCGGCCCAACTTCATGAAGATCGCCCCGCTCTGGCGCGCGCTGGCCGCCCGGCCCGACGTCTTCCAGCCGGTCCTCGTGCACACGGGCCAGCACTACGATCACAACATGTCGGACGTCTTCTTCGCCGACCTCGGCCTGCCGCCGCCGGACGTGCATCTGGGCGTGGGCTCCGGCTCGCACGCCGAGCAGACCGCCGGCGTGATCCTGGCCTTCGAACGCGTCTGCCAGCAGCCGCGGCCCGACTGCGTGGTGGTCGTCGGCGATGTCAACGCCACCCTGGCCGCCACGATCACCGCCAAGAAGCTCGGCCTGGCCGTCGCCCACGTCGAGGCCGGCCTGCGTAGCGGCGACCGCACGATGCCCGAGGAGCTCAACCGCATCCTGACCGACAGCATCGCCGACCTGCTGCTGACGCCGTCGCCGGACGGCGACGAGAACCTGCGTCGCGAAGGGGTCGCACCCGGGCGCATCGTGCGGGTCGGCAACATCATGATCGACAGCCTCGTGCACGCCTTGGCGCGGGTGAAAGACCGCGAGGTCGCCGCCCGTTTCGGCTGCGAGACCGGCCGTTACGGCCTGGTGACGCTGCACCGGCCCGCCAACGTGGACGACCCCGCCAACCTGCACGCCCTGCTCGACACGCTGCGCGGCCTGCAGTATCCGCTGATCTTCCCGGTGCACCCGCGCACGCGCAAGGTGATGGCGGCGGCCGGTCTGGGCAGCCTGTTCGACGAGGCCGGTCCGCTGCGGCTCTGCGAGCCGCTGGGCTACGATGATTTCCTCAACCTGACCCTGCACGCCCGCCTGGTGATCACCGATTCCGGCGGCATCCAGGAGGAGACCACCTACCTGGGCATCCCCTGCCTGACCATGCGGCCGAACACCGAGCGGCCGGTCACGGTCACCGAGGGCACCAACGAGCTGGTGACCCTGGGCGACGTGGCGACGAACGTGCACAAGGTGCTCGACGGCGCCTGGAAGCGTGGCCGGGTGCCGGACCTGTGGGACGGCCGGACGGCCGAGCGCATCGCCGCGGTGCTGGAGGATCGTTACGGCTGCTGAGCGGACGCCAGGATCGTGTCGGCGATGAACCGGCCCAGCGCGCCGTTGTCCGGCGGTCGGGGTGGCGCGAGCCGCGGCTCGATGCGGATCCGGGCGGCGTCCTCGGGGCGTTCGAGCAGCATCAGGCGGTCGTGCGCCGCCAGCTGCTCGTCGACGCGTCCGGTCGTTCCCCTGAAGAAGCTGCAGGCCGGGATGCCCAGGATCGCCGCCTCGCGGGTCATCGTGCCGCCGCCGCCGATGACCAGGTCCATCGCGGCCACCAGGCTGGGCCCATCGTAGACCTTCTGTGGCACCAGGACACGCGCCAGGTCGTGACGCGCCAGCCAATCCGTCTGGGCGGGGTCGCGCGCGAGGTACACGAGGTCGATCTCCGGCCGGCCCGACAGCCGGTCCAGCACCGCGTCGAGCAGGACCTCGGCCTCCGGGTTGTGGTAGTGGGCGTCGGTGGCCGGCGGGCGCAGCAGGACCTTGATCGCTCCGGGTCGCAACCCGAGGTCGGCCGTGACCGCCGCGGGGTCGAGCGGTTGATCCGCGAGATACAGCTCTTCCTTGAAGCCCGGGTAGCTCACCACCCGCCGCGTGTCGATGCCGGCCTCGCGGCAGCGCACGGGGTCGATCGACGCCGGCAGCAGGATGGCGCGGCAGCAGAGGTTGAACAGCCGGGGGTCGACCCATTCATAGTCGTACATCGTGACCGTGGGGATGCCGAGCAGGCGGCTGGCCAGCGGCAGCGCCCGCGAGCCGTGCCCGAAGCTCGCCTGGCAGCCGCAGCCGCGCATGGCGCGGGCGAGCTCGACCGCGCGGCCCAGGGTGCCGCGTACCTTGTTCACCATGCCTTTGCCGTAGACGCCGCCGACCTTGCGGTACTCCAGGTGGTAGAGGTCGAGCAACTCGCAGGTCCGCGTGCGGTCGCGCGCGGTGAAGACCACGCGGTGCCCGCGACGCTGCAGCTCGCGCACCAGCGGCTTCATGATCAGCACGTGGGGACCGTTGTCGGCGTCGAACCAGATGGTCACGCGGGGCGCTCCTCGTGGGCGATGCAGGCGCACAGGGCGTGCAGCATCCAGGCCTGGGACCAGCGCAGGAAGATGGTCCGGTGGGTGAACAGGCGCCCCTGCTGGTAGTGGAACCCGCGCCGGGCGGGGTCGTACAGCCGCGCGACGCCCAGCTCGAGCGTGCGCCGCGCCTCGCCGGCGAGCGTGGGATCGCGGTCGGCGAAGGCCAGCAGGGTGAGCGCGGTCTGGGCGACGGTGTGGCTGTCCAGGGGGCACGGCCGGTCCGCGTGGTAGTAAGGGGTGCCGTCGGGCCCGATCAGGTGCCGCCGGTAGAAACCGAGCCCGCGGTCGAGCGCCCCGCGCCAGCGTTCGGGCTCGCCGAGCAGGTCGGCGATCGCCGCGATCGTCTCCAGCACGTAACCGGTGTGCAGGTTGTCGATCCACCGCCAGTGGCCAGCCTCGCCGTAGACCCAGGCGCCGTCGTCGCGCTGTCGCGCCACGACGTACTCGACCGTTCGCGCGGCCTCGTCGCGCAGCCGGTCGGCCTGCGTCGCGGCGGGGTCGCGCGCGGCGCGCGCGAGGATCTTGCCCGCGAACAGGCTCGCGTTGAAGACCCGCTTGTGGTCCTGGGGCGAGTAGCTGTAGCAGACGCCGGTCTCGTCCTGATGACGGTTCAGATGGCCGGTCACGAAGCCGGCGGCGGCGCGGATCACGGCGCCGGCGGCGTGGTGTCCCGACGCGGCGAACGCGTCGACCACGAAGCTCGTGCCGACGACCGTCGGCGCATACGCGGGCTGGTAGAAGGCCCTGGCCTGCCACGGGAAATCGTAGCCCCAGCCCGCCGCCTCGGGCGCGCGCTCGGCGAACGCCGTGGCGAGGCCCGGCCAGGGGCGACGGCCGGGGAACACCGGCCCGCCGTCGGGAAACGAGGCCAGGGCCGCGATGGAGTAGGCGAGCTGGCGACGGTCCTCCGGCCACGCCAGCCGGGGCACGCGCGACGTCGCCAGCAGCAGGAGCGCCAGGCCCTTGGCGTTCAGGCCGGCGGGGATCTGCAGGAGCGGCCGCAGGTCGAGCGGCGAGCGCTTGACGCCCTGGATGACCGCCAGCCGCAGCCATCGCGAACGGTCCAGGATCGGCGCCAGCAAGCGGCTCTTCAGGCCGTCATAGGGGTCCCAGCCGCGATAGTCGGCTTCCTTGCACGACCGCCAGACATCGGCGGCCACCGCGGCGAGGTCGGACCGGGTCGCGGTCGTGGTCATGACCGGTCCAGGAGCCCTGCCACGTCGATCGGGCGCGGCTGGCGGGTGCGCAGGCTCTCGAGCGCCTCGAACGTCGCCAGCGTGGTGGCGAGCTGGCTTGACGGGGCGATCGCCGGTTTGCCGCTGCGGACGGCGGCCAGGAACGCCGCCACCTCCTGATCCTGCCCCTTGCCGGGGCAACGTTTCGACTGCCGCCCGGAGCCGTAGAGCCGCACAGAGGCGAAGTTGTCGATCACGGCGCTGCGTCCGCGGCCCATGATCTGCAACTCCTCCTTGGGCATCGCCTTGCCGCCGTGGGCGCAGTACAGGATCGTGCCCACCGAGCCGTCAGCGAAACGCAGCGTGAGGATCACGTTGTCGGCCGGCAGGAGGTCCGGGCCCGACGCGTCGATCTGCGCCGCGTGCACCTCGATCGGGTCGGCGCCGCACACGAACTGCATGAGGTCGATGAAATGGCAGACCTCGCCGACGATCCGCCCGCCGCCCTGCACGGGGTCCTGGATCCAGTGGTTGCGCGGGATGGGGCCGGCATTGACGCGGTAGGTCATCGTCAGCGGGCCTCCCGCCTCGCCCAGATGGCGCCGCGCGAGCGCCGCGGCTGGGCTGAACCGCCGGTTGAAACCAACCTGCAGGATCGGGCCGGTGTGTCCGTCCGTCCTGGCGGCGAGGCGGCCGGCGATCGCTCGCAACTGATCGTGGTCCAGGCATAGCGGTTTCTCGACGAACACGTGCTTGCCCGCCTCGAGCGCCGCCAGCGCCAGCGGACCGTGCTGGTCGTGCCGCGTGGCGATGACGATCGCGGCGGTCGCCGGATCGGCGAGCACTCCCTCGGGAGCGTCCACGGCCTGCCGGAAGCCCGCCCGCCGGCCGACGTCGGCGGCGCTCAGGCCGGTGCGGGTGTGGATCGCGGTCAGCTTGACGCCGGCGGACTGGCGGAACGGCGGCAGCAGGTACGCTTGGGCGTAGGACCCGCAGCCGATGAATCCGACGCCGAGGTCGCCCTCGCCGACCGGCGCGCCGCCGCATGTGACGGCGGGCGCGGCCCGGCGTGGGGTGTCCGCGGGGTAGTCGAGCAGGATCCCGGCGAAGGCCTCCTGGCCCGAGGCCACCATGGCGTACGCCCGTGGGGCTTCGGCGAACGGCACCCGGTGCGTCACGAGCGCGAGCGGGTCGCATTTGCCGGCGGCGATCATGTCCAGGACCGCTTCCAGGTTGCGTTGCTCGGTCCAGCGCACGAAGCCCAGCGGGTAGTCGAGCCCGTCCTCCTCGTAGGAGGGGTCGTAACGGCCCGGCCCGTAGCTGCAGGAGACGGCGAACCCGATCTCCTTGTGGTAGAAATCCTCGCGGGGAAGGTCCATGCCCACGGCGCCCACGACCACCACGCGGCCGCGCTGGCGGCAGATGCGGGCGGCCTGGCTGACCGGTTCGTTGCTCGCGGTCGCGGCGCAGATCAGCACGAGGTCGGCGCCGTAACCGCGGCTGAATTCGGCGACCGCGGCGTCCAGGTTGCCGGCGCGCAGGTCGACGGCCTCATCGACGCTGCCGCTGCGGCGCGCGAGGTCGAGCGCGGCGGGGGCGATGTCGGCGCCGAGCACGCGGCAGCCGGAGGCCCTGAGCAGCTGCGCGGCGAGCAGGCCCACCACGCCGAGCCCGATGACGACCGCGTTCTCGCCCAGGGTCGGCTGGGCGAGGCGCTGTCCTTGCAGGGCGATGGCGCCGAGCGTGGCCATGGCCGCGGCGTCGGCCGGCACGCCGGCCGGGATCCGGGCGGTCAGGTTCACCGGGACCACGACCTCGTCGGCGTGGTTGGCGTCGCTGCCGGCGCAGGCGACCAGGTCGCCGACCTGCAGCGCCCTGACGTCGGGCGCCACCTCGACCACCCGCCCACTCAGGCTGTAGCCCAGCGATTCGGCGCCCTCGAGCTTCGCCCTGACCTTGCGAATGGTGCCCTGCAAGCCGATCTGGCGCGCCGTCTCCAGGACCTGCCGCACCTGATCGGGCCGCGAGCGGGCTTTGCCCAGCAGGCTCTGACGCCCCGTGCGCACCTTGTTGCCCTCGGTTCCCGGGCTCACGGCCGAATGCAGCGTCTGCACGCGGACGCAGCCGGGCCGCAACGCGGGGGGCGGGGCATCCTGCAGGTTCACCTCGCCATTGCTGAACGTCAGGGCCAGGATCTGCAAGTCGGGCGCTCCTTTTGCTGTCTGCGCTGATCGCCTGCGGTCTTGACACATTCTCGGCCGACCAAGTATAATAGATAAGCTCGAAACTGGAGGGGTGATTCTAGCAACTTTGTCCTACCCGTACGCCGAGG
>CAZVWL010000022.1:0-21395 GCA_964630845.1 uncultured Fibrobacteraceae bacterium
TTCACCTTCACGTTGCCGCCATCGTAGTTGTTCTCCATGTGGACGTAGTGGTAGACCTCCATCAGGAACGCGTCCGGCGTGACGAAGAAGAGCGGCGACACCAGGCCTTGGCCGGCGTTGTTGGGGTAGTTCCCGTTCAGGACCGTGGCCCAGACGTTGGCCGGCGCGCCGGGCACGACCGTCTCGACGCCCCAGGCCCACACCGGCGCGCCACCCTGGCCGTCGCAGGAGACCGTGGTAAAGCCGTGGTTCGACAGGCTGAAGTCCCAGTCGTGGGCGATCGACTGCAACTCGCAGGCCGCGCGATTCTGGACGATCACATCGGGGTAAGGGGTCTTCTCGGCGAGGGCCGGCACCGCGATCAGGCAGACGATCATCAATGCTAACAGTATGTTGCGCATGGCGATTCCCCCTTGGCGGGTTTCAAGGCACGAACCGATACAGCGACGGGAATCCACCGCAAGAGGATCCCCGCGATGACCCGGATATGCTACCACATGTGGCCGCTTTGTTGCAATAGTATCCCGTTTTTGTGGAAGTCATGGGATCCTTGGCGTGGGGCTGCGGGGCGACAGAATTCGACTAGTTTGGTTGGGGTCGGCGATGTCGGACCATATGGAGGAAGGTCGAACCCGATGAGCAAGCAGACCAACGTGCTCGGCGGGCCGCTTGAGAACTGCAGCGAGAATCCGCTGACCGGTTTCTACCGGACCGGATGCTGCGACACCGGGCCGGACGACATCGGCCTGCACGCGGTGTGCATCGTGGTGTCGGCCGAGTTTTTGGAGTTCAGTCGCCGCGTGGGCAACGACCTGAGCACGCCCAACCCGATGTGGGGATTTCCCGGCCTGAAGCCCGGCGACCGCTGGTGCCTGTGCGCCGCGCGGTGGCAGGAGGCGCTCGAGGCGGGCATGGCGCCGCCGGTGATCCTCGCCGCGACCAACGAGAGCGCGCTCGACGTGGTCTCGTTCGTCGATCTTCTGGAGCATGCGATCGACCCCGCCGGCAAGGCGGATGACCACGCGCGGGGCGACGCCTCGTGATCCTTGCCGGACCGCATTCCATCCACTTGGCAGGAAGTTAGCATGACGCTCGAACACTCGACGCCGGGCTGGGTGGCCGGCGTTTTTGCGGCGATCGACGCGAAGGACGCCGCGGCGTTCGCCTCGTATTTGACCGCCGACGCCGTCTTCCGCTTCGGCAACATGCCGGGCGTGCAAGGTCGCGAGGCGATCGAGGCCGCCGTGGGCGGGTTCTTCCAGAGCATCGCCGCGCTGCGGCACGAGTTGGCCGAGGTGTGGACCGGGCCCGGCGTGGTGGTCAGCCACGGCACCGTGTGCTACACCCGCCACGACGGGTCGCAACTCACGGTGCCGTTCGCCGACATCTTCCGGTGCGAGGGCGAGAAGGTGCGCGACTATCTCATCTTCATCGACACGTCGCAGCTCTACGCGGCTTCCTGAGCGTTCGCGGTCAGTTCACCTTGCCGGCGGCCGCCAGGCTGTCGGCGAGGCTCGACAGGTTGCCATCGCTGACCAGGCTGAGCAGCAGGCCCAGGTCGAGGCGTCCGGTCACGTTCACGAACCCGACGCTGCCTTGCGGCTCGTACATCACCACGGTGAGGCCGACGATCCGGCCGTCGTGGCTCTTGATGCTGGCGGTCGTGGTCGCGCCGCTCTCCTCGCGGAAGTAGACCAGCCGGCTCCAGTTTTCCTTGGCGAGCTGTTCGTTGATGCGCTCGACGGCCTTGACGGTGGCCTTGTCGTCACGCTTCAGCGTGTAGCTCTTGACGTTCAGCGATTCCATCATGCTGAGCAGGCGCGCGAGCTGGTGTTCGCCGCCATCCTTCGCCTCGTCGGACAGCTGGCTGAGCAGCGCCGTGAGGTCGATCTCCTGCACGTCGCTGGCGTCGGTGGGGATCTGGATCCAGGAGAGATCCACGAAGCCGGGCGTGCCCTTCTGGGCGCTGGCCGGGCCGGTGACCGCGCCGGCGGCGACCAGCAGCAGGGTCAGGGTCGCGACGGTGCGCAGGCGGCGGGTGCGGGGGGTCTGGGTCGTCATCCTTGGCCTCCGTTGTTGGTGGTCGAGAGATCGAAACGGTCGGCGGCGCGGGCCGCCGGCTCGAGCAGGCGGAAGACATCGGCGAAGAGGCGGCGCTCGGTGCGGTCGAAGACCGCGGCGGTCAGCGCCAGGGCGTGCATCACGTCGCGGCGGGCCTGGGCCAGCTCGGGCGCCGGCGCCGTGGGGGTGACGGCCGCGACCGGCTCGTTCATGGTCGGCGACGGCGCCTTGGCGGGCGCCAGGACCAGCAACAGCACGGCGGCGGCGGCGGCCAGCGCCGAGGTCGCCGCGACCCGCGGCCAGACGCGGCGCAGCGCGTTGATGCGGCGCCGGCGTGCCTGGTCGCGGTCGACGGCGGCGGCGATGGCGGCGGTCACGTGGTCGGGGCAGGCGATCTCGGGCAGGTCGGCGGCCAGGGCGCGCAGCTTCTGTTCACGGCGCCACTCGGCGCCGCACGTGGCGCAGGCCGCGAGGTGGGCCTCGACGCGGCGTCGTTCGAAGACGCTCAGCTCGCCCGCGGCCAGCGGGGCCAGCGAGGCCTCGATGTGACGGCACTCGGTCTTCATCCTTGCTCCTGTCGAACCGCCGCGGTCGGCGGCTGGCAACGATCCAGCAGCCCGCGCAACGTCTTGCGCGCGCGGTGCAGGCGTACCTTGAGCGTGCTCTCGCGCACGCCCAGCGACGCGGCGATCTCGCCCAGGCGGCGACCCTGCCAGTAGTGCTGCAGAAGGAGGCTGCGCGAGGCGACCGGCAGGGCGGCCAGGGCGGCTTCCAGCTCCGGGTGATCCGGCTCCGCGGCGGCCAGCGGGTGCGGCGGCGCGGCATCGGCGAGGGTGTCGAGGGCGGCGGGGTCGGGATCGCCGAAGTGTTTGCGGCGGGCCTGGGCGCGCCGGGCGCGGTCGATGCACAGGTTGTGGGTGACGCTCATCAGCCAGGCGGCGATGCGGTCGTCGTCGAGGTCGGGGCCGGAGCGCCACAGGCGCAGGAAGACCTCCTGTGTGGCGTCCTCGGCGTCGTGGCGGTCACGCAGGCAGCGCAGGGCGTGGCCGAAGACCCGATGGCGTTGGTCCGCGAGGACCTGGTTGAAGCGCGTGCGTTCCATGACAACCATAGGAACGCACGCGCCTGGAGGCAGGTTACACCGTGTCGGAGGAAATCCGCCGGAAGTACTCGTCGAGGTCCTTGTCGCCGCGCCCCGAGACGTTGACCACGACCAGGGTGGCGGGGTCGACCCTGCCCTGCAGGTGCTCCAGGTAGGCCAGGGCGTGGCTGCTCTCGAAGGCCGGGATGATGCCCTCGAGGCGGCTGAGGCGGGCGAAGGCGGCGAGCACCTCGTCGTCGGTCACGGCGGCGTAGGTGACACGGCCGCGGTCCCTCAGGTAGGCGTGCTCAGGGCCGATGCCCGGGTAGTCGAGGCCGGCAGCGATGCAGTGGTTGCCGCCGGGCGCGACCTCGCCGGCCGGCACGCAATAGGTGTTCATGCCGTGGATGACCGTCGGCCGGCCGCAGGTCAGGGTGGCGGCGTGGCGGTTGGTGTGCACGCCGGAGCCGCCGGCCTCGACGCCGACCATCCGCACGCCTTCGTCCTCGAGCATGGCGTGGAACAGGCCGATGGCGTTGCTGCCGCCGCCGGCGCAGGCGACCAGCAGGTCGGGTAGACGACCGTGCTGCTGGAGGCACTGCGCGCGCGCCTCGCGGCCGATCACCGACTGGAACTCGCGCACCATCAGCGGGTAGGGGTGGGGTCCGACGGCCGAACCGAGCAGGTAGAAGGCGTTGGCGCTGTCGGCGACCCAGGCGCCGATGGCCTGGTCGACCGCCTCGGTGAGCGTGCGGTCGCCCTGTTCGGCGGCGACAACGCGCGCGCCCAAGAGCTCCATGCGCAGGACGTTGGGCCGCTGGCGGCGCATGTCCTCGGCGCCCATGTGGATCTCGCACTCAAGGCCCAGGCGCGCGGCGACCGCGGCCGTGGCGGTGCCGTGCTGCCCGGCGCCGGTCTCGGCGATGATCTTGCGCTTGCCCATGCGACGGGCGAGCAGGGCCTGGCCGAGGCAGTTGTTCAGCTTGTGGGCGCCGAGGTGGTTGAGGTCCTCGCGCTTGAGCAGCACGGTGCAGCCGACGTGGTCGCTGAGCCGCCGGGCATGGTAGAGCGGCGTGGGGCGACCCGAGTAGTCGCGCAGTTCGGCGGCCAGCTCGGCCTGGAAGACCTCGTCGTCACAGGTCGCGAGGAACGCGTCGGTCAGCTCCTGCAGGGGCGCCTCGAGCGGTGGGGGGACAAAACGGCCGCCGTAGGGGCCGAAGAAACCCTGGTCGTCGGGGGCGCCGGGTTGCGGTCGCTGCTGTGGTTGCGGTGCGTTGGCGGCCATGGTCGTCCATCCTTTCGGGTAAAAAAGCACCGCCGGCTTTCTTGATTCGGAAGCCGGCGGTCGGGTCGTGTTGCTCTGGCGAGAGGCCCTGATCAGGGCAGACCCATCCGTCCGGCGGTGTGCCACCACCAGGACGAGACGAGTCCGGGCTGCTCCCGGAGCTTATTTACTTGACTGTTCATGCCGTAATTTTACCAGAAGTTTTAGCCGGTGCGCAAGAGGCGGAAAAACAAAATGGCGGCATTTCGTGGTATTCATCAATTCCTGTTGCGTCGTTCAACGGACTCTTGATAGACTGCGCGACGCGACGAGGTAGTTCCGGCTCCTGTTGGCAATCCTGGCGCCTCGAGTGACGGCACCTGGGAGCGGCCCCGTGGGTTCGAGCCGATCAAGGACACGTTTTGCACGAGCGCTCGTGTCCGCTCCGACAAGACAGGTGCTGACCACCGGCCGTCGCTCACGCGCACCGAGCGGCGGCCGGTTGGTCTTTTTCATCGCACGAGCGTGATTCGCTGCGCTTGCTGCACCCCACCGGGCCCTTCCAGCCGAACCAGGTAGATGCCGCTGGCGAGGTCGTCCCCGTCCAGCAGGACCGCGTGCGCGCCGGCTGGGCGCGGGCCTTGGGCCAGCTCGCGCACCATACGGCCGCGCAGGTCGAAGAGGCGAAGGCTGACCGTGCCGGCCACGGCGAGGTCGTAGCGGATCGTCGTGCGCGGGTTGAACGGGTTGGGCGCGGCCGGGTGCAGCACGAGGGGGGGCGGCGTGGCGGGCGCGCTGGTCGTCGACTGGCTTTGCCCGAAGGCCAGGCCGTCGAGGAACAGGCGGCCGTCGACGTCCGATTGAACGTCGATGACGACCGAGCGGATCACCGGCGCCCCGGCGTTGTAGCCGGTGAAGCGGACGGCGTGGAAGTAGGGGCTGGCCGGGGGGCCCTGGCTGTAGACCTCGGCGATCAGTTCCCCCGTGCCGTGTGGTCCGTCGAAGAGCTGCATGCGGTCGGAGACGCAGTTGACGAAACGGGTCTGCATCGTGCTCATCCCGAACGAGGCGATCGGCACGTCGAAGTCCAGCAGCAGGTCCCAGCCGACGGTCGCGCGGCTCTGGAAACGACCGCGGTAGTCGCCGGGGTTGACGGCGGGGTCGATCTCTTCCTTGGTGCCGGCGTTGGAGTAATTGAACGTGCCGGTGGAATAGGGTTCGTCGGTGTAGGGCTGCGGCCGCAAGGGGTAGCTGCGCGTGGTGACGTAGAGCTCGCCGCCGCCGCAGAGCGGCACCGAGAAGGGCAGGAACGGTGTGGCCGAGCCTTCCGGCGCCGGCAGGTCGACGAAGACGGCGCACGGCAGGTGGCTGAACGAAATGGTGGCCTCGGCGTGGGCTCGGTTGGCGCCGCCGAGCAGGCTGAGGGTGGCGGCAAGGAAGAGGAAGAGTCCTTGGTGCGGGATGGTGACAAGACGTCGCGTCGTCATGGGTCGACTCCTTGATGCTCGTGGTTGTGCGGGCGTTTCATCATCAGGACGCGACAAGGCGAGAGGAAACCCGACAGGAAAAATCTTTGACACGAGTGACGGGCGCGGGATGGTCAGGTGCGAGCGTACGTGTGGCGTGGCCGGTGGCCGTGGAATCGAGCTTTTGGGGTCGAATATTTTTGAGGTTTGACCCCAAAAAGTTGGCAACGTTGCCAACTTTCTGGGGTCAAAGATCAAATTAGCGCCGGCCTATTACAGATACCGCGATGCGAGCACCTCGAGATGATGGGCGCTGTGGCCGGCGATGATATACGGCAAGGCGCGTACGGTGACCGGCTGTCCGTCGGCGAGGCCGCGATGGGCGAGGTCGTGAGGTCGCAAGGCCTGGAAGAAGAGCACGGTGGCTCGCCTGAGCAGGAGGAACTCGTCGCGGAGGTCGGCGATGGGGATACGGTCGAAGTCGGCGCCGGCCAGCCAGAGGTCCTGGTCCATGCCGGGCAGAGGCGTGGGGTCGCCGCGCGCGATGCTCGTGGCGCGGTAGGCGAAGAGCCGCTCGGAGTCGATCAGGTGACCGATGAGCTGCTTGATGCTCCACTTGCCTGGAGCGTAGCGGCGCAGGGCGGTGGTGTCGTCGAGGGGGCGCAGCAGCGCGTCGGCGGTGGCGGTCTGGGCGGCGAGTTCGGCCAGGATGTCGGCGTTCAGGCAGCGGGCCACGTAGCCGTGGTAAAAGAGTCCGTAGTCGGTGACGTCGGGTCGTGGCAGCGTCATCGGTGGCTACCTTTCGGGGGCTCGGCGAGTTGATCCAGGATCGTCCAGAAGACTATCGCCGCCCGGTGCCGGTGTCGACCGGAACGTGGAGGCGCGCATCGGGTCGATCTGGGCTATCATGGCCGCCATGTCGACCTGCCCTCGATGCCGGGCCGAGGTGCCCGCCAGCAGCCGCTTCTGTCCGGGTTGTGGAGTCATGCAACCAGGGGACGGCCGTGACCTGGCCGGGCTGGAAGAGCGGACGGTCGACGCGGATCCGGACCTGGCCACGCTGCCGTCGAGCAACGTGCGGGGCCATGCGTCGGGGCCCGGCGGACCGGTAGACGGGCACGGATTCGCCCCCGGCACGCTGATCGGCGACCGTTACCGCATCGTGGGCCTGCTCGGCCGCGGCGGCATGGGCGAGGTGTTCCGGGCGGACGACCTCAGGCTCGGCCAACCGGTGGCGCTCAAGTTCCTGCCCGCCGACGTCGCCGCCGACCAGAAGCGGCTGGCGCGTTTTCGCGCGGAAGTGCGCACGTCGCTGCAGGTGACCCATGCGAACGTGTGCCGCGTCTATGACCTCGGCGAGGTCGCCGGGCGGCACTTCCTGAGCATGGAGTACGTCGACGGCGAAGACCTCGCCTCGTTGCTGCGCCGCATCGGCCGCCTGCCGCAGGAGCGAGCGGTGGAGGTGGCGCGGCAGATCTGCGCCGGGCTATCCGCGGCGCACGATCAGGGCATCCTGCACCGGGACCTGAAGCCCGCCAACATCATGCTCGACGGCCGTGGCCAGGTGCGCCTGACCGATTTCGGTCTGGCGGCGATCGCCGAGACCATCGACCAGGACGACGTGCGCTCGGGCACGCCCGCGTATCAGGCGCCGGAGCAGCTCGAGGGGCGCGAGGTGACCGTCCGCAGCGACATCTACGCACTGGGGCTGGTCCTGTACGAGCTGTTCACCGGCAAGCGGGCGTTCGCGGCGGGGTCGCTCGCTGAGCTGCGGGACCTGCACGCGTCGGCTACGCCGGCCAACCCGTCGAGCCACGTGAGCGAGCTCGATCCGGTGGTCGAGCGGGCGATCATGCGTTGCCTCGAGAAGGCGCCGGCCGACCGGCCGGCGTCGGCGCTGGCGGTGGCCGCGGCGTTGCCGGGCGGCGATCCGCTGGCGGCGGCGCTGGCGGCGGGCGAGGTGCCGTCGCCGGAACTCGTGGCGCAGGCAGGCGAGCGGGCCGGCATGCGGCGGGGTCGGGCCCTGTCGCTCGCCGCGGCGGCGATGGTGCTCGTGGCCGGGGTCACCTGGTGGGCGGGCAGCATGTCCGTGGCCCATCACCTGCCGCTTGAGCGTCGCCCGGAGGTGCTGCTCGACCTCGCGCAAGGCGTGTTGCGGCAGCTCGGCTACACCGAGCCGGTCTACCGCGACCCGCTGGATCGGGCCTGGGGATTCCTCGTCTGGAGCGAGATCCTCGACGAGGTGGCGCGCGCCGATTCGTCGGCGAACCGCTGGGCGACGTTGCGCGAACGGCCCGATGCGGTGGCATTCTGGTACCGGCAATCGCCGTTCGTGATGATGCCGAGCCGGCAAGAGGGGCCGGTCATGATGCGCGGTCCGGTGTCCATCGGCAACCCGCAGCCGACCAACCCGGCCGAGGTCGTCGTGATGCTCGACCTCGCCGGCCGCCTGCGCCGCTTCGAGGTCATGCCGCGTCGCTTCTCGGCGCTGGTCGAGGAGCCGGCCGAGCCGGACTGGGCGCCGCTTTTTACGCTCGCGGGCCTCGACACGGCACGCTTCGACGAGGTCCGGCCGCGATATCAGAGGTTCATGGCGCCGGACCAGCGCCGCGCCTGGGTGGGCTCCCTGGCCGATCGGCCGCAGGATGAGCTGAGGGTCGAGGCGGGGTCGTTCGAGGGTCGGCCCGTGCTCTTCAACGTGACGACCTCGGCGAGCCTCGAGGGGCTGGCCGCTGAGCCGACCGTCAGGAGGCCTGGACCGCTGGGAATGGCGGCGGAATTCCTGCAACCGGCGCTGTTCCTGGCCATCGCCGTGCTCGTTGCTTACCACGTGCGCCGCAACACCCAGCGCGGGCGCGCCGACCAGCGTGGTGCGGTGCGGTTCGGCTGGGCCATCTTCGTGCTCTTCCTCGCCGGCAAGGGGCTGCAATCGCACGTGCTGTTCACCTTCGTCTGGGCGAGCGAGGTCTGGGTGCTGCTCGTGGGGGCGACGTTCAGCGGGATGATCGCCTGGGGCAGCTACCTGGCCGCCGAGCCGATGGGGCGGCAGGTGTGGCCGACGATGTTCGTGCCGTCGAGCCGGCTGTTGAGCCGGGCGCGGGTGTCGTGGCGCGATCCGCTGGTGGGCCAGTCGGTGCTGGTTGGGGTGATGGCCGGCATGGTCGTATCGGCCGTGACCGGGCCGGTGCGGCGGCTGGTCGAGTCCGTGTTCGCCGACGGCCCGCCGGCCCTGCTCTGGTTCAACCCGGTGCTCTTGCAAGGGCCGCGACGCGCGCTCGCCGTGCATGCCGACCTGGCGATGAGCCTGGCCGCCTCGGTGCTGCTGGTCATGTTGCTCGTGGTGCTGCAGTATGTGATCCGTCGGCGCTGGTTGGCGCTGTCGCTGACACTGCTCGTCTGGGCGGTCGTTTACGGGGATGGAGCGACGTCCTGGGGCAACTTCGTGGTGAACGTCGTCGCGGCGTCGATCCTGCTCGCGTTGCTCCTGCGATTCGGCGCCGTGGCGTACGTGGTGGCGATGGCTGCGATGCAGGTCGGCTGGCACGCGCGGGTGGCGGATTGGTCGGCGTGGTATGCGGAGGGACCGCTGATGGGGGTGCTGGTGCTGGGAGCGTTCGTGCTCTACGGGTACTGGGCGGCGACGGGGCAGCGGCGATCGTGAAGCTCATCCTGCTTACCGGCGCCACCCGCGGCCTCGGCCGCGCCCTGCTGGACGAGTTCGCCCGCTCCGGCCACACCGTGTTCGGCTGCGGCCGCTCCGCCGAGGACATCGCCGCCCTGCAGGCCGCCTACCCCGCCCCGCACGCCTTCGCCGCCGTCGATGTGGCCGACCCCGCCGCCGTCGACGCCTGGGCCGTTCGCCTGCTCGCCGACCACGGACCGCCGGACCTGCTGATCAACAACGCCGGCCTGATCAACGCGCCGGCGCCCCTCTGGGACGTTCCCGCGGCCGAGGCCGAGGCGGTGATCCGCGTCAACGTGCTGGGCATCATGAACGTCGTGCGCGCGTTCGTGCCGGCGATGATCGCGGCCGGGCGCGGCGTGGTCGTCAACCTCAGCTCCGGCTGGGGCCGGTCGACCTCGCCGGAGGTGGCGCCCTACTGCGCGAGCAAGTGGGCGGTCGAGGGGCTCACCCGCGCCCTGGCGGAGGAACTGCCGCGTCCGCTGGCGGCCGTGGCGGTCAGTCCCGGCGCGGTCGACACGGACATGCTCAGGCGGGTGTGGGGCGAGGGTGCGGGGGCAAGCCCGGATGCCGCCCGGTGGGCGCCGCGCGCGGCGGCGTTCCTGCTGGGGCTGGGGCCGCGCGACAACGGCGGGTCGCTCACCACGCCGCGTTAGCGTCCTGCCGGGCCGGTCGCGGCCCGCTCGAGCCGGCTGACCTGACGCTGCGCGACCACGACCGCGACGATCGCGGCCGACCAGGTGATGCCGAGGATCGTCCACCAGATGCCGGTCAGGCCCCAGCCGAGCACCTCGGTGCCGAGCCAGAACAGCAGCAGGGGCGCGGCGATCTGGCGGCCGAGGCCGATCCACAGCGCGAAGACGGGCAGCTTGAGCCCCTGCAGCGCCGACGTGTTGATGAACAGGGCGATGTACGCGAACTGGACGAGGGCGGCGATGCGCAGGTAGCGGGCGCCGACGTCGAGGACGGCGGGGTCGGCGCTGAAGATGGCCATCAACGGGCGCGCCGCGACCAGCATGCCGAGCGAGCCGAGGCCGGCCACCACGGCCCCGTACGCGAGGCAGGTGCGGATCGCCGCACGCACGCGGTCGTAACGCCGTGCGCCGCCGTTCTGGGCCGCCAGGGTGAGTGCGGCCACGTTCAGCCCGAGCGCGGGCAAGAGCACGATCTGCTCCACGCGGGTGGCCACCCCGTAGGCCGCGACCACCGCCTGGCCGAAGCGGCTCAGGAACCAGGTGATGATGAAGATGCCGACGGCGACCGACATCATGTTCAGGCTCGCCGGGATGCCCTGCGCGACGATCGCCCGCAGGGTGGCGCCGTGCGGTCGCCACGAGGCGCCGCCGCCGCGCGCGAGCAGGCCAGTGCGGCGCAGGCGCCACCCGAGCAGCAGGACGCCGAAGCCCTGCAGCACGATGGTGGCGGCGGCGATGCCGGCCACGCCCATGGCCGGCAGGCCGAGGCCGCCGAACATGAACCAGTAATCGAGGCCCACGTTGAGGATCGCCGCCACGATCAGGAAATCGCGGAACGACCGCGTGTCGCCCTGCGCGTTGAGCGCGCCGTTGAGCATGTAGACGGTGAACACGAAGCCGCTGCCGAGCAGGATCACACGGATGTACTGCAGGCAGATCGTCAGATAGGTGTCGCTCGCGCCCAGGAGGCGGAAGAGCGAGGGGGCCGCGGCGTACCCCGTGGCCATCACCACGCCGGCCACCACCAGGCAGAGGACAAGGCCCTGCGAGGCCACGAGCGCGGCCGCGCGGCGATCGTCCGCGCCGAGCGCCTGGCCGATCAGGGCGGTCGCTCCGGTGGAGAAGCCCGAGCCCATCGCGATCAAGGTGAAGAAGACGGGGAACGACAGCGACAGCGCCGCGAGCGCCTCGGTCGACAGCAGGCCCGCGAACCAGGTGTCCACCACGTTGAGCAGGGTGTTGAACAGGAAGCCGATGCTCGCCGGGATCGCGAGGTGGCGCACCAGGCCGCCGATCGGGGCCGCGGTCAACGACGGGTTGGCGGGGGCGGGCGTCACTTCTGGACTCCTGGGGATCGCCGGGTTGTGATAGGTTCCATGGTCGTCGTCAGCCCCGCGCCTCGCCACAGGAGTCATCGATGAGTCGCACGTTCCGCCGCCGGACGCGCCCGCGCCGCCTGAACTGGCGCCGCTTGAACTGGCGCCGCCTGGCCGTCGTCATCCTCGGCCTCGTCGTGGTTTTGCCCGCGATCGCCGCGGGTCTCGCCACGCTGCTGGTACGCGGCAGCCTTCCCCGCCTCGACGGCGCGCGCGCCGTGGCCGGCTTCGAAGCACCGGTGACCATCGGCCGCGATGCGCTCGGCGTGCCCGACATCGCCGCCGACAACCGGCTCGACGCCGCCCGGGCCCTCGGTTACCTGCACGCCCAGGACCGCTACTTCCAGATGGACCTGCAGCGCCGCAACGCCGCGGGCGAGCTGTCGGCCCTGGTCGGTGCCATGGCGCTGGACATGGACCGCAACCATCGCCGCCACCGTTTCCGGTCACGGGCTGCGGCGGTGCTCGCGCAGCTGGAGCCCCACGAGCGCGCCATTCTCGACGCCTACACCGTCGGCGTCAACGCCGGCCTGCGCGATCTGCGCGTGCGGCCCTGGGAATACCTCCTGCTGCGCCAGCGCCCGCAGCCATGGCGTGCGGAGGACTCGGTCCTGACGCTGTACTCGATGTTCCTGGACCTCAGCCTCACCGACCGCACCGAGCTGGCCTGGGGCGCCGCGCGCGACCTGTTGCCCCCGCCGCTGGCCGATTTCCTGCTCGCGCCGGCCGATCCCTGGGCCGCGCCCGTGCAGTCCGGGGCGCCGTTGACCATGGTCCTGCCCGATTCCAGCCTGGTGGACGCGCGCACCTGGGACTTCGGCGGCCGCACCTGGCTCTCCTTCCTGGAGACGCCCGAGCCCGACCTCGCCGACTCCACCGGCAGCAACAACTGGGCGGTCAGCGGCCGTCGCACCGGGCACGGTCGCAGCCTGCTCGCCAACGACATGCATCTGGGGCACGGTCTGCCCAACATCTGGTACCGCGCGCGTCTGAGCTGGCCAGAGGGCGGCGACCGCCGCGCCGTGGTGGGCGTCACCTTGCCCGGCACGCCGGCCGTGGTGGTCGGCAGCAACGGCCAGGTGGCCTGGGGCTTCACCAACAGCTACGGCGACTGGCTGGACCTCGTGGTCGTCGAGGCCGACACCGCCGCCGCCGCCACCTACCGCACGCCCGACGGCTGGCGGGCGTTCGACGAGCACCTCGAGGTCATCGCGGTCACGGGCGCCCGACCGGACACGGTGCGCATCCGCGAGACGATCTGGGGACCGCTGTGGCACACCGACACGCGGGGTCGACCCCTCGCGCTGCGCTGGACCGCGCACGACGCCGACGCCGTCAACCTGCGCCTGCTCGGTCTGGAATCCGTGGCCGACGTCGAGGCGGCGGTCGCGCTGGCCGGCAGCGTGGGCATCCCGCCGCAGAACTTTGTGTGCGCCGACCGCGAGGGCCGCATCGCCTGGACCATCGCCGGCCGCATCCCGCGCCGCGTGGGCTGGGACGGCCGCACACCGGTGTCCTGGGCCGACGGCGCCCATCGCTGGGACGGCTACCTCGACCCGGCCGCGCAACCGCGCGTGATCGACCCCGCCGAGGGTCTGCTCTGGACCGCCAACAACCGCGTCGCCTCCGGCCAGGACCTCTCTCTGATCGGCGACGGCGGCTACGGCCTCGGCGCCCGCGCGCGGCAGATCCGCGACGGCCTGCGCGCGCTGGCCGCCCCGGTCGAGGCCGACATGCTGGCGCTGCAACTGGACGACCGCGCCGTGATGCTCGGCCAGTGGCGCGACCTCGTGCTGGCGGTCCTGGAGCGCCACCAGGCGGATGCGGGCCTGGCAGAGGGGCAGGCCACGTTCCTGCGCATCGTGCGCGACGAGTGGGGCGGCCGCGCGGAGCCGTCGTCGGCGTCGTACCGGCTGATGCGCCACGTGATGATCGTGCTGATCGACCGCGCCTACGAGCTGCTCACCCACCCGGTGCAAGTGGCCGAAGCGAGCCTCGAGGCCCGCGAGCTGCCGTACCGCCACGCGGTGACCTGGACGCTGCTGACCGAGCGCCCGCCGCACCTGCTGCCCGCGGGCGCGCGCGACTGGGACGCGGTCGTGCTCGCCGCGGTCCAGACGGTGGTCGAGGCGGCGGCCAAGGACGGCCAGCGCCTCGAGGACCGCATCTGGGGCGAGGTGAACACCGTGCGCGTCGAGCATCCGTTCGCGAGCGTGGTGCCGCGGCTGCACCGCCGCCTGGCCGCGCCCGCGCGGCCGCTGCCCGGTGACGCGCACGTGCCGCGGGTGCAGGGTCGCACCAGCGGCGCCAGCCAGCGCCTCGTGGTTTCGCCCGGGCACGAGCAGGACGGGTTGTTCCACATGCCGGGCGGACAGAGCGGTCATCCCCTTTCGCCGTTCTTCCTGGCCGGCCACGAGGACTGGGCCGAAGGGAGGCCGTCGCCGTTGCTGCCGCAGCAGGTGGTGCATCGGCTCGTGTTGCAGCCACGGTGACCGTGGTATCGTTCCTGCTGTCCCGCCATCCCGGAGCTTGCTCGGACCCGTGGGCTGGAGGTAGGATGGCGATGGACACAACCGGAGAGAACGCGATGGCCAACCGCGCGCGCGACTGGTTCGCCCAGGCAGAGAAGGACCTCGACCACGCAGGGCTTGCCCGTGCGCACGGCGGTCACGACTGGGCGTGCTTCGCGTCGCAGCAGGCCGCCGAGAAGGCGGTCAAGGCGCTGCACCTCTACCTTGGGCAGGAGGCCTGGGGTCACGTCGTGGCGCGCCTGTTGCGTGAACTGCCGTTGACGCCGCCGGACGACCTCGTCAACCGCGGCATGGTGCTGGACAACTTCTACGTGCCGAGCCGCTACCCCAACGGCCACCCCGAAGGTGCCCCGTTCGAGCACTACGGCGAGTTGCAGAGCAGCGAGGCCATCCAGCATGCCCGTGCGATCCTTGACTTCGTCCGTGCTCAGATGGCCGGATCGTGAGACGGTCGACGCCGCGGTGCGCCGCTGGGCCACCGACCAGCGCGCGGCGCGCCCCGAGCTGAGGCGCCTGGGCTACTTCGGCAGCTACGCGACCGGGCGCTGGGGCGTCGGCAGCGACGTCGACCTGGTCGCGGTGGTGGCCGCGTCGGACCGACCGTTCCTGGAACGCGGACGCGACTGGGACGCCACCGGACTGCCGGTACCGGCGGAGATCCTCGTCTACACCGAGGCGGAATGGGGCGAGGTCGTCACGCGGGGGGATCGGTTCGCCCGCGTGCTGGCGACCGAGGTGGTCTGGGTCGTTTGAGGCGGCTGGGTTGGTGGTGCGCCGGCGCACCGGGTCCGGCGCACCGAGTCCGGCACGCCAAGTCTCGATTGCAGGAGCCTTCCTTTGGACCCATGGATCGGTTATCATCCCCGCCGAATCACCTGAGCCTCCGTCCGCGTCACATGATGCCGCCAGATGATAGGAGCTTCTCATGCCCGCCGACGCCAACGTGCCCGCCATCTCGATGGTCAACACCAAGAAGGAAATGCTCGAGGCCTATAACGAGCTGAAAAAGCTCCTGCGCAACAGGGAAGAGGAACTGCTGGACGCCCGTAAGCTCCGTTCCGAGCAGAAGCGCGAGCAGACCGCCGTTGCCGCCGCCCAGGCCGTGGCGACCGACCCGGTGGTGCGGATCGCCGACCTCAAGCGAGCCCTGAGCGCCGAGCTGAGCGACCTCTCCGACCGGTTCGCCGCCGAACACGAGCGCTACCGGGCGCTCTGCGCGGAGATCGAAGAGAAGCAGGCCGAACTGAAGCGCATCTTCGAGGTCGAGACGGCCGCGATCGACCTCGCCGCCCTCTTGCAAGCCCACAAGGCCGAACGCGAGAAGTTCGCCGCCGCCATGGCGCAGCAACGCGCGGAGCTGGAAGCCGAAGTGTCGGCGCGCAAGGCCCAGTGGAAAGACGAGGCCGCGCAGTTCGAACAGAAACGTAAGCGCGAGCGCGAGGAACACGAGTACGAGTGGAAACGGGAGCTGGCGCGCAAGCAGACCGAGCTGCAGGACAAGCTGGCCGAGCTTACCGGCAAGATCCAGGCGAAGCAGGCGGCCTTCGACGAGCAGGTCGAGGCGCGCCAGCGCGAGCTGGCGGCGCGTGAGGAAGCGGTCGGCGAGCGCGAGAAGACGCTCGACGAACTTCGCGCCCGCGTCGAGGCCTTCCCTGGCGAGCGCGACGAGGCCGTCGCGCGCGCGGTCAAAGAGGTGACCACCCGCCTGCAGGCCGAACACGGGCTGTCCCAGAAGCTGCTGACCAAGGAATTCGAAGGCAAGCTGCAGGTGCTCGAGAGCCGCATCGCCTCGTTGACCGACCTGGTGGCCGCGCAGGTCAAGCAGATCGAACTGCTGACCGGGCAGCAGGAACGCGCGTACGAGAAGGTGCAGGACATCGCCAGCAAGGCCGTCGCCGGGGCCACGCGCACGATCATCACGTCGGCTGGCAACGAACGGGGTGGCAGCCGCCGCGGCGAGGACGAGCGGGAGTGACCGAGCGCAAGCTCTTCAAGCACTGGTTCGACGCCGCCGCCGCCGCGCGCCTGGCCGCGCAGGTGGCCGCCGCCTGGCCCCCGTTCGACCAGCGCCGCTTCGTGGACCTCGCCACGCGAGACCTCGACGCGCTCGAGTTCCACAATCGCGTGCGGCGCTTCACCGACGCGCTCACCGACGAGCTGCCGGCCGACGTCCCGCAGGCCCTCGACATCCTCACGCGCAGTCTGCCGCCGGTCTTGCCCGATTGCGAGGCGGTCACCGACGGCTGGCTGCAGTGGCCGGTCGGCCAGTTCATCGCCGACCACGGCGTGCCGCACCTCGACGAGTCCATGCACGCGATGACCGAGCTGACCATGCGCTTCTCGTCCGAGTTCGCGGTGCGGCCGTTTCTGGAGCAGCGTCCGGCCGAGGTCTACCCGCGGCTGCTCGCCCTCACCGCGCACCCCAACGCGCACGTGCGGCGCTGGTGCTCGGAGGGGTCGCGCCCGCGGTTGCCGTGGGGCAAGCGGCTCACCGCGCTGACGGCCGACCCGTCGCCGAGCTGGCCGATCCTCGAGGCGCTCAAGGACGATCCCGAGCTGTACGTGCGCCGGTCTGTCGCCAATCATCTGAACGACCTCGCCAAGGACCACCCCGCACTCGTGGTGGCGCGCTGCAAGGCCTGGTTGGCGGGGGCGTCTGCGGAGCGGCGGTGGGTGGTCAAGCACGCGCTGCGATCGCTGGTGAAGGCCGGGCGGGCCGACGCGCTCGGGCTGCTGGGCTTCGCGCCGGCCGGGGCGGTCGAGGCCAGCCTGGTGGCCAGCCCGCGGCGGCCGCGCATCGGCGGTGCGGTGGCGCTCGAGGCGACGCTGAGCCACGGTGGGCGTGGCAAGCTGCGCCTGGTGGTTGACTACGTGGTGCACTACGCGCGGCCGACGGGCAAGGTCTCGTCAAAGGTATTCAAGTGGACCACCGTCGAGCTGCGTGGCGGCGAGCAGACCTCGCTGCGGAAGTCGCACCCGCTCAGGCACGCCAGCACGCGCACGCTGCATGCCGGAGAGCACCGGGTGGAGCTGCAGGTCAACGGGCGGCGGCTCGCGGAGGCGAGGTTCCGGCTCATCGAGGCTTGAACGGCGCCGCGCAACCGGAGGCCCGTGCGTCGGCGCACCGACCGCCGCGCGACGTTTGCCCAGCCGGCCGGTGCGCCGATCATCCCGATCGCTACGACGGCAACCGCTCCCACACGGTCAGCTCGGCCAGCGTGTGCTGGAACTTGCGCGCCGTCTCGCGGATCACCAGCGGCACGTCCTGTGGCCGGCCGACCAGCCGGAAGCGGCCGGCGAGCGCCTGCTGCAGACCGTCGCGCGTCGTGACGTTCTCGCCGTCCACCTTGAAGCCGCCCAGCCAGCGGTCGCGTGGGGTGAACTCCTCGAGCCAGGTGTAGGGCGAGGTGATCACCAGCAGGCCGCCAGGCACGAGGCGCGTGTGCACGTCGTCGAGGAAGCGGGCGGGGTCGTACAAGCGGTCGATCAGGTTGGCGGCCAGGATCAGGTCGTAGTCCGTGAACTGCGGCTTGAGGTTGTGGGCGTCGCCTTGCCAGAACTCGACGCGGCCGGCGAGGTCGTCCAGGCCGAAGCGGTCCAGGCGCGCCTCGTGGAAGCTCAGCAGCTCACCCTCGGTGGGGATGGCGTACCGCGTGTAGCCCTTCTGCTGCAGCTCGTGGCCGACGCGGATGAAGCGGGCCGAGAAGTCGATGCCGGTCACGTGGTCGAAGTGGCGGGCCAGCTCGAAGGTGGCGCGGCCGGTGGCGCAGCCGAGGTCCAGGGCGCGGCGCGAGGGGCGGTCCTGGTTGAACGCGACGCAGAGCTCGGCCAGACGGCGGGGGAACGAGGGCACGCCGAAGTAGTCGTTGCCCCAGTGGAACTCGCAGTACTGGGCGACCAGCGCGTCGGTCTCGTAGATGTCCTCGCGGATCACCACGGGGGCGTCGCTGGCGATGGTGCGGAAGCCCGCGTGCTGGTAGAAATGGCGGCGGAAGGCGTAACGGCTGCCCTGGGTGGCCTCGTTGCCGG
Organism: uncultured Fibrobacteraceae bacterium; assembly: GCA_964630845.1. Taxonomy (GTDB): domain Bacteria; phylum Krumholzibacteriota; class Krumholzibacteriia; order LZORAL124-64-63; family LZORAL124-64-63; genus Glo-17. The sequence goes on from CAZVWL010000022.1 coordinate 18,186, forward strand.
TCGAGATCCAGGAGCCGCCCTTGATCAGGTTGTGGCGGGTGTCGAAGGTGGGGGTCGAGAAGTCGTCGTACAGGGGGTGGACCACGAAGCCGGGGAAACCGGTGATCGGGGTCTCGGTCCACTGCCAGACGTTGCCCACGACGTCGCCGAAGCCGTTGTGCACGTGCTCGGTGACCGGGCACGACGAGGCGAAGTGCGCCAGGTTGATGTTGCCGGGCTCGCGCTCCCAGTCCGGCTGGTCGGGGATGCCGGCGTGGTCGAGCAGGCGGTACCATTCCTCCTCGGTGGGCAGGCGGATGGGCAGACCGGTTGCGGCGGCTTGCCAGGCGCAGAAGGCCTTGGCCTCGAGCTGGTTGACCTCGACGGGCCAGTCCCAGGGCATGGCGACCTCGCTGGTCATGCAGCGCAGGCGCCAGCCGCCCCTGTCGTCCCGTCGCCAGAAGCGCGGGTGCTCCGCCTTCTGGAACATGCGCCAGGCCCAACCTTCCTCGGTCCACCAGCGCTGGTCGCGGTAGCCGCCGGCCTCGATGAAGGCGAGGAATTCGCCGTTGGTGGTCAGGTAGCGGGCGGCGCGGAACGCCGGGATGTCGGCGGTGAGCTTGCCGTACTCGTTGTCCCAGCCGTAGAGCGCGTGGTCGCGGTTCTTGCCGAGGACCACGGTGCCGGCGGGCACGTCGCGCAGCTCGTTCTGCGGGGCCGGGCCGCGGCGCGGGCAGACGGGCCAGTCCTGGTGCTCGCGCAGCAGGGACAGCGGCAGCTGGCGGATCAGCACCGAGCTGGTCTCGAGGTGGATGCGCTCGTGCTCGATGCCCATGAGGATGACCCAGAAGGGGTCGTCCCAGCCGATCGGCAGCGAGAGCGGCAGCTCGGTGATGGCCTGGTCGACCACCGAGCGCACCTGGCGGCGGTAGGCGTGGACCTCGGCGACCGGTGGCCAGTCGTAGTTGCGCTCGTCGAGGTCGTCCCAGCTCATCTCGTCGACGCCGACGGCGAACATCGACTCGAAGCGCGGGTTGACGCGCTGCGGGATCAGCTTGGCGAGCACCAGCTTGTTGATGAAGAAGCAGGCGGTATGGCCGAGGTAGAAGATCAGGGGGTGGCGCAGGGGGTCGGCGCGGCGGTAGTAGGCCTCGTCGTCGGCGAGCAGCTCGAAGAGCGACTCGTAGACGTCGTACGTGTCGTGGAAGTAGCGGCGGATCTCCTCGCGCTTGGCGGCGGGGTCGCCGGTATCGAGGCGCGGGGTGCGCGCCGGTGTGGGGGTGAGCGGCATCGTGTCCTCCGAAGGTGGTGGCGGGTCACGAGCGTGCCGCGGGACACGATACGACCATCGGCATGATGTCGCCGACCCGCTGCTTCTGGTATGCTCCCGGACAGGATACTCATCCCGGAGGCGATCGCATGAACGATCTGCACGCGGACGACGGCTCCGCCGCGCCCAACCGTCGACCCATCCTCGCCGTCAGCGACGGCACCGGCAGCAGCGCCGAGCACCTCGTGCGCTCGATGCTCGCGCAGTTCGGCGACCCGGAGGTGCCGTTGCTCAAGCTGCCGGGCATCGGCCTGCCGGCCGACGTGGAGCAGGCCGTGGCGCTGGCCCGCGAACGCCGGGCCCTGATGGTCGTCTACACCATCCTCGCGCCCGACCTGCGCGACCTGTTGCAACGGCGCTGCCGGGAACTCGACATCCCCGGCGTCGACCTGCTCGGCGGCATGCTCGACCACCTCGTGGCGGCGTTCGGCGCGCCGAGCATGTTCCGGCCGGGGCTGTACCGCCGCTTGCACGGCGAGTACTTCCAGAAGGTGGAGGCCATCGACTACGCGATCAGCCACGACGATGGCCAGGGGCTCGACACCCTCGAGCAGGCCGACGTGATCCTGCTCGGCGTCTCGCGCACGGGCAAGACGCCGCTGTCGATGTACCTGGCCATGCAGGGCTACAAGGCGGCCAACGTGCCGCTGGTCGCGGGCATGATCCCGCCGCGCCAGCTGCTGGCCTGCGATGCGCGGCGCCAGGTGGGCCTGGTGATCAACACCGGGCTGCTGCTCGAATACCGGTCGCACCGGCTCTCGGGGCTCGGAGCGCAGCCGGGCCAGTACACCGATCCCGGGAGGGTCTTCCACGAGATGGAGGCGGCGCGCGAGTATTTCCGCCGCCACCGGCTGCCGATCGTCGACGTGACCAACAAGCCCATCGAATCGAGCGCGGCCGAGATCGTCGGCCGGCTCTCGCACCGGCTGGGGCGCGAGAACCTTCCGGGCCAGGGGTTCTGACCGTGGCGCCGGAGGCCCTGGGGCCCTACCTGCTGGCCTGCGTGGTGCTGACCGTGGCGCCCGGTCCCGACAACATCCTCGTGGTGTCGCTCGGCCTGGCGCGGGGACGGCGGCCGGCCGTATTGGCCGCGTGGGGCATGGTGTCGGGCGTGGTCGTGCACACGACGGCCGCGGCGCTCGGCATCAGCGCCGTGCTGGCGGCCAGCCCGCTGGCGTTCCGGCTCGTGCAGTATGCCGGCGCCGCGTATCTGGTCTACCTGGCCTGGCGCATCTTGCGCGAGCGGGGCGGCAGCGCGCGGATCGGCACGGCCGACCACGCGCCCGTCGGCAACCTGGCGCTCTACCGTCGTGGCTTTTTGATGAACGTGCTCAACCCGAAGGTCGCGCTCTTCTTTCTCGCGTTCCTGCCGCAGTTCGCGCGCCCCGGCGCGGTCTGGCCGGTCTGGACGCAGATGATCGTGCTCGGGCTCGTGTTCATGGCGCAGGCCTTCGTGATCTTCACCGGCTTCGCGCTGTTCGCGGGCGCGCTCGGCGACGCGCTGCGGCGCCGGCCGTGGGTCCAGCGCCTGTTCGACCTGTTGACGGCGGGCGTGTTCGTGGCGGTGGCCCTGCTGCTGGCCAGCGGTCGGTGAGCGGTCGCTGAAGAGTGTCGAGCGGCGGCCGGCTGGCGCGCGGGGGTCGCGGATCTCGGCCGATCCTCTATGTTACAACCTGGCCGTCGTTCCGTTCCCTCCGCCGCGCGAGGTCCAGGCCCATGCTGCACCGCGAACCGCACATCCCGCCCGAATACGTGTACCCCGTCGACGAGTGGCGGGTCATCGAGACGCGCTACGCGCCGGCGTTCCTCGAGCAGGCCGAGACGATCTTCGCGCTCGCCAACGGCTTCGTCGGCATCCGCGGGACGTTCGAGGAAGGGCGGCCGGTGCTGCGCAGCGGCAC
>CAZVWL010000023.1:0-21112 GCA_964630845.1 uncultured Fibrobacteraceae bacterium
GTGGGGTGCCCGCCGTACTTCGCGGACGAGGGCGAGCCGCCGCTTGCAGACGACGATGTCGACAGCTACAACGGCGGCTGCCGCCAGCCGGTCAGGCTGGAGCATCGTAACTGGAGCAGCGTGAAGGGGTTGTTCGACTGATCGCGGAACTCGCGGCCGCGCCCCGCCGACGCACGGCCTGCGGTGGGCCACAGGCCGCGCGCCGGCTGCGAGAGGATCAGCGCACCAGTGTCATGCGGCGGGCCCGCCGCTCTCCCGACGCCTCCAGGACGCACAGGTAGGTGCCCGAGCCCACGCCGCGACCCGCGTCGTCGCAGCCGTCCCAGGTCACGGCGTGCTCGCCCGCCTGGCGGACCTCCCCGACCAGCGTGCGTACGCTTCGGCCGGCCAGGTCGGCCACCCACAGGCGTACCGGACCGGTGCGATCCAGCGCGAAGCGCACGGTGGTGTGCGGGTTGAACGGGTTGGGCGCGGCGCCGCACAGCGTGAGCGCCGTGGGCAGGTCGCCGACGGCCACCGGGCCGCCACCGAGATTGCGGATCACCAGTTGATTGCCTTCCCAGGCCAGGCCGTCGCTGGTCCAGCCGTCGGGCAGTTCGAGGGTCCACTGCGCCTGGTCGTCGAACTCGTCGCACTCGAGGATGACGTAGTCGAGTCCCTTGCCCGGGTCGAGCTCGACGTAATCGACGCGAACGGTGATCGCGCCGATGGCGGCCAGCAGGCCGTGCACTGCGAGGCGGTCCTTATGATCGTGGGCCCACTCGCAGACCAGCGTGGCGCCCTGGGTCAGGGTCAGGTTGCCGTAGATGTCGAGGGTGCCGATCTCGCCCTGGCCGCCTGGATGGATGACGGCCTCGTGACCGAGTGTGACGGCGCCCTGCAGCCAGCCCTCGCCGGCGAGCACGCCGCCGGTGAAGGCGAAGACGCCGTCGTAGATCGTCAGGCCGTCGTCGCAGTCGAGCAGGCCGGCGGTCTGGCGGAATTGGCCGTGGATCTCGGCGTTCGCGTTGGCCGCGGGCGCGAAGGTGATCGTGCCGCGGTTCTCTAGGCCGCTGCCGGTGACGTAGAAACGCGTCCCGTAGGCCGCGTCGGTGCAGGCGATCGTGCCCTCGTTCAGCAGCGCGATGCGCCGGTCGCCGTAGCCGTCGGGCGGGGTGCCGAAGTGGCCGCCGAATGACTCTATCGTATGGTCGGGCCCGTTCGTGACCAGGGCGTTGTGGTCGGACGAGGCCTGCATGTAGGTGCCGTTGCCCGTGCCCATGCGCAAGACGCCCGAGCCCAGGAAGGCCAGGGCGCTGTCCACGGCGATGGTGGCCCAGCCGGCCCAGCCCTCGTGGCCCTGATTGATCAGGCCGTCGTTGGTGATGATGTCGGCCATGTGGATCTCGGTGTAGCGTCGGATGTGCAGGGTGCCCTCATTGACGACGTTCTTGACGCCGCCGAAGTCCTCGCACCAGATCTCGCCGCCGCCGCTGGTGCGCAGCCAGCCGCCGTCGATCTGCACCGGGTGGCTGACGCCGCCGCCGAGGATCACGCGGCCGCCGTTGGTTGCCAGCAGTTCGCCGCCGGTGTTGGTCCAGTCCCCCCACAGGCGCAGCTGGGCGCCGCCGGTGGCCTCGACGGTGCCGTCGTTGACCACGTGCAGGCCGTAGATGTCGAGCGGCGACGTGCTGCTCGTGGCCTGGATATGGCCGTGGTTCGTCAACTGCACGCCATGGTAGTTGCCGTAGGGCTGCGAGCCGAACTGGCCGTCGCCGTGGATGAACTGTCCGTCGCCGACGGTGATGGTGATCGACGCCGTGTCGCTGTGGAAGCGCCCGGGCGCGAGCAGGATCTCGCCCGTGCCGGCGAGCGTCAGCGGGCCCGTGAGGTACAGCCCGCTGACGCAGCCGCCGCCGGCGATCAGTTCGATGCGGCCGTTGTTCTGCAGCAGCGGACCGCCGATGGTCAGGTTCTCGTAGACGATCTGCAACAGCGCGGCCGTACCGATGGTCAGGTCGCCGCAGTAGGGAAAACCGCCGCCGTAGGTGTCCACGGCGGCGCCGTCGGGTATCAACACGGACGAACTGGTGTTCGGGAAGTGCGGTGCCGGGTCCTCCCAGTACATCCACTGGTGCCCCCAGCCGTTCTCGATGAGCTGGGTGTCCCAGGTCCAATAGCCGCCCCAGGCGGGGTCGGTCCATTCCTGGCCGAACCAACCGATCCAGGTGAAGCTCTGGGCGGCCGCCGGGCCGGATGCGACCAGCAGGGTGAGCAGGATCAGGGCGAATCGCATGACGGTTCCTCCGTTCGAGTCGTGGGGTTCGGACCGAATCGCGAGGACAGTCTGCGCGGGGGGCGTTACGCGGGCGTTACGCGGCGGCGCATGCACGCGACGCCGATCGAGGGCTGATCACCGTCGCCGCGGGGGCGGGCTGCGGCAAGACCGCGCTCTTGGCCGAATGGGCGCAGTCGGCGTTGGTCTGCGGCGGGGGCTGTGGTAGAATGAACGGAGGTTGGCTGCTCGGGGAGAGGAACGATGCCACCGGCCGGAGGGTCTCAGGGCATACTGTCAAGTCGATATCCGAGCCGTGGTCTCGCCTGGTCGGGTCCGCAGCGCGATGGCAAGTTGCCTGAGTTCGGTTCGCAGACCTCGCCTCTACCGGTAGTCGTCGAGAGATTCACCTACTCCAACTGTTACGTGAAACTGAAGCGTGGGGTGGTCGTATCCATCGAACCCCGCTTTGTACCGTCTGCATATCGACCATTCGAGATACCTCGCCCAATGCCGCCACGATAAGCACTTGCAGCTCCCGGCTTCCATGCCCAGGCCTCTGTCCACCGCCAATGACTCATCCCCGCGAGCGACGCCACCGGCAGGCATGCCCAGGAATCGAAAAGCCGCGCAAGAATTTTGCACCGAAAGAGCCAGCGCACCAAGCCGGCGACTCGCGACACCTCAGGTTTCACGGACGTCAGCTGGCCCACGCGCCTGACAGGTCACCACTCGGTGGTGTTTCGGTCCCACGATACTTCAATCGGCCCTCTGCATCCCACACCCCCCAGAACGCCCCCACATCCCCTTCGTCGCCCGTCTTCCAGGACTCGTCGAACGCGGCGAAGTAGACGATCTCGATGCCGTCCTGTTCGGCCCACAGGTAGGTGTTGAGGAAGTAGTTCAGGGCCTCGTCGTCGCCCGGCACGGCGCCGCCGTACGGCGTGCCCTGGCTGGGCCAGCCGGTCTCGCTGATGACGATCGGCTTGCCGCCGGCGATGCGCTCGGTGCGCCGGTACATCTCCTGCATGTGGTGCAGGGAATACTCGTGTGGGCAATACTCCCAGAACGGATAGCAGTTGATGAGCAGGACGTCGCACGCCTCCACCAGTCGTGGGTGCTTCTCGAACAGGAAATAGGCGTCCACGTAGCCCACACGCACACCGGGCGCGGCCTCGCGCGCGCTCGCGATGGCGGCGAGCAGCTCGTCCTCGCCCAGGTCGCCGCGCAGCAGCACCTCGTTGCCCACGGCCAGGATGTCGGCGTGGCCCTGGCGGGCGATCTCGAGGCCGGCTGCGAACTCGGCCTCGTTGCTGGTCCGGTCGCGACCGAGGTCGATGCCGACCATCGTCTTGAGGCCCATCTCGTGGGCGATCCGTGGCGTTGCCTCGTTGCCGTCGGTGCAGGAGAACGTGCGGATCCACCGTGTGTAGGGCTGGATGATGGACAGGCGGTCGCGGATCTGCTGCTCGCCGACCTCCAGGCCGGGCGACTGCCCATCGAGGTACGGGCTGAAGGCCAGACCGTGCACCTTCTGCTCGAGCAGGCTGTGCAACAGGGCGACCCTCTGCGCGCGGGACATGCGCTGGAAGTCCGCGCCCGGAAAACCGTCCGGCGGTGCGGTGAAATAGCCCGGTCGACCCTCGCCGTGGGCGCTGGACCGCGAATCGACCGGAAACGCGTCGCGATATCCCCGGGACATGGTGGCTCCTCCGTTGCGGACCCGAATCGGCACTTTGTACGGACACCGAATATAGTCGACATGGCGGTCGATTTCTACCCCGAACTGCGGTAGGCTGCGCCGGTCGCCTGCGAACCTGTGACCTTCCGAGGACCCATGGCCGAGATCTACCAGACCAGCCGCCAGGGTGACCGCCTGGCGCGCCTTGACCCAGCGGGCAGCCCGATGACGTCGCCCGATCGCGTGCTCACCCTCGATCCTTCCCGGGCGCACCAGAGCATCCTGGGCTTCGGCGGCGCGTTCACCGAATCGGGCGGGGCGGTCCTCGCCGAGCTCTCCGCCGTACGGCGCGCCGAGGTGCTGGCCGCCTACTTCGGTCCCGGCGGCGCCCGCTACTCCCTGGCCCGCACCCATGTCGCGAGCTGCGACTTCTCGGTCCGCAACTACACCTACGCGCCCGTGCCAAACGACGTGTCCCTCGCGCACTTCACCATCGAGCCCGACCGCACCTACCTGTTGCCATTGATCAAGGAGGCTCAGGCGGTGCCCGGGGCGTCGTTCAAGATCCTGGCCTCGCCCTGGACGGCCCCGCCCTGGATGAAGACCAATGGCGCCTGGAACGGCGGCAGCCTGCGCCCCGAGCACTTCCCGACGTTCGCCGCCTACCTGGTCAAGTACCTCCAGGCCTACGCGCGCGAAGGGGTGCCGATCTGGGGTCTGACGCCCATGAACGAGCCCCTGGGCAACGGCGCGAACTGGGAGAGCACGCACTTCACGCCCGAGCAGATGCGCGCACTCATCGTCGATCACCTCGGGCCGGCGCTTGCTCGCGCGGGCCTGGACACCACGCTTTGGATCTACGACCAGAACCGCGAGCCTTGCCTGCTCGACTGGGCCGAGGCGATCCTCGGCGATCCGGCGGCGGCCCCGCTCGTGGCCGGCGTGGCGGTGCACTGGTACCAGAGCACGGTCGACGTGGGGGGCGAGGTGCTCGACCTGGTCGGCCGCCGGTTTCCGCACCATGCGATCCTGCACACCGAGGGCTGCATCGATGCGATCGGCGACGACGAGCCCATCGGCGCCTGGCTCGACGACGACTGGTACTGGCGCCCCGAGGCCACCGACTGGGGCTATCGCTGGGCGCCCGACGACCAGAAGGCCCAGCACCCGCCCTACCGTCCCTTCGAGCGCTATGCGCGCGACCTCATCGGCGGCCTGAACCACGGGCTGGTGGGCTGGATCGACTGGAACATGGTGCTCGACCTGCGGGGCGGGCCCAACCACGCGCGCAACTACTGCCTGGCGCCCGTCCTGGTCGACGGCGGCCGCGACCACGTGTACTACACGCCGCTCTACTACTCGGTGGCGCACGTCAGCCGGTTCGTCCGGCCCGGCGCGCGCCGCGTCGGCCTCGCAGGCCACGACGACCGGTTCATGGCCACGGCCCTGGCCAACCCCGACGGTTCGCTGGTGGTGATCGTCTTGAACCGCGCCGACCAGGACCTCCGCTACCGGCTGGTGAGCGGCGACGACACCATCGAGGCGGTCATTCCGGGGCTGGCGTTGCAGACCATCATCCTGGACTGAGTTCCATGGCCGCGGGCGCTCAGAATCTCGTTGACGGGCCGTTTTGGGTGCGATACTTTGTTCGGGCAACGTACAAAGCGCGCCTCCCCCAGCAGGATCGGAGCAGCGATGCGCGGAGTGGTTCATTCGCAGACGGCCCCCGCAGACCGCATCAAGGTCGGGCAGCGCCTCGCGTACAGCGCGGGGGCCTTCGTGAACAACCTGCTGGCCGCCGCCAGCGGCGGCATGATCATCGTGCTGAACCTGGGTTTCGGCCTGAGCCCGGCCATGGTCGGTCTGCTCGGCGCCCTGCCGAGGCTCACCGACGCGCTGACCGATCCGCTCATGGGCTACATCTCCGACCACACGCGCACCCGCTGGGGTCGCCGGCGGCCGTACATCTTCTGGGGCGTCATCGCCGCGGGCGTGCTCTTCGCCCTGCTCTGGCAGCTGCCGGGCGGCAAGAGCGAGACCTTCTACTTCGTCTACTTCCTGGTCGGATCGATCCTGTTCTATGCGGGCTACACGGTGTGGGTGACGCCATGGGTGGCCCTGGGCTACGAGTTGACCCCCGACTACCACGAGCGCACGCGCCTGATGGGCACGCAGAACTTCTTCGGCCAGCTGGCCTACGTGGTGTCGCCGTGGTTCCTGTGGATCATGAACTCGGGCACGTTCTTCCGCGACGCCGATGGCAATCCGGACCAGGCGGCCGGCGCGGCGGGGCTGGCCATCGTCGTCGGCGTGGTCACCATCGGGCTCGGCATCTTGCCGGCCATCTTCCTGCGTGAGCGCATGCAGGCGATCGCCCAGGCCGACCTCGCCGTGAAGCGCGCCGGCAGCAACCTCCTGCGGAACATCGCGAGCTTCTTCGGCGGCTTCGGCGAGACGCTCAAGTCGACGGCGTTCCTCAAGCTGTGCGCGGCCACGTTCCTGGTCTTCAACGGCTTCATGCTCATCGCCTCGTTCCAGTTCTACGTCATCATCTACTACGTGTGCGGCGGCGACCAGACCATGGGCGCCAAGTACGCAGGCATCGCCGGCACCGTCGCTGCGGTGAGCACCTTCGCGGTGGTGGCCTTCGTCACCTGGCTGGCCACGCGCATCGGCAAGCGGCGTGCGTTCTTCTGGGCCATCGGCGTGTCGATCGTCGGTTATGGGCTGAAATGGGTGTGCTACAATCCGGAGATCCCGCTGCTGGTGGTGTTGCCGGCGCCGCTGATGGCCTTCGGCCTCGGCGGACTCTTCACCCTGGTGCCGGCCATGGTGGCCGACGTGGTGGACGCCGACGAGATCATCACCGGCGAGCGCCGCGAGGGCATGTTCGGCAGCATCTTCTGGTGGACGGTCAAGCTGGGCATGTCCGCCGCGCTGGCCGGCGGCGGCTACCTGCTCGAGGGCACGGGATTCAACGAGGCCCTCGGTGGCGCCCAGGCCGCGAGCACCATCACCTGGTTGCGCATCTTCGACGCCGGCATCCCGATGATCGCCTCGGCCCTGGCCATCTGGGCGGTGTGGGCGTTCCCGATCACCGAGAAGCGGGCGCTGGAGATCCGGCAGGCGCTGGAACGGCGTCGCGGACGACCCGAGGCTCCGGTGGCGTCCGTCAACCCGTAGGCGATAGCCATGGAGAAGACCACATGCCTGTCAACACCGTACGCCGGCAATCCTGCTGGGCGCGCCGCATGTTCCTTCTGGTCGCCCTTCTGGTGGGCGGCATGAGCGCTCGGGCAGAAACGTCGTTCCGCCAGGACCCCGACGCGCTGCTGGTGGGGCAGGTCATGGCCGTGGCCTACTCCGGATATCGGGAAGGTCAGCACCCGGACCGGGGCGACGGCGCGGTCAACCCGACCAGGGCCGAGATCCTCGAGGACCTGCACATCCTGGTGCGCGAGGGCTTCGGCCTGATCCGGCTCTATGACGCCGGTGAGAATTCGCGCACGGTGCTCGAGCTGATCGCCGAGCGCGACCTGCCGCTCAAGGTGCTGCTGGGCATCTGGCTGGACGCCGAGCTGAGCAACCACGAGGGTTGCCCGTGGCTCACCGAGCCGATCCCCGCCGAGAAGCTGGCTGCCAACACGGTCCGCAACGGCGAGGAGGTCGGCCGCGGCATCGCGCTGGCCAACGCCTACCCCGACATCGTGGTGGCGGTCAACGTGGGCAACGAGGCGCTGGTCGACTGGAACGATCACCTGATGTCCGTCGAGGGCGTCATCGCGTACGTGCGGCGCGTCAAGCGCGCGATCGCGCAGCCGGTGACCGTGGCCGAGAACTACGTCTGGTGGATCAACGAGGGCGCCGCGCTCGCCCGCGAGCTCGACTTCATCGGCGTGCACACCTACCCGGTGTGGGAGGGCAAGTCCATCGACGAGGGCCTGTCCTTCACGATCGAGAACATCGAGGCCGTGCACGCGGCGTTGCCAGACAGCCCGATCGCCATCCTGGAAGCCGGCTGGGCCACCACGGCGGTGGAGTTCGGCGACCGCGCCGGCGAGGCCCAGCAGGAGCGCTACTACCAGGAGATCGAGGCGTGGGCCCGGCGGACCAACACCACGGTCTTCTTCTTCGAAGCGTTCGACGAGCCCTGGAAAGGTGATCCGAACAGCCCCCAGGGGGCCGAGAAGCACTGGGGGCTGTATTTCGTCGACCGGACCCCGAAGCAGGCCATGCGCTAGCGGCGTGGCGCAGGCTTGACAGCGGGCGGAAAATCGCGGATGCTTTGATCGGAGCCCGTACAAAGTGCTCGGTGGCCTGCGATGTGGCCCGTCAGAACCTTGAGCTTGGTCTCAACACGGAGGCGCGACGTGAATGCGTATGAAGTTGGGCGGCGCGGCAGGCAGGGGTTCGTGCGATCGGTCGGCCCGGTGCTCGTGGTCGGCCCGGTGCTCGTGGTCGGCCCGGTGCTCCTGGCCGTCCTGACCGGCCTGGCCATCCTGACGCTGGGAGGCTGCAGCGGGCGGGACCTGGACACCCTGCAGCCGGCGACCGCTCCGGCCAATCCGGTGGTCTTTTCCGACGCGTTCGAAGGCGGCCTGGATTATTCCGCGTTCGAGTTCTCCTACTACGAGGCGTTCGCGATCGACGAGGTCGAGACCTACGCGGGCACGGCGTCGTTGCGGGTGACGATCCCCGAAGGCCAGGAGTGGGCCGGCGGCTCGTTCTTCAGCCGGGGACCACGTGACCTGAGCGGCTTCAACGCCCTGGTGTTCTATGCCCGCGCGAGCCGTCCGTACGCCATCAACTCCGTCGGCTTCGGCCTGGGCATCAGCTATCCCTCCGACTACCAGAGCGAGGTCCAGGACCTGGCGTTGACCACGTCCTGGGCGCGCTACGTCATTCCCATCCCCAATTCGGCGCGCATGACCGAGGAACACGGCCTGTTCTGGTACAGCGCCACTTCGGGCGGCAACCCGGTGACCATCTGGTTCGACGAGGTCGAGTTCGCCAACGTCGCCGGCATCTCGAACCCGCGGCCGGTCATGCCGACCCGCACGTTGCAGGCGCAGGTGGGCGGACGGTTCGTCATCTCCGGCACCCGCACCACCTTCACCGTCGGCGGCGTCGACCGCCTTGTCCATCACACGCACAACCACTTCGATTACACGTCGTCGGCCCCGTCGGTGGTTGCGGCCGCGGGCAACGTCATCACGGGGGTGAACCTGGGCGAGGCCACCATCACCGCCAGGTTGCGCGACGTCGACGTGCAGGGCGTGGTCACGGCAAGGGTCGTGGACGAGATCACCCGCCCCGAGGTGTTCATCGACGGGTTCGACACCGGCCTAGACTACGGCTCGTTCGGCGATGGCCAGGACGTCACGGCCCTGTCCGTGGACGAGACAGGCGGCGTGGACGGCTCGATAGCCTTGCGCATCACCATCTTGCCGGGACGGTTCGCCGGCGGGGCCGTCTTCTCCACTGACGGCGGCCGCGACCTCTCCAGCTTCAACGCCCTGGTCTTCGACGCGCGTGCCGATCAGGCGGGATACGTCATCGGCAACATGGGCTTCGGCATCGGCATGTCGGCCGGCGGCATCGACTATCAGACCGAGATCCAGAACGTCGTGCTCGACACCCATTGGCGGCGGGTCGTCGTGCCGATTCCCGACGCGGCGCGGCTGGTCAACGAGGCGGGCATGTTCTGGTATTCCGCCGGCCAGGTGGGCAGCTTCTGGCTCGACAACATCATGTTCGTCACCCTGGCGGAGGGCGAGCTGACGAACATCCGGCCGGTCATGGACTCGGCCTCGCTGGTCGCCGAGATCGGTCAGACCGTGCCGATCACGGGCACCCGCACCACTTACGAGATGTCGGGCGTCGACGTGACCGTGGTGCATGGACCGCGCTACTACACCTACACCTCCTCCAACCAGGACGTGGCCGTCGCCTCGGCCGGCGTGGTGACCGTCGTCGGCGGCGGTACTGCGACCATCACCGCCACGCTCGGCACGACGCCGGTGGCCGGCACGGTCACGGTGACGGTGATCGCCCCGCCGTCGTCGCCCGCGCCCACGCCGACGCACGATCCAGCCGGCGTGATCTCGCTCTTCAGCGACGTCTACGACAACATCGTCGTCGACACCTGGCTGGCGAGCTGGTCGGTCGGCGTGCAGGTCGCGGATCAGCAGATCCAGGGCGACAACGTGAAGGCCTACACCGGATTCGCCAATCCGGCGCGCTACGCCGGCATCGAGTTCACCAACGCCCTCATCGATGCGGCCGCCGCGGGGATGACCCATTTCCACATGCACCTCTACGTCCCGACGGGAACGCGGTTCGGTTTCAAGCTCGTGGACTTCGGGGCCAACGGCGTCTTCGGCGGTGGCGACGACACCGAGGCCCAGATCGACCTCGACGGCGACTCGACGCCGCCGCTGGTGCCCGGCCAGTGGCTGTCGCTGGACATCCCGTTGACCGATTTCGTGGGCATGAACTTCGGCCACGTCGCCCAGATCGTGCTCAATCGCGCCAACACCGGCAGCGTGTGGATCGACAACGTCTATTTCCACGATTAAGCGCACGGTCGCCCCGATGGTGGACCACGGCGAGGAGGCCGACGATGCCACGCATGGACTGGACACGGAAAGGCGAGCGACGGGTCGATCCCGAGCGCCCGCGTCCGCTGGCCGATTCCGTGCTGCAATTGATCTGGCAGCAGCGCCGCATCTCGCGGGCGGAGATCGCGCGCCTGGCGGGCCTGTCGCGGTCGACGGTCTCGGAGATCGTGGCCGAACTCTTGCCCACCGGCCTGGTGGCCGAGATCGGCGCCGGCCCGTCGCGCGGGGGGCGGCGCCCGATCGTGCTCGAGTTCCAGGATGACGCCTACGTGGTGCTGGGCGTGGAGATGGGCGCCAACCACGTGTGCGTGGCCCTGACCGATCTGCGGGGTCGCATCTTGAACTGGGTGTGCCGGCCGCATCCGGTCCGCGATGATCCGCGCGGCGCGCGCGGCGTGATCACCGAGCTCTGCGTCCAGAGCCTCCATCCGGCCGTGGCCGGAGGCATCCCGCTGGCCGGCATCGGCGTGGCGGCGCCCAGCCCCGTGCAGCCGGCCGAGCCCTACCGGCTGGACCAGGTGGTCATGCCGGCCTGGGGCGGCGACCTGGGACTAGGGACGCTCGCCGACAGTTTCGGCGTGCCGTTGATGGTGGACAACGACGCCAACCTCGGCGCCCTGGCCGAACGCTGGTGGGGTGCCGGTCGCGAGGTCGATAACTTCTTCTACATCAAGCTGGCCACCGGCATCGGCGCCGGGTACGTGCTCGACGGCCAGATCTATCGCGGCGCCACCGGCGTGGCGGGCGAGATCGGCCACGTGGCGATCGACCCCCGGGGCAAGAAATGCGTCTGCGGACTGCGCGGCTGCCTGGCCACCATGGTGGGCGCCGAGGCGCTCCTGCAACGCACGGCCGAGCTGGCGGCCGATCAGCCGGAGCACCCGTCGCGCGGCCGATTCACCATGGCCGACCTGCTGCGCGAGGCCCTGGCGGGCGACCCCCTGGTGCTCGCGGTGGTGCGCGAGGCGGCCGAGAGCCTCGGCATCGCCGTGGCGGGCCTGCTGAACGTGCTCAACCCGTCGCTGGTGGTGATCGGCGGCGACCTGGCCCGGCTGGGTCCGCTGCTGGTCGATCCCTTGCGCGCGACCATCCACGAGCGGACGTTGATCAGTTCCATGGCGGCGGCCGAGATCCGCACCAGCGATCTGGGCCCGCAGTCGGTGGCCGTCGGCGCCGCCACCATGATCCTCGCGGCCGCGCTGGCCGATTCTCAGCGCTTCCCCGTCGTCGCCAACCGGACCGTTCCCGCCAGCAGGAGTGTCAGCGCATGAGCAGATTCCCCGACCCCAAGGCGATCATCACGCTGGCGCTGCTGCTGGCCGGCTGCGCCTCCGAACCCTACGACCCCGATGTTCACGATGTGCCGCGAGGGGCCGGCGATCCCTCCGCGTGGGTCCTCCTGTGGGAGGATGATTTCACCGGCCCGCTAGACCAGAGCCCCGACCCCGCGAAGTGGACCTACGACGTGGGCAACGGCGACAACGGCTGGGGCAACGGCCAGCTCGAGTTCGACACCGCCCGCCCAGAGAACGTCTCGCTGGATGGTCAGGGCAACCTGCGCATCATCGCCCGCGAGGAAGCCTACAACGGGTTCGACTACACCTCGGCCCGCATCAAGACCCAGGGCCTGTTCGCGCAGCGATACGGCCGCTTCGAGGCCCGCATCCAGCTGCCCATCGGACAGGGCATCTGGCCGGCCTTCTGGCTGCTGGGCGAGAACATCAGCACCGTCGGCTGGCCCCAGTGCGGCGAGATCGACATCATGGAGTACCGCGGCCAGGCGCCCCGCGTGGCCAACGGCGCGCTCCACGGGCCGGGCTACTCGGCCGGCAACGCGCTGTCGGGCAGCTACACGCGCGAGGGGTCGGGTTTCAACGAGGGCTTTCACGTGTTCGCCGTGGACTGGACCCCCGGCAGCATCTCCTGGAGCGTGGACGGTGTCGTGTTCATGACGCGTGGCGTGGGCGACCTGCCGGCGGGCGCGCAGTGGGTGTTCGACCACCCGTTCTTCATCATCCTGAACGTGGCCGTCGGCGGCGGATATGTAGGGGCGCCGAACCAGTCGACGGTCTTCCCGCAGACCATGCTGATCGACTACGTGCGGGTTTACGGCGCCGAATGAGCGCGCCGCAACGACGCGGATCCTGATGACGGCGCCGGTGGTCGGCGCCGTCGCTTTGCCTGGACGGCAGGAGTTGGCCATGGCGGGTTCGCACCGGATCTCGGTCAAGGAGAAGATCGGCTACGGCTTGGGCGACACCGCGTCCAACCTCTA
This sequence comes from uncultured Fibrobacteraceae bacterium, assembly GCA_964630845.1. Taxonomy (GTDB): domain Bacteria; phylum Krumholzibacteriota; class Krumholzibacteriia; order LZORAL124-64-63; family LZORAL124-64-63; genus Glo-17. The sequence goes on from CAZVWL010000023.1 coordinate 12,831, forward strand.
CTTCCAGATGTTCATCATCTACCTGCTTTTCTTCTACACCGACGTGTTCGGCATCCCGGCCGCCGCGGCCGGCACCATGCTCATGGTCTCGCGCTTCTGGGACGCGGTGAACGACCCGCTGATGGGCATCATCGCCGACCGCACCAGCACGCGCTGGGGCAAGTTCCGACCCTACCTGCTGTGGATCTCCATCCCCATCGGCGTGATCGGCATCGCCACGTTCTACACCCCGGACCTCGGCGTCGGCGGCAAGATCGTCTACGCCTACGTCACCTACACCTTGATGATGATGGCCTACACCGCCATCAACATCCCTTACTCGGCGCTCATGGGCGTGCTGTCGCCCGACACCCAGGAGCGCACCAGCGTGTCCACCTACCGGTTCGTGCTGGCGTTCGTCGGTGCGTTCCTGGTGCAGGGCTTCACCATGCCGCTGGTACGGCTGTTCGGAGGCGACGACCAGGCCGCAGGCTTCCCGGCCGCCATGGCCGTGTTCGGCGTGCTGGCCGCCATCCTGTTCGCGGCGACGTTCGCCACCACGCGTGAGCGCGTGCAACCGCCGGCGGCGCAGCAGGCGGCGCTGCGGGACGACCTGCGCGACCTGCTGCGCAACCGCCCGTGGATGATCCTGCTGGTGATGAGCATCGCCTCGCTGGCCTACGCGATCATCCGCAGCGGCTCGACCATGTACTACTTCAAGTACTGCGTGGGTGACGAGGGGCAGGCGTCGTTGTTCATGCTCTCGGGCACCGCCGCGGTGATCGCCGGCGTGGCCACCACGCAGTTCCTGTCGCGCCGGCTGGGCAAGCGGCGCCTCTACATCGTGGTGATGGGGCTGAGTTTCGTGTTGACCTGCCTGTTCTACGTCGTGCCCACCGACCGGATCGGGCTGGTCGTCGCGTTGAACGTGGTCACCATGCTGATCATGGCGCCGCAAGCGCCCCTGATCTGGGCCATGTACGCCGACACCGCCGACTACTCCGAGTGGCGAAACGGCCGGCGCGCCACCGGCCTGGTGTTCTCGGCGGCCACCTTCGCCCAGAAGTTCGGCATCGCCCTGGGCGGCGGCGCGGCGGGCTGGCTGCTGGCGGGGTTCGGCTTCGTGGCCAATGCCGAGCAGTCGCCCGAGACCCTGCGCGGGATCCGCCTGATGATGAGCGTCATTCCCGGCACCGCGGCGGGCGTGGCCGCCCTGGCTGCCCTGGCCTACGAGCTGGACGACAAGCAGATGACGCGCATCGCCGACGAGCTGGCCGCCCGCAAGGCCGGCGGGTAACAAAAGGCCGGCCCAGGTCTCGCTCCGGGCCGGCCCTGTTGAATACCCCGCGGCAGGCCGCCGCTCAGATGGCCAGGTGCATGTAGGTGCGGATCTCCCACTCGGAGCCGTCGCCTTGCGCCGCGATGTCGTCCTGCAGGGTGTTCCAGCTGGAGTACGTCTCCCAGGCGAACGGCAACCGGTAGCGGTTGGAGTGCTCGTCGAGCGTGCGGTACAGGAACCGCACGCCCAGCTTGGTCTCCGGCAGGCCGAAGTACTGCGGCTGTCCCAGCGACCACGCCACGTCGCCCACCAGCTGCAGCGGGTAGGTGAAGTTCCAGTCGCGGTGGTAGTCGTAGATGCCCCAGTCGTTGAGCTTGATCATTCCCTGCAGCGACAGCGACTGGTGCACCAGGCGCACATCGGCGCCGTGGCGGTGGATGATGCGGTTGAGGCGGTCCTGCAGCACGCGCTCTTCCACCGGCAGGGTGGTCACGTCGTCGGCGGCGAAGATCCAGCCGTTGGGCTCGACCTCGCCGGCGTACAGGTTGGCGATCAGGCGGGTGCGCGGACCCAGCTTGCCCACGATGCGTGCATGCACCTCCCACTCGGTGTGGGCCGGAGCGGCGCCGGGGAAGGCGAACTGGGTGACGCCGTCGGTGTCGTAGAACACCTTGGCGTCGCGCGTGGTGGGCAGGTCCTTGTAGACGAAGCCCAGGTTGAAGGCCAGGCGGGCGCCCTCGCGCTTGTCGTTGTCCCAGGCGTAGAACCAGGTGGCCGGGTTCGGGTCGTAGGTCAGCAGCAACTCGAAGGCCGTCATCTCGCGGTTGTCGATCACCGCGAAGGGGTCGGTGGTGGTGCCGGTCTGGGCGTTGAAGAGCAGGTTGCGGGGCACCGCCAGCTCGGGCGCGCCGTCCTCGGGCGTGCTGCCGGGGATGGGCCCGACGATGGGCTTCTGCCAGAGGACGTTGGGGCCGATCTGCCAGTCGCCCACGTTGTAGGTGAAGCCGGACAGGACGTTCTTCTGGTTGCCCGAACCGGTGTCCTTTAGCTTCCAGCCGGTGAAGGTGATGGTCTCGGTGGGGCCGGCGTCGGCCACCAGGCCCATGTAGGCGCCCTGGACGTACCAGCGCAGCGGGCCGTTCTCGAGGGAGACCTTGCCCTTGAAGCCCCAGGCGTCCTCGTCCTTGATCCGGTCCTTGAGGACCCGGATGTTGTCGGGATCGCGGTCGTCGTAGAGGCGGAACTCGTCGCCGACCTTCGTCGAGCCGGACCAGAGCACGCCGCCCTCGTACGTGAATCGGCCGCGGCGGGTCGACGCCTGCAGCGACGCCTTGCGGTTCTCCGACGTGGGCTGGACGCTCGAGGTGTTGGATGCTTCTCCGGCGGCGATGTCCTCCTGGAAGATGCCGGCGAAGGCGTAGCGTCCGAGCTGGCGCTGGTACTTCAGGAAGATGGCCGGGTTGGCGCCCCACCAGAGCTGCGGGCCGAAGGCCGCCTTCAAGCCGCTCAGGCTCTTCTTGAAGGCCACCTCGGCGCCCACCGGCGCCATGCCGTTGTAGATGTCGATGTTCTCGCCATAGAACGCGTTTCGGTAGAGGCCGAAGAAGTCGCCCTCATGCCCCCAGTGCAGGTGGCCGGTGCGATAGAAGGCGTTCAGTTCGAACCATTGGTCGTCCCATAGGATCGAGGCCCGGTAGGCCTTGACGCGCTCGAAGCCCTCGTAGGTGAACGGCTCGCCGTCGGCGGTGATCCGGCGGCTCCGGCCACGGTTCTCGTAGAAGATCTCGTCGATCGGGTTGTCCGGCACGTTGCCCAGGATGTTCACCGACACGTTGGCCAGGACGTTGTCGGCGGGTTTGGCCTCGACGTCGATGTAGAACGACTGCAGGTGATCGAAGCCCGCGAACGACGGGTAACCGCCGTCGGGCAGCGGCGACGCGGGCGTGGTGATGACCGTGCCGCCGGTGCTGAAGGTTTCCAGTTCCATGCGCAGGCCCGACACGCGCACTTTCTCCATCCGGGCTGTTTTCAGGGCCGCCTGGTCGCCGCGGGCCTCGAGCTTCGCCGTGGCCGGCGACAGGGTGGCGAAGTGCTCGCGGATGCGGGCCAGGTCGGTGTCCGGAGCGTAGGGGTCCAGCCGGAACGCCCTGGCCAGCGCGTAGTAAGCGGCGCGGGGATACAGCTCGTAGAACCCCTGGGCGTCGGTGGGACCCTTGGCGCAGATGCCCCACCATTCCTCGTTCATGTTGTTCTCGCCCTCGACGTAGTCCTCGACGTAGGCGCCGTTGGGCCAGGACGCGTTGGTGTCGTGGATGTCGAGGCGCTCTTCCTGGCGGAACTTCCACCAGCCGTCGGACCACTGGAAGATCATGCCGCCGATGTGGTTGCCCACCAGGCCCTTGCCGTAGGAGCGCTCGTAGATCTCCTGCCACTGCCCGATGAGGTAGCGGGCCTGCATGATCTGGTCCTCGCGCATGGTGCGGGCGTTGAACGCGTCGGCGCCGAACTCCGCGTAGCACAGCGGGATGTTCATGGCGTCCTTGACGCGCTGGTTCATGTCGCCCACCGAGATGCCCCGGTACTGGTTGGTGCCGAAGATGTCGAGGTTCGGGCATTCCTCGGCGATGATGTCCAGGTACTGGAGATCGCCGTTGGCCATGCTCACCGGGCGCTTGTCGTCGAGCTCGTGGATCAGGTCGACGCATTCGCCCATGAGCGAGTACAGGAACCGGGCGCGGGCCGTGTGCTGCTCGCCTTCGGGCAGGGCCTCGATCTCGAACGAGCTCCACGACAGGCCGTAGTTGTTCTCGTTGCCCAGCAGCCACATGAGCACGCCGGGGGTGTCCTTGAACTGCTCGACCATGGCCTTGACCTCGGCCTTGACCACCTCGCGCAGCTTCGGGTTGGAGTAGTCGGTCTCCCCGATCCAGACGCCGTCGATGGTCGCGCCCCAGCGGGCCACCGGGTGGTTGAGGATCGTGTAGATGCCGTAGGTCTCCCAGATGTACTGCACCCAGCGCGGCGTGACGCCCACGTATTGCCGGATGCTGTTGATGCCCATGTTCCGCAGCAGGGACATCTCGACGGCCAGCGCGCTCTTGATGAAGTCGTCGGGCTGGCCCCAGAAGTCATAGGCGTAGTTCTCGCCGATGGGGATGTAGTCCCAGTTCATGCCGAAGACCATGAAGTCGCGGCCGTCGACCTGCAGCTTCATGCCGAGGTCGTCCTTGACGACGGTCACCTGCTCGACGCGGCTGGTGGTGGCGGCCCAGGACGAGGGGGCGATTCCCAGGATCGGCAGCATCACGAGTGCGGTCGCGCCGATGACCACCGGGATGGATAGGCGGCGGTTGCCGGTGTGCGTAGGAATCACGAGACCCTCCTTGACGCGGGGAGACTGGGAACGGCACGGTCCGCCACTTCGTTCGGACCCCGAACATAGTGCACCGTTTCGCGAAACGTGTCAAGCGGCCAATCGAGGGGTTCTGCAGCGCCAGACTGGCCGAGCCGGCGTCCGTCGCCGGCCCGATCAAGAATCTCGGTGGTAGTAAAAAAACCCTTTGTGCGGACACCGAACATAGTGTATGCTGAGCACGTCCAGCCAGGGCATCAAGTCGTCGCGGCAGCCGACGATCGCACCTGGCCGCAGAGGCGCGCCCAACCGACGCCGAACAGCCCGACGGGAACGTTGATCCCGTCCCACCCAGCCAGCAAGGCCGCGACGTCAGCGGAGCCAGGCTGGCTCGAGAGGATCCGCACGATGAATATGCGAGCAAGAGCGCTGGTGGCGATCGCGGCGTTGATCGGGTTGATCCCCGCCGCGGCTTTCGCTGCGATCCCGGAATTCACCCAGAACTTCGAAACCCTCGACGCGGGCAACCCGCAGGCCCTGGGCAACGACGGCTGGCTGGTCTACGCCAACGTCTTCGCGGCCGGCAGCGGCAACTACCTGTACGGCTACGGCCCCTTCCCGGCGCCCAACAACCCAGCCGCGCCGGCGTTCAGCAACATCGTCCTGGGCGAGGGCGGCGCCGAGCAAGGCGCGCAGCAGCTCTCGGTCTTCAGCGACTACGAGAACGCGGGCGCGCACTCGGCCGGCGACCTGGTCGAGGCCAACGTGTACAAGGAGTACACCATCGAGGCTGCGGACGTGGGCAAGGTCTGCACGTTCGCCTTTCAGGCCAAGAAGGGCGCCCTGGTGCCGCCGTCGACCGCCGCGGCGTTCATCAAGACCCTCGACCCCAACGCGGGCTACAACACCACCAACCTGGTGTCCGTGAACCTGACCGGCATCGGGACCGATTGGGAAGGCTACTCGCTCGAACTGACCATCGACGCGGGCCTGGTGGGGCAGCTCTTCCAGGTTGGCTTCACCAACAGCGCCACCAACTACGACGGTTCGAGCATCATCTACGACAACGTCGCGCTGAGCACCGACGTGGCCGATGGCCTCGCGCCCTACAGCCAGAACTTCGAGGGCCTGAACCTGGCCGACCCCGACGCCCTGGGCGGCGACGGCTGGCTGGTGTTCGCGAGCGTCTTCGACGGCTTCTCCGGCGGCTTTCTCTATTCCTACGGTCCGTTCGCAGCGCCCAACAACCCGTCCGCGCCGGCCTTCAGCCTCCTGGTCGCAGGCCAGGGCGGCGCCGAGCAGGGCGCCCAGCAGCTCTCGGTCTTCAGCGACTACGAGAACGCGAGCGCGCACACAGCCGGTGATCTGATCGAGGCCAGCGTCTTCCAGGAGCAATTGATCGGGGCGTCCGACGTGGGCAAGACCTGGGTGTTCGAGTTCCAGGCCAAGATGCCCGCCGCGGGCGGCGTGACCCCGCCGACAACGGCCGTGGCCTTCATCAAGACGATCGACCCCGGCGCGGGCTTCGCGATGACCAACTTCGTCACCGTCGACATGACGGACATTCCGGGCGTCTGGAACGGTTACGCGGTGAGCTTGACCATCGACGCCGGGCTGGTGGGGCAGATCTTCCAGTTCGGTTTCTCCAGCACGGCCACCGACTATAACCCGTCGTCGATCATCTACGACAACGTGGTGCTGCGTGAAGACACCAGCGTGGACGTGCCGGACGTGTCGGACCTCGCCGCGGCCTCGCTGCGTCAGAACTTCCCGAACCCCTTCAACCCGCAGACCCGCATCGAATTCGCGCTCGATCGGGCGATGCCTGTCGAGCTCGCGGTCTACGACGTGGCGGGTCGCCTGGTGACCAGCCTGGTGCGCGAGCACCTGCCGGCCGGTCAGCACGCCGTGACCTGGGACGGCCGCACCGATCGCGGCATCGCGGCGGCGTCGGGCCAGTACCGTTACGTGTTGACCACGCCGACGGGGCGCACGTCGCGGGGCATGGTCCTGCTGAAGTAGTTCGAGATCCTCGCGAGACATGGCCCGGCCGCCGAGTGGTTCGAGACCCGGCGGCCGGGCTGTTTTGTTGGGTCGTTGACGGCATTCCGGTGCCATTCGCTACGGGGATATGCTACAATTGACGGCGGTTGTCCAGGCTGTGCGGCTCTGCCCGCTGGATCGGTCTGGACGGGGAAGAGTGGGGCAAACTGTTCCGGGATTGATTCGGGTTGGCAGGGCAGTGACAGGAGATCAAATTCTTAGAGTCTTTCCGCTTTTCCGTCCAACCAGGGGAGCCGGTGGTTAGGCTGGAACGTCGCGAGGTACTCCGGCAGCAAGGCTGCACAGGTAAATAGGTATTGACCGCGGGCACTTTTCGCGACAAAGTGCCCGGCATGTATACAAGAATCCTCAAATTGCCGGACCACTCCTTCTTCCTGTTCGGTCCCAGGGCCACCGGGAAGACTACCTGGCTGCGTGAACATCTGGGCGATGCTCTCTGGTTCAACCTCCTTCTTCAGGATGACTACCTGCCGCTCCTGTCCTCCTCGAGTTCGTTCAGGGAACGGGTTGAGGCGATGCCCACCGGTTCCTGGGTTGTTGTCGATGAGGTTCAGCGTCTGCCCGGGCTTCTCGATGAGGTCCATGATCTGATCGCCCGGTACGGCAGCGGATACAAGTTCGCCCTCAGCGGATCCAGTGCCCGAAAGCTCCGCCGTCTCGAGGTGAATCTCCTGGCTGGACGAGTCATCGAGCGGTCCATGTATCCTCTCATCGCTCAGGAACTGGGACCAGCGTTCGACCTGGAAGAAGTCCTGCGATTCGGTTCCTTGCCCGGTATCCTGACCGAGTCGACTTACCGGGTCGACATGTTGAACGCCTACGTCCACACCTATCTGCGCCAGGAAATCCAGCAGGAAGCCCTGGTGAAGGATATCGGGTCTTTCCACCGGTTTCTGAGAGTCGCCGCCATCATGCATGGCCAGATCGTGAACCAGGCAGCCGTCGCCCGTGACGCCGGGGTGGCTCGAACCACCGTCCAGAGGTTCTTCGACACCCTGGTCGATACCCTTGTAGGGTTCGTACTGCCCGCCTGGCAACCACGGGCGAAGGTCCGGGAACAGGCCAAGCCCAAGTTCTATTTCTTCGATCCGGGTGTCGTGCGCGCCATCATCGGCGTTGCCGACGAGCCGCTTTCCGACACGGATGCGGGTCCCTTGCTCGAGGGCCATATCCTGCATGAGCTGCGGGCGGCCATCTCCTACCGCGGCCTGGGCGGGAGCCTGAGTTACTGGTCCACCCCCGGGAGCAAGGAGATCGATTTCATCTGGAGCAAGGGGCGTCGGAATGTGGCGATCGAGGTCAAGAACTCACGGACCTGGCGGTCGGAGTACGCCAGGACCATCAAGGAGTTCCTGGACGCGGGATTGGTCGATCGGGGATACGTGGTATACCGGGGAAAGGATAGGTACGTCAGCGGCGGAGTCCTGGGTCTGCCGGTGGCTGATTTCCTGACCCTGATTCACTCGGACGAGTTCAGGGGATAGATCACTACTAGCCGGACCGCGCGCTCCCGGTGGCTGACGGTGGCCATCCTCGTGACCGAACCGAGCGCCCCACACCGAGCTGTTGCAGATGAGATTGGGGGATATCTTTCCATTGGATGAAATT
>CAZVWL010000024.1:0-20442 GCA_964630845.1 uncultured Fibrobacteraceae bacterium
GTCAGGCCCAAGGTGGCGGTGGTGCCGCGCGGGTCGGAGCCGGCCACCGCCGCAGCCGCCGACGCGCACGGGCGGTAGGGCTACCGCTTGAGCGCGGCTAGCGTTTGGTCTTTGCTTTTAGACCCGACGGACGAGCCGAAATAGTAGGCGACCACCGCCGCCCAGGACGTCCCCAGCGACCCCAGCATAATAAGCAGGGCATCGCGCCCCTGCGCCGGCAGCTCCCTGAAAAGCATCAGGCCCAGCACGGCGAAAAAACCCAGCGTGATCGCCACCGCGAGAACGCGCGGCGTCAGGCTGTCACCCGTCGCCGCCTCTCGCTGACGCGCGCTGGCCCGATCCTCGGCGGCGATCCGCTCGAGGTCGATGTCGAGCTCACGCATACGAACAGCGAATTCCTGGTCCGCGTTTTTCAGCGCCAGAAGCTGCTCGGGGCTGGCGCCGACGACGGCGGCGGCCACCTCCTTCTCGCTTGCGCCCTCGCCCAGCCCGAAGGCGCCGCCGATAGCCTTGACCGCCAGCCCGGCCAGCGGCCCGCCCAGCGCGGTGGCGATGGTCGGGGCTACCGTGCCGACGATGCTTTTCCAATCCATGAATCTACCCCCATCAATACGGGAACGTCGTCGGCCGCAGGCCCACCATGTCGCGGCGGTCGAGGTGCAGAAATCCGCGCCCTTCGCCGACGCTGAACCCGTGCCGCCAGGCGAGCGTGTACAGGTCGCCGCGATAGGCGCCGTCCGAGGTGGCGATATCGACGGCCAGCGTGCCCTGCTGGCCCTCGTGCTGCGCCTCATCGCAGATATGCAGGCTGCGCGAGTTGCCGCCGACTGCGACGTTGTACGAGCGACAGCGGCAGCCGCTGGAAACCGTCATCGGACGCTCGAACCATGACCGAAGCGATTGCAGAGCATCGAGAAAACCGGGGTGCAGCCGCAGTTGTCCGCAGCCGCAGCGGCACTGCAATTCGTCGCGAGTAAAATTGGGGTAGCGCCGGCGCCAGTCCGCCGGATCGTATGAGTTCATGGCCCGATCCTCCGCCGCACCCACCATTCCACCGTCGCCCGCAGGCCACGCGGACCGAGCCAGCCCAGCGTCACGCCGATGGCGGCGCCGACACCCGGCCCGAGCGACCACCACTCGACAGCCCCCCAGGCGAGCAGGCTCATGCCGGCGACCACTGGCAGGTCGAGCAGCAGGTCGCGCGACCAGAAGCGCCGCCGCCCGGCGCGCACCTCTTCGGCGTGCCACATCATGCGGCCCCACCAGACGGCGGCTCCGATGAGGCCGAGGCCGCTCAGCATGTGGTAGATCGGATCGTCCGGGCGCATCAGGGTTGCGCCTTCACGGCGGCGATCTTCGCCTGCACGGCGTCGAACCGCTCGGCCTTGGTGCCCGGCTTGCGCGACCGCGCCTCGGCCAGCAGCACGGCGAGGGCTTCCTCCAGCGCCTCGATGCGGGCCTCGATGCTCAGTTGCTTGGCGATCTCGCGCCGCAGTTCGATTTTGCTGGGCATGGTATCGGCCCTCCTCTTAGGGGTACAGCGGCAGAGCGGAGGCGCGGTAGAAGTGCCGCTCCTTGCCGTCGTTGAGCGTGTTGTATTCGATCTTGAGGCTGGTGCCGGTCTGCAAGCTCACATCGCAGGCGTAGCGGTAGAGCTGCCGATCATCGAGCGTGAAGCTGTCCAGCAGCGTGCCGGTGACCCAGGTCGCGCCGTTGTCGATGGAAGCGCGGACGCGGCGCGTCGGGTCGGCGTCGATCGCCTTCTCCAGGATATAGACATCGACCGTATCCGGGTCGGCGTCGATGGTTTCCGCGTCGTCGGAAAGCGTCATGTCGGGCAGGGGCAGGGCTTCATAGAACTGCACTTCTGCGACGAATATTCTGGCTGTGATGCTCGGCACCGTCACCTCGACGCGGTGGTAGCGGTATGCCGTCGATGTGTTCGGCGTCGTCAGATCGACGATGTACTGCTGGTTGGTCGTTTCGGTGAAGGTGTGCGATTGCAGGTCCGTCCAGATGGCATTGTCGGCGCTTCCTTGGAGTTTGACGGTGATTTCTCTTGTGTCGTCTCCGTTGATGCCGTCGTCGTTGAATCCGTAATCCGCCGAACTGTAGACGGTGCAGCGTGCGATGGTTTTCGCGTTTCCATCACCCCAGTCCTTGCCCACCGTGCCGGGGGATGTCGCTGACGCGCCAACTGCGCAGTTGTAGCGTGTTTGCGACGTATTGCCATCGAACGCCGCAGCCAAACCGCCGAAGTCTGTCAAGTTGCCGATATTGCCGCCGGTCGCGCCGGAAATGAGTTGGGCGCCAGGTGGGTTATGGTAGTGGTCCGTGTCGAACACCGCGCCGGTCTTGGTGCTGAAATGGTCGCTCGACGCCACCATCTGCACGACCGGGCCATGCACGCCGCCGGTCGATGTCGCCTTGATGAGCGCGACCAGTGCGGCATCCCGGGCCACTTGGTCGGCGCCATCGAGGCCGGTGAGCTGCGAGCCGTCGACGGCGGGCAGGCCGGGAGAGCCGCCGACGTTTTCGAGCGCGACGACGTTGCCCGTCGCCGTGCCGACGCGGTAGCCGAGCAGCGCCGGCGCGCGCAGGTCGTCGATATCAGCATTGACAATCTCGGTCTGGCCGACGGTCAGGTTGACCCGCGCCACCGCCGCCTTGCCGGCCGGCACCGCCGGATCGGAGGGCGTCCCCGCCTCGGCGCCGGTCGCCACGCCGGCCGCGCCGGTCAGCACGTCGATATAGACGATGTCGCGGCGCGGGTTGGCGGCGGGGGCCACCAGCGCCGCCGTGGTCTGCTGCGCCACCTCGGTATGTGCCGCCCCCACGCCGGGGATGACCCCGGCATCGATCACCACCGTCAAGTCGGGCGTGGCGGCGGCGTGCGGCGCGAAACCGGCCAGGCGGTGCAGCAGCTTTACCGCCGCATCCAGCGCCGCCTTGTAGGTGGCGGCGTCCTGGCTGGTGTAGTCCGGCTGGACGAAGGAAACGGTCGGCATGTGGCTTATGCTCCGGTCGCGGTGTAGCTGGCGTCGCCGCCGACGTCCGAGCCGGAGGCGTCGAATACGCGGATCGTGACGCCGGTGGCGGACACGTTCTCATAGGTGGCGTAGCGGGCGGCGCCGCCCACCGCGGCGGCCGTCACCTGGACGGTGGGCGCTGCATGAAACCGCTCGGAAAAAACGACGGCGGTGCCGCCGCCGGCCACGGTGACGCTGCCCGTCTCCTCGCGCTCGGGTACGTCGACCACGAGAGTGAAATCGGCCAGGTAACCCACCCCGCCGGCGGTGGCGAGGCGGGCGCGCGATTTGATCCGGCGCGCCGCGATCGTGCCGACCGACCACTCCTCCCAGCCGTCATAGGCATCGGCCTCGTCGCGGTAGTCGATATCGAACAGCGGATCGGCCGAGCCGGCCTCGCCCGGCCCCAGCCCGGCTGCCACCGAACTCCAGACGCGCAGATCGGTGGCGTCGAACCCGACGTCGATCTCGGGCGCGGTGTAGATGGCCTCGGCCACCGGATCGGGCACGAACTGGTCGAACACTTCCCAGCCCAGCGCACTCGCCAGCGATTGGCTGACGGGCACCAGCCGGCCCGACACGTCGTGACGCACCAGGCCATCGAGCGTGCCCCGCCAGCGCGGCGCCTGCACCTGCTGGAAAATCACGTCGTTGACGTTGGCCACCGTGATGGCGAAGGCACGCGCCGTGGCCGAATAGTTGCCGCTGGTGTCGACGGCCTTGATCCCCACCACCCAGGCGCCGGGCGGCAACCCGGCATTGGTGACGAGCGTCCCTTTGGTCTCGCGCGTCAGCACAGTGGCCGATTCCCAGACGAACGGCGCCGCCATATAGCGCAGCTCGTAGCCGGCCCGGTCGGCGTCGGAGATCGCCGTCCAGCGGAACGTGACGACATTGCCGTTCTGCTGCGCACTGAACGAGGCGACGTCGGACGGCACCGCCGTCTTGCCGACGACGGTGTGCCCGGCGGCCGCCAGCCAGGCCGAGCGCACGCCGAGCCCGTTTCGGCCGCGCACGCGCACGTCGTAGGACACGCCGTCCTCGACCGGCGACAGCCAGGTTTTTTGCTGGCCGACCGGCACCGAAGCCGCGTCCTGCCAGTCCTCGTCCGACACCCGGAACTGCAACTCGATTCGGTCGACGAAGGCATCCGCCGGATCGGTCCAACTGGCCTTGATCCGCGGCACCACCGTGCCGTCGCCGGCCAACAGCAATTCGTCGGTGCCGCTCGCCAGCGCCAGCCCGGTTGGCACTCCCACCACGAGAGGATTGTCGAGATTGGTGTTCGGCGCCGGGTCGACCCAAACGGCGTCGTCGACGGTGAACTGATAGGTCTCGGGCGCGTCCTCCTGCACCACCAGGTCGATGCCGATGCCGTCGGGGCCGCCGAAGGTGCGCCGCGCCAGGCGGAAGGTCTTCGCGTCCCAGCCCGGCTCGTCGAGCGTCACCGAGGCGGTTCCCCAGACGCAGGCCTTGTGCACCGTGAGATTGCACGGCAGCCGCCCGACGATTGCCTGGCGGGCGCGCTTCAGAATGATCTGGCCGAGGCGCTGCACGGCGATGGGATCGACCGAGAACGGGAACCGCACCGATTTGTCGATGGCCTCGCCGTCCTCGTCGATCAGCCCTTGGTTGGCCACCACCGGGGCCGTCGTCTCCTGCCAGCGGTCGGCCGCCGACACGAACAGGCCGCTGACGCGGTTGAACACGTCGCCCAGCCCGACGTCGGGGTCCACCTCGATCGGCCCGCGCAGCGAGGCCTCGCCGATCGCGATGCTGGGCGCCACATAGGCGGCGCCGTGGAAGCGGTAGCGCCCCTGGACGTAGACCGCGGCGCCGGCCGACGCCGTCATCAGGTCCTCCATGACGTCGACGTGCTGGGCGCCGAACACCCAGGCGCCGTGGCAGGTGTAGCGCGGCTGGCGCTTGCGGCGGATGGTCAGGACGCCGCTGCCGGCCGAGCCGAGCGCGATCCAGCTGCCGTCGATCGCGTCGTCGTAGCTGGCCGCCAGGCGCAGATTGACCGGCCCGGCGCCGACCGCGTAATAGGCGACGCCGGCCTGCAGCCCGCCCGGCAGATCGCCGGTGCTCTCGACCGTCACCTCGTCGCCCGGCATGGCGACGAACTTCTCCGGGATCAGCAGCGAGCGCCCGGCGTCGACCGTGAAGCTGGCCGCCACCTCGGGCACGTCGACCATCTCGTCGGCCAGGTTGGCCTCGGCGACGAGCGTGTCGAGGTCGACCTCCTCGGCCGGCCCGCGCATGCCGACATGGCCCAGGAAATAGTGCGCCTGCGCCAGCGCCGCGTTGTGGTGCCAACGCATCTGCCACAGCTCGCCCCCCGTCCCCGCCTCGGCCACGGTGAGCGCCGCGGCGCGGTTGGCCAGGCCGAGATGCAGCGTGGTCGCCGACGGCGCCGCCATCACCCAGTACTCGCCCTGAACCGTGCGCGACCCGGCAACGTGACCGGTCAGGAACACGCGGTCGCCGGGGCCCAGGCCGTGCGCCGCGTCGGTCGTGAACAGCGCGGGGTCGTCGCCGGTGGCGCCCGGCGCGCTGGTCGGCACGCCCATGGACGGCCGGCGGGGGTCCCACAGCATGAGGCCCCGCAACATCACCCGGATGTTGGGGATCCCGGTCGGGAACACGTCGTTCGACCATTTGAGCCGCACCCAGACGGCGCCGATGCCGCGCTGCCGGTGGGCGGCGGTCCACTCCGGCACCTCGGCCGTGAGGCCGGGGAACCCGTCGTCGTCCTCGTTGCCGGGCTTCCAGACGAACCTGACGTGATTGGCATAGGGCCCGGTGGTGACGTTGCCCTCGCCGTCCAGGTCCTCGATCCAGATGAAGACGTCGTTGAGATAGAACCCCTCGACGTCGGCGATCTGGTGGCCGGTCAGGCTTACGACCATGTGGCGATAGGCGTTGTCGGCACCCGAGGCCGCCTGGAACGTCAGCACGCCCGACGCCACGCTGCGCCCGAACACGCCGCGGCGCGGCTCGGCGGAGCCGCGCGTCAGCGTCATGATGCCCCGCGGCGCGGCGCTGGTCGGCGGGTCGGGGCGCTTCTGCTCGCCGCCGAAGATCGAGCTGACCGCGAACCCCACGGCGTCGGCGATGAGGCCGCCGACGAACGCCTTGGCGACGGTGGCGAAGGTTAGCGCCGCTATGCCCTGTTCCACGGCCAGGGTCAGGACGGCGGCGATCGCTCCCGGCATCAGATCCTCCAGGCGCGCGAGGCGCGGGCGCGCGGCAGCAGCTCGACCCCCACGACGCGCGACGGCGCCGCCATCGCGGCGCCCAGGCACAGCGCCAGGCCGGGGCCGTCGGGCGTGTCGTAAAGCATCACGTCGCCGCGCAGCGCCAGGCGCGCCGAGGGCAGCGGCCGGCCCAAGCCGAGGCCGACGGACACCGCCTCCTCGAGGCTCCCCCCGAAATGGCGCGCGAGGACGCGGCGCGCGCCGATCTCGCTGCGCCAGCGGCCGCGCCAGCCGGCGGCAAGATCCCGGCCGGTCATCGCCAGCACGCCGTCGGCGGCGAACAGCACGCAGTCGTGGGCGCCCCACGCGAACGGCGTTCGCGCCCGCGACGCGACATGGGCGAACAGGCGCTCGGGCCAGTCGGGCCGCCGGCTCATCCGGGACGCCCCCAGGGAAGACTGCGCTCGGCGGTCTCCGAGGCCGGGTCGCAGCCGGCATCGCCGGGAAACAGCGCCCTCTGGTCGGCGGCCGTGAAGCGCAAAGTGTTGCTCCGCTTCCAGTCGACGAGGCGGTTGACGCAGCGCAGCAGCACACGGCCGGCCGCCCCGAAGGTGATCGGCATGCGGTCCATGCGCCCCGCGAACTCGAGCACCGGGTCGGGGATGACGGCCCAGTCGGCGTCGAGATAGCCCAGCCACAGGCGGGCCGGCCGCCCGCGGAAACGCTCGCCCAGGGCCAGGGAGGCGGCCGGGCCGGCGTTGAGCACGGCCTCGAGCCCGTCCGACTCCATCTCGCTCGACTCCTCGATCGGCCCGATGTGGCCGAGCCCGGCGCCGGCCGTCCAGGTCTTGCCGGACCACTCGATGTCGCGCTCGGTCGAGTTGAGACGCACGAAGCCGCTGGCGAAATCGAGCTCGATGAAGACGACCAGATAGTTGACCTCGGCCTGGGACGCCGCCTCGGCGCCGGCCGTCATGGCGCGCGTCGTCATACCGGCACAGCCTCGACCAGATCCAGCGCGGCGCGTGCCAGCAGCGGGCGGCGCAGCGGCATCCGCCCCTGCTCGTCGTCGACCAGGCGCATGATGCAGGTCGGGGCATCGACGATCAGCGGGGCACCGGCGGCCGGGCTCCAGCGGATCGGCGGCGAGAGAGGCACCGTCGCCGTGCCGTCCGCCGCCGCGTCGACGTCGGCCGGCACCATGTGCAGCGCGCGCCGGCCGTTCGGCGCGTCCCAGGCGATGTAGTCGCCCTGGGCCAGCACGCGCTCGGCGTCGGGGGTCCAGCCGGCGGTGGCGAGCTCGCGCCCGGTCTGATCGGCGCCGTCGACCACCGGGGCGCCGGCGGCGCTGCCCTGGCGGAATAGGCCGACATTGTAGGGGCCGAAGTAGAAGCGGCCGGCCGGCCCCTCGAGTTGCGACAGGAAGGCGGCGAGCATGCGGCGTCGGGCGTCGTTGAGGACGGGCCAGGTGACCTGGCACCGCCAGATCGGGCCGCCCAGCTGCGTCGTCTGGGTGGCGCGGCTGTTGGGGCTGGCGAACACGCGGGTGTTCGTCCAGGGGGTCGGCCAGTCGGCCTCGCCCGGGCGGATCAGCCCGGACGGCCAGGTGAGGATCTCGGGCATCCGGGGGCTACCTCCGGCCGACGGCGCGGGCCAGCCGCGCGTTGCCGTTCTCGATGCGGGCCGACACCTCGGCCACCGTCTGGCGGCGGTTCTCCTCGAGCATCGCCTGCACCCGCACCATGCTCGAGGCGTCGACGCCGCGGAAATCGTTGTGCTGGGTGAGCTGCACCACGACCTGCGGCGGCGCCGGGTCGCGCCCCAGGTTGCGGCGGTGGCGCGGGTCGGCCTCGGTCAGCACCTCCTCGCCGCGCCTGAGGATCGCCGCCATCTCGTCCGGGCCCAGCGCCAGGCCGCCGCCGTGCAGGCGCGGCGCGCCGTCGAACGCCGCGGCCGGCACCCGGCGGTGGAAGCTGGCGTCCCGCCCGGCGATGCCGCCCGCGTGCAGCGCCGGCACCAGCGGCAGTCCGCCATAGGACAGATTGCCGTAGCTGCTCAGCACCGAGGCGTTGGTCGGTCCGCCGCCGCCGATCAGCCAGCCGCCCAGCTTGTCGCCGATGCCCGACAGCAGCTTGCCGCCAAGCGCCGCCGCCGGCTTGGTCACCTGCTCGTAGTAAAGCTGCTCGACGACCTCGGTCATCACCGAGCGGGCGAAGCTGGCCAGATCGGCCAAGCGCATCTTGCCCGACACGGTCGCCTCGGCCATGACTCGCGCCGAGCGCCGGCCCCAGCCCTCGACGGCGCGGATCAGCTCGGCGTAGGTGTCGCTGCCCTGGTGCTTCAGCTCCTCCTGCGCGCGGATGGCGGCGCGGTCGCGCGTCTCGCGGTCTATGGACTGCTTGGCGAGCAGCGCGTCGAGCCGCTCGATCTCGGCGATGTAGCGCTCCTCGGCGGTGCGCATGGCATCGGTGACGCTCTTGCCCTCGGCGCGGGCGGCCGTCGCGGCATCCTGGGCGCGGCGCTGCTCCCACAGGGCGGCGGCCAGGCGCTCGGCCTCGTCGGCGAGCGCCGGGTCCTTGAGCCCGGACAGCGCCTGGTCGACGGCGCGCTGCTTGTCGCGCGCCGCCTCGTCGGCGATGTCCAGCAGCTCCAGCTCGCGCTTGAGCCCGGCGACCACCGTTTCGCTGGCCTCGCGGGCGGCCTCGGCGCGGCGCTCCTCGGCCTGGATCTGGCGGCGCCGGACCTCGGCGGCGGGGCGCTCGATGGCCTCGACCTCGCGCGCCAGCACGTCGCGGCGTTGCGCGATCAGGGCCTCGATGCGCGACTCGTCGGCGCCCTCCATGGCGCGCAGGCGCTCGTAGCCGGCGATGTCGTCGGCCGCCTTCCGGCGCGCCGCTGCGATCTTCTCGTCGGTGTCGGTGGCGAGGCGCAGGCGCTCGGCGGCCTGGCGCTTTTCGGCCTCGGCGATCGCCGCCAGCGTCTCTTCGGCGCGCGCCTCGCGGGCGCCGGCGTCGGCTTCCGCCTGCTTGGCGTTGTCCCGCGCCACCTGCTCGAGCAGCGCCTCCTGCAGCCGGCCATACTCGGCGAAGGCCGCCTCGTAATCGGCCCGCATGCCGTCGAGCGCCTTGCGCCGGCCCGCCTCGGAGCCGAACTCCAGGCGCACCTCGCGCGGGGACATCGCCTGCACCTCGGCCATGCGGGCGCGGATGGCGTCGGCGCGGCGCTCGGCGGCGGCAAGATGTTGGTCGAGGTCGGGCGCGGCGGCCAAGCCGCGGAGATCGTCCAGCGTCGCCTTCAGGCCCAGGATCGGTGCCTCGACCAGGCGCACGATTCCCGGCGTCTTGCCGAACTCCTCGAGCAGCAGCGTCCAGGACTGCGACAGCGCGTCGGTGGCGCCCTTGAGGCCGCCCGCCTCGGCCTGGCCGGCGCCGCCCAGCTGGCGCTCGACGCCCTCGAGGATCGTCCGCTGCGCCCCGGCGACGTCGCCCGCCTCGACCATCGCGTCGATCATCTCGCGCTGCGCGGCGGTGAAGTTGACGCCGACCCGACGCAACGCGGTGATGCCCTGAGTGGGGTCCTCGAGGGCCTTGCCCAACTGGACGGCGGCCGAGCGCAGATCGGTGCCGAACACCGCCGCCATGTCCTGGGCCAGGCTCAAGGTCTGGGTGAAGGCGTCGCCCGAGATGGTGCGGAAGGTGGCGAGCGCCGAGGCGGCGTCGAGAACCGCGGCCTTGCTGGTCAGCGTGGTGCGATCGAGCCGCTCGGCAAAATCCTCGAGCTCGGTGGCGGTGACGCCGGCGGCATGGCCGGTCGCCTTGAGCACGCCCTCGAGGCGCATCATGCGCTGTTCGGCGTCGGCATAGACCGTGATCGCCTTCGTGAGCCCCGCCACCGCGGCGCCGATGCCGGCCGCCACCGCCAGCCCGGCCGGGCCCATCGCCGACAGTCCGGCGCCGACCGGCCCGAGCTGGCTGGCGAAACGGTTCATGCCGGCCTGCGCCGAACGGCTCACCTCGTCGATCGCCGCCAACCCCGCCGAAGCCGGGCGCGACGCCGACTGGATGCGCTTCAGCGCGGCCTCGCCCTGCGCGCCCATGCCCTTCATGGCGCGCTCGAACACCTGCTGGTCGCGGACGCTCAGGCGGATCGAGACGTTGTATTCGGTCATGCTGGCCTCTGGACTTGCCCCTACCGCTGCGTGCAGACTTCCTGAGCCGCACGTACAAGGGGACGATCGCGATGGACGTGGAAGGCTTCCTGTTCTTCACCGCGGGCACGCTCATTGCGTTCGCGCTCTATTTCCTGCCGACCATCTTCGCCGGCGAGCGGAAGCATCCGTCCGGATGGGGCATCCTGGCGGTGAACCTTTTCCTCGGCTGGACGATCATAGGCTGGGTCGGCGCCCTGGCCTGGTCACTGGCGGCGACGGGGCGCGAGAACACGCCCAGCGCCAGCGATACCCGCCCCTGCCCACGCTGCGCCGAAGCGATCAAGCGCGCAGCCCTGGTGTGCCGCTTCTGCGGACACGAAATGTAGCCGCCTTGACGCCTGGAGAGTTCCCTCGTCTCAGCTGCATGGACGCCTTGATTGGGTGGGCGCCGCGGTGATAGCCTTACGTCGCGCGTGAGACAGACCGCTTCGCAACCGAGGCGGGACCGGATGAGGCGGCCAGCCCTGCGAGGGGCTGGCCGTTTCCATTTACTCGTGGCTTGCCTGGTCGGCCATCCCCGCGGCCATGCCGGCCTCGGCGGCGGGCAGCAGTTCGGCCAGCGCCGTTTCGTCGTAGCCGAGCGCCCGGCCCAGCGCCAGGGCGGCCGGCAGGTCGAGCGGGAAGCCCAGGCGAGTGGCGACGTCCCAGGCCTGCCAGCCCTCCTCGCTCAGTGGGCGGTGCTCTTCGTAGGGACAGAGGCACCCCCCCTGCCCCGGCTGACCTTGCGCGCAAGGCGCCCCGTCCTCGTGGCACCCGGCGCAGTAGTCGGGCCCGCCGCCCCAGTGCCATCGGGCGCGGGCCCGGATGCGTTTTTTTCCGCGAGCCCCGCGACGGCCGAGGCGATATAGGCGGCGAAGAACTCGGACCCCACCACGTCCATCAGCTCGCCGATCGCCGCCTCGGTCGGCCGGGCCGGCGTCTCGCCGTCGGCCTGATAGACCCCCTGCCAGTCGGCGATGGCGGCGGTGGCCAGCGCCTTGACGTAGAGCGCCTCGGCCCAGCCGGCGCGCACCGCCGGGTCGTCGAGGTCGGGCAGATGGTGCGCCGGCACGCCCGACGCCAGCACGTCGGCGCGCTGGCGCTTGAGCTCGTCGAGCAGCGCCCGCGCCTTGGCGGCCGCCGTCTCGCGCAAGGCCAGGGTGAACGGCCGCACCAGCAGGCGCAGGTCGCGATAACCCGGCAGCTCGAGCCACCAGGGGTCCTTCTTCAGATTGAGGCGGATCATGTCACCCAGCTCCCGGCCACCCGTCACGCATAGGACGAGACGTCGTTCCACAGCGTCACGGTGAGGGCCTTTTCCAGCGCCACCTTCTGGGCGCCGCGCGCCTCGTAGGTGACCTCGATGCCGCCGGGACCCTGGATCTCGCGGCGCGGCTTGGGCAGGTGCACCTCGTGCAGCTCGAACAGCAACTCGGCACCCGACGCCGCGTCGCGGAAACCGTAGCGCACGTCGATGGTCTGCTTCGCGTCGGCCGCCGTCTTCAGCTGGTTGTTGGAGTAGCGGCAGGTGAGCGTCAGCGAGATCGCGGTGGCGCCCGGATCGGCGCCGCCGATGTAGCCGTCCTCGCGCAGTTCGGGCACCACGTCGAGGGAGTTGCCGACGACCAGGTTGCCCGCCGTGACGTTGGCGACGGACCGCGCGTCGACCAGCAGCGTGCCCTGGAACTGGCTGAACAGATCGACGTCGAGCGTCGTCGGGGCACCGGCCACCGAGGCGGTGAGCGGCGTCTCGCTCTGGCCGATCAGGTTGACGGCGCCGCGCACCGCGCCCGAGCGCTGGCGCTGGATGCCCAGCGAATCGACCATGACGCCCGAGTCGACGAAGAACCGCTCGCTGCCGGCCTCGAGATCGGCGTGCTCGGTCTCCAGCGACAGCGACGGCAGCGCGGCCTGACCGCTGGTGTAGACGTGGCGGTAGAGGCCGCCGCCGGCCAGGGTGGCGCCCGAGGTCTTGACGACGTCGCCCGAACCGGCGATGGCGAAGGCGTCGCCGGTGGCGTCGGCGGTGTCGTGCTGGATCACCAGGCGGTCGCCCAGCGCCGAATAGGTGCAGTCCGACACGTCGGCGTCGGCGCTGGCGTTGAGGTCGTCGACCAGGCTCGCCAGCGTGGTGGCGAGGTCGGCGCCGATCAGCGTCTCGTTGCCCGCCGGGCCGGCGGCGACGAAGGTCCAGGTGGCGCCGCCCAGGGTCAGCGTGTCGCCGGCGCCCGGGTTCGCGCCGAACTCGATATAGCCGCGCGCCCCGACCTGGGCGGTGGTGGGCGCGCCCAGCAGCGCCTTCAGCCACAGGCCGATCAGGCGGCGGTCGACCGGCACCTCAACGGGGCCGGCGACGTCGATGGCGCCGCGCGCCGGGGCCAGGGGGTCGCGGCCGGCGCCCAGCAGCGGCTCGTCGAGCAGCTCTTGCGCCTCCGACAGCCCCATGCTGTAGGCGCGCAGCGCGTACCAGCCGGCGGCGGGGCGGGTGCCGTAGACCGATTCGAAAGCGCCGCGCAGGCGGACATTGGCGCCGGTGGCGCGCTTCTTGATGCTCATCTCAGGATCTCCCGGTCGAACGGATGGTCGATGCGGTGCCGCGTCATCCCATGCGGCTGGCGGTCTGATACTCGAGTGTGACGTCGACGATGCCGGCCTTGATGTCGGCGGCGCCGTCGAGGGCCTCGGCCTCCGGGGCCGGGCGCGAATAGGTCATGCCGAACACGGCGCCGCCCAGGGTGGGGTCGGCGTCGAGCGCGCCCGCCACCGCAGCCACCAGGTCGTCGAACCGCGTCTCGCGCTGGAACGGGTCGCCCGCCTGGACGCCCAGCCACAGCTCGGCGACGTGCGCGGCGTAGAACGGGCCCTCCCCGCCCAGCGCCTCGTCGGGCTCGCCGGGATCGCCGTCCCAAAGGACGACGAGGCCGCCATGCGGCACGCGCTCGGGCCGCTCGGCGTTGCGCAGGATCTTCGGCCCCGCCGCCCCCTCGAGAGTTTGCAAGCGCGCCAGCAGTGCCCGCAGCACGGTCTCGGTGGCCGTCATCGCCGCGGGTCCTGCCAGTGGCGGACGATGGCGGCGGGCAGACGCGCCGCGGCGCGGGCGGCGATGCCGGCGACGTCGATGCGCTTGGCGATGCGCACCTGCGGCACCAGCGTGAACATCGGCACGAAGCCGGCGGCCAGCGCCGACGCGGTGCGCTTGCGGCGCATCGAGCCCACGATGTGCAGGCCGCCGGCGGCGGCGATGTCCTGCACCTGTCCGTGGTGCAGCCGCTGCGCCCGGGTCACGCGCAGGCACCACACCTTGGTGCCGCCGGCGCCGGGCAGGATGAAGGCCATGCGGCTCTTGACCATCTCGGCCGGGGTGACGCGCGGCTCGCCGCGGCGCCGGCCGCGCTTGCGGTTGAAGCCGGTCGGGATGGCGAGGAAGCGCCCACCGGCGGCCCGGATGGTGGCGCCCTTCTCATAGGCGTACATCGCCTTGGCGGCACGGCGCCCCGACACATAGACCAGGGCGGCGGCGTCCAGCGACGGCCGGGACGTCGGATAGAACTTGACCTTCCAGGCCCGGGCCAGATTGCGCAGGTTGGCCGCCCGCCCCTGCTCGCGCAAGCGGGTGCGGGCCCATTCGCCGGTCTCGCGCACGCCCGCCGTGACGGCGCGTTCGGCGGCGGCGAGCTCGGCGGCGACGACCTGGCGCAGGTCGCCGGAAATGGCGGCGTCGATGCGCATGGCCTCAGTCCCCTTGCGGCCGGGTGTCGAGCGTCCAGACCAGGCGCAGCGCGTCGCGCCGCGGGCTGCCCTGGACGACGCGGGTCTCGCCCAGGACCTCGATGGTGTCGCCGGCGGCCGGGGCGGCGACGGCCGAGACCGGCACCTCGACGACCACGCTGTCGCTGGCGACGCGCGCGCCCAGGATCCCCGCCTCGACATCGGGCGCGGCGACGATGGCGCGCAGGCCGACCGCCTCGCCGCCGGCCGGCGTGTAGTCGGCATCGACGGCGAGCGCCGAGGCGAACAGGTCGGCGACGGCCTGGGCGAAGGGATCGGACATCTGGGCTCACTCTGTGAAACGGGGAAAGGGGGCCAACGCCCCCCTTCCGTGACGCGCGAACGGCGTTCGCGGCTCTAGGTCCGCCGCGCCCGCTGCAGGGCCTTCGGCCGCTTGCAGATGAACAGCGGGTAGGAATAGACCTCGAGGTCGACGAACATGTTGCGGTCCTTGTCCGGCACGATCATCGAATAGACCGGCTTGCCGGGGGTGTTCACCCAGTCGAAGGACTCGCCCGGCGACTGGCCGACCTCGAAGATGCCGGGCAGGACCGGAAAGAACTTGGCCTTGTCGGTGTTGATGCCGACGGTGCCATCGGCGCTGGAGCGGTAGTTCTTCCAGGTGATGCCGCCATAGTTGAACGAGCCCCAGGCGTTGCCCTGGCGCAGATCGGAGGCGGCCTGCTGGTTGAGATAGGTCTCGCGCACCTCCTTGTGCGCCGTGAGGTCGTCCCAGAACCCGTCGCCGGCCAGGCCGATGATCTGGACGTTTTCGGGCATCACCGAGCCCATGCCCAGGCCGGCCAGCGTTTGCCGCACGACCTGGTTGCACTTCTTGCGCACCGCCCCGGAGGCGGGGTTGGCGTTGTCGAGGTCGAAATCGATCTCGGCGTCCTGCGCGATTCCCCACTCGGTGAACCAGTTGCGGATGACCGACACGCCGTCGGCGTCGTAGACGATGCCCTGCACGGCGCCCAGGCGGTGGTGCTCCCAGGTCAGCTCGACCTCGGCCCGGAGTCCGGTCGGCCCGCCCATGCGCCGGGTGATCTCGTCCTGCACCTGCATCAACTCGGACATGCTGCCGAAGGCGCGGATGTTCTGGATCTCGGACGCGGTGACGCGGTCGCCCTTGGCGATGCGCACCGTACGGAAGTCGCGGATCTCGCGCTTCTCGGTGGCGCGCTGGGTGAGCGGCGCGCCGCGCTCGCTGGTCTGGATGACCGAGAGCACGCCGGAGCGCGACTCGACCGCGACGGTCTCGGTGCGCACCGGGCGGGGCACGAAGAGGTTGGGGATCGAGCCCAGGAAATTGGGCGCGAAGGGCACGCTCTCGACCGCCGAGGTGAGCTCGAAGGTCGAGAAAGCGTTGCTGTTGAAGATGTCGATACCGGCCATGACGCCCTCCCTTAGCGCGCGATGATGCCGACGGCGGCGAGCTGCTGCTTGCCGGCCGTCTTGTTGTCGTCGGTGGCGCCGTCGAGCCAGACCAACTCGGCCGCGTTGACCTCGGCGTCGCGGACGACCGCCACGCCGGCGAGGTCGCCGCCGCTGGCGTCGACGTCGTCCCACAGCACCGCGCAGGCGGTCTGCGAGCCGTCGGTGTTGGCCGGGTTCCACTCCTTGTACTTGCCCGACCCGGCGGCCACGGTGATGGTGAAGGTGTCGCCGACGATGAAGTCGGCGGCGCCGTCGGCCAGGGTGAAGGTCAGCCCGCCGCCGGCGAACTCGACGCCCACGGTGCCGACGCCGACGACGTCGCCCTGCGGGTCGACGACCTGGAAGTCGCCGGCATTGGCGGTCGCCTTGGTGATGGTGAGGACGTAGACGCCGGCCTGCGCGGAGGCGCCGACGGTGACCGCCCCCATGACACCGTCGCCGGTGTTGCCGGCGTCGGCCGCCGAGGCCGCGGCGCCGATCAGCACCACGCCCAGCACGGCGGCGGCCCGCAGGTTCTGCCCGGACAGGATGGTAACGGCTTCGCGCGAGCGGGTGCCGGCGGCCTCGGACACCATGAACCCGCCGGCGTGGCCGGTTTCGGTAAGCTTGCCCATTAGAGTGGTTCTCCCCTTAGCTGTTGGCGCCGAAGACGCGGGCGCGCGAGGCGGCCCAGCCGTCGGCGGCAGACGCCGGCGTGCCGCCGATGCCCAGTTCCTCGTTGCCGATCTTGCCCATCGCCTCGGCCAGGCCGGAGGCCTTGGGCGCGGCGGCGAGCGCCTTGGCGGCCTGCTCGGCCGTCATGTCGGTATCGAGCGCCAGATGCCGGGCCAAGGCCTCGCGGCCCCTGGCGGCGGGCGCGTCGATAATGGCCTTGATGCGGGCGCGGTCGGAGGCGACGGCCTTCTTCTCCTCCTTCTCTTTCTTCTTCTCGTCCTCGGCCTTCTCCTCCTCGTCCTCGGGCGGCACGTCCTCGGCCCGGCCCTTCTTCTCGTCTTCCTCTTCCTCCTCGGCGCGGCGGCGCGCGTTGGCGGCGTGGGCGGCCATCGTGGCCGCCTGCGATCGCGGTGCCATATCAGCAGTCTCCCTGGCGTTCGCGGTTTGCGCGGCGGCGTCCGCGCCCGTCCGGGCATCGGGCCCGGAAAGCTCGTCGAGGAAGGCCAAGAACGCCTCCTCGGGGGTCATCACCTGGTCGGCCAGACCGGCCGCGACGGCGGCCTGGCCCATGTAGCAGCGCGCCTCGGTGGCGGTGACGAGGGCGGGATCGAGCCCCCGGCCCCGGCTCACCTCGGCGGCGAAACGGGTTCGGATCGCCTCGCACTCGGCGGCGATCTCGTCGCGCACCGCCTCGGGCAGCGGCTGATAGGGATTGCCGTCGACCTTGTGGGCGCCGGCGTGGATCAGCGTCACGGTGATCCCGGCCTCGTCGAGCATGCGCGAGACGTCGGCGTGCAGGCACACGACGCCCACCGAGCCGGCGCCGCCGGTCGGCGGCAGGACGACGCGGTCGGCCTGCGAGGCCAGCCAATAGGCGGCGGAATAGCCGTAATCACTCATCACCGCCCAGACCGGCTTGGCGGCGCGGGCGCTGTGGATCGCCAGGGCCAGCTCCTCGAGGCTCGAATGCACCTCGCCCCCGGGGCTCTCGACGTCGAGCAGAATGCCGCGCACGGCCGGGTCGGCGGCCGCCTCGCGCAGCTTGACGAGCAGCCCGTCATAGCCGGTCATCCCACACCAGGGGTCGAGCGACCCCAGCTTCGCCACCAGCGTCCCGACCACCGGGATGACGGCGACGCCCTCGACCTCGTCGAACACCTTGTGCTCGTGGCCGTCGCGGTCGAAGCGGCCGGCGTCGAGATCGGCGAGCATGACCGGGGCCTGGCCGTCGCCCTCGTCGGCGCGCACCAGCTGCCCCTTGAGGCCGGCGCGCGGCGCCAGCACGCCGAGCAGGCTCTGGGCGCGCTGCGGCGTGACCAGCAGCGGCCGGTTCAGCAGCCGCGACAGCAGCCGTTCGTAATTGAAGGGCATGTTTTTCCCCCTTGTCAGGCGTTGCGGGCGCGAAGGGCCGCCATCCGCCGCTCGTAGCGTGTGACGGTGCGGGCCAGCGCGTCGGCGCCGTCGTCGGCTTGGCGGCGTTCCTCGCGGTCGGCGGCGTCGGGATCGGACGCAGCGGTTTCCTCGACCTGCGTCCAGGTCGTCTCGGGCAGGCCGAGCGATGCCTTGCGGGCCCGCTCGTGGGCGGCCTGCTCGAGGATCTCCTCCCAGTCCTTGCCCTGCTCGGCCGCCTCGTCCTCGAGCGTCGAGACCAGCGCGTCCATGCGCATGAGGCCGGCCTGCGCCTCTTTCGTCGGATCGACCCAGCCGCGGCCGGGGCCGATCCAGCGGCAGCGGGTCCAGGCGGGGAACGCCTCCCAGAAGCCGGGCGCACCGTCGGGCAGATCGAGGGCGCCGCTGTCGAATTCCTCCTCCAGCCACAGCGCGAAGATCTGGCGGGCGAAGCCGCCGGCGAAGGCGTCGCGCCGCGCGGTGAGGAATTTCCAAGATTCGAGCAGGGCGGCGCGGGCCGACGAGTAGTTGGTCTGCGACCAGTCCTGGGCGAGTTGCTCGTAGGACTGGCCGATGGCCGCGGCGATGTAGCGCAGCACGGCACGCTCGAAGTCGCCGAAGGCGGCGTGCGGACGCGCCGCCGTCGAGAAATTGAACTTCTCGCCGGGGAACAGCGTCGGGATGCGCACGCCGTCGAGCGTCAGGCGGCGGTCCTCGTGGAAATCGGCGCGCTGCTTCTGGTAGGCCGAGACCCCGGTGTCCAGCGCCTCCTCGAGCAGCGTGTGGTCCATCGGGCTCTCGATGAAGGCGGCGAACACGGCGTTGACCAGCGCCGCCTGCAGCTCGATCCGCGAATAGCGGTGCTCCATCTGCAGCCGCTCGATCACCGGCGTCAGCAGCGATTTCCCCCGCGTCTGCCCGGCCCGCTCCGGCTCGAAGAAGTGCACCACCCGCACCCGGCCGTGCGGCGTCTTACGCGGGATGCGCAGCCAGCGGAACGCCCGCCCCGACAGGTCGTAGGCGTCGCCGGGATGGGCGGCGCGGATGTGATAGGCGCGCGGCGCGCCCCAGGGGTCGAGCTCAACGCCGCCGCGCAGGCGCTCGTTCTCGATGCGCCCC
Source organism: uncultured Fibrobacteraceae bacterium (assembly GCA_964630845.1). GTDB lineage: Bacteria > Krumholzibacteriota > Krumholzibacteriia > LZORAL124-64-63 > LZORAL124-64-63 > Glo-17. The sequence continues at coordinate 18,786 of CAZVWL010000024.1, forward strand.
GCCGGCGTCGACAGGCGGTCGGGATCGACCATCTGGATGGCCGTCGCCCAGGGCGTGTCGGGCCGCCGGAACCAGTGGGCCACGGCCAGCGCCTCCCCGTCGACCAGGCGCTGGCGGAAGGCGAGGCCAAGCAGGCCCGACAGCGGCTGGCGCTCGGCGGCGTCGCAATAGCAGCGCGGGTCCTCGGCGAACTGGCGGAAGCGCGCCTCGACGGAGCGGCGGAAGTCGCGCGCCCAGTCGGCGTCGAGACCCAGCGCCAGATAGTCGGGTCGATAGGACAGCCGGAAATTTGCGCCGATCGCCTGGTCGACGAAGCGCTGCATCGCGCCCGACGCCCAGCCGTTGTTGCGCGCCAGGTCCTGGACGCGCGCCGCCACCGTGTCGCGCTCTGGCAGCCACGCCGAATCGGCCGAGCGCAGCGGCGGGTTCCAGCTGGCCAGCTCCTGGCTGAGCCGGTCGGCCGCGGCATGCGCATAGGACGTCTGGGCCCGCGGCATCGGGCGCCCGTCGGCGTTCACGATCAGCTTGGAGACGGCGGCCATCAGAACCGGACTCCCATGGCGCGGCGGCCGCGTTCGCCCTTGAGAACGGCGATCCGGGCGCGCAGGTCCTGGACATAGCTGCGCAGCGCATCGATCTCGGTGCGGGCATAGGTCACGGTCCGCCCCTCGACCGAGACGGACGCCGTGCGCGCACCGGTGGTCAGCGCGTGCAGGGCCGTTTCCGCCTCGGCGAGGCGGGTCTCGAGCGTGGCTTGATCGGACATCGGTGCTCCTTCAGGCCAGCAGCCTGGAGATGGATTCCCTGCTCTTTGCCGGATCGGCGGCCACCGGCGCCGCGCTGGCGGGCGGCGGAGCGACGCGGCGCATGCGGTCGACCAGGTCGGGCGGCGGCGCGTTGGCCGGGACGTTGCGCACCGCGGCCAGCGCCGCCCAGTCGAAGCCGGGGCGCGACAACCCCAGATGCTCGGCCATCGCCATGTTGTAGATCCGCGTGTCGTGCCAGTGGTTGTCGCCCGCCCGCATCCATTCGCGGACGATGCGGCCCTTCGATTCGCGCTCGGCCAGGTATTCGGCCGTCAGCTGCTGGTAGTAGGCCTGCGGCAGCCAGTCCCCGAAATGGCAGTAGCCCGGCGGGTCCTGCTCGGCGCCGCCGCGGCGGCCCACCTTTCGCAGATTGGCGTAGAGCGCCGACTTCAACGGCCAGGTGCCGATCGGCCATAGCATCGCGCCGCGGCGGCGCTTCTTGCCGTGGCGGGTGATGTCCTGCCTGGTCGGCACGCCGATCGGCGGGTGATACCAGCCCGGTTGGCCCTTGATGGCCAGCGCCTTGGGCTTGCCGCGCACCCAGTTGTAGACGGCGTTGGCCTGGTAGCCCGAGTCGACGGCGAAGGCGTCGAGCTCGCGCATGTTGCCGTAGGCATCGGGCCAGCGCCGCGACTGGACCTCGTCGAGTTTGCGCCACACCGGATCGGCCTCGTCGGCGGGGTTGCCGGCCAGGAAACCGGCCTCGACCACCCAACTCGTCAGCCCCTCGCCCCAGGCCACGACCTCGTAGTAGATCCCGGTCTTCTGCACGTCGGCGGCACCGGTGAGCACTAGGCCGCCGAGCGGCACCGTGCCCTCGCGGTAGTCCTCGGCGCGCTCGGCCAGGCGCT
>CAZVWL010000025.1:0-20292 GCA_964630845.1 uncultured Fibrobacteraceae bacterium
CGCGCTGGCGGCGCGCACGGCGGCGATCACCGCCGAGTTCCAGGTCTACCGGGGACGCCCCGGCTGGCTTGGCCGCATCGTGCTGTTCAGCGTCGGCGTGCAGACGCTGCGCGTGGTCGTGCACCTGCTGGTGGCCCTCGGCTTGCGGCTCGACCCCTCCGGCAGCCAGGCCCTGCAGCTGGTGGTGCTGATCCCGTTGCTTGCTCTGAGCCTCACGCTGCCGGTCACGATCAACGGCATCGGTCTGCGCGAGACGGTCTCCAGCGCGTTGCTGGTGTTCACGGGCCTGCCGGTGCACGGCGTGGTCGCCATGGAGATGGTGGCGTTCCTGGTCATGGTGCTGTTGAGCCTGGCCGGCGGCGTGCTCTGGTGGCGCGGCCGCGCCGCGGCGCCCCGACCGGTCTCGACCCCGCGGTGAGCGTGCTTGTCGCCCACGGCGGGCTGTGTTACCTTCACGGGCTGAAGTACTTCACAGATCGGCGTTTAGCGGATCCGCGCGCCGCCGGTCGCCGAGCCGTGGTCTCCTGGCGCCAAGGAGCGTTGCCGTGACGCGTGCGTGGTACCTGCGGGTGGACACCTGGCTGCCGATCGGCCTGGTGGTGGCCGCGCTCGGCGTCTATGCCGCCACCCTCAACCCGACGATCGATTACTGGGACTGCGGCGAGTTCGTCACCGTCAGCCACATCATGGGCGTGCCGCACCAGCCGGGCACGCCGCTGTACGTGGTGGTCGGCCGCTTCTTCGTGATGCTCTTCGGGCAGCCGGACATCACGCAGCCGTCGTTCACCAGCGCCTGGGCCGTCAACTTCATGTCGGCGACCTTCAGCGCGCTGGCGGTGATGCTCATCTACCTGATCATCGTGCGCGTGGCGCGTCGGGCCGATCCTGACAGCCCGTGGCTCGCGCGCGTCGGCGGCGTGGTGGGCGCGCTGTTCCTGCTCTTCTCGGACACGTTCTGGGTCAGCGCGATCGAGGCGGAGGTCTACGGCCTGGCCGCCTTCACCATGGCGCTGCTGACGTGGATCGCGCTGGTCTGGTACGACCACCGCACCGAACGCAGCAGCGACTGGCTGCTGCTCTTGCTGCTGTACCTCTGCGGCCTGGGCGTGGGCTTTCACCTGGGCTCGCTCCTGGTCTTCCCCGCGTTTTTCCTGCTCGTGTGGCTGTCCACCGATCGCCAGCTGCCGTTGCTGGACCTCATGCTGGTCAGCGCGGGCCTGGCCCTGTTCCTGGCCTCGACCACGTTCATCACCGACACGGGCGTGCTCGCGTTCTTGACGTCGTTGTTCGCCGCGGGCTGCGTGCTGCGGCTGCTGTGGCCGCGGCTGCGCCCGTCCGGCGCCGTGGGCCCGTCCCTGCGGCCGTTCGCGCTGGTCGGATTCGCGCTCTTCGTGATCGGCCTGTCGGTGCACGCGGTGCTCATGATCCGCGCCGGCGCGGTGCCCGAGCCGGCGATCAATCAGACCGTGCCGAAGGACTTCGACACGCTGATGTCGGTGCTGCGCCGCGAGCAGTACCCGCCGATCAACCCGCTGGTGCGCCAGGCGCCGCTGACGTTCCAGTTCCAGTACTACTACGACTTCCTGCTGCGGCAGTTCTCGTTCCTGCCGCACCCGAGCCCGGGTCTGGACCGCCTCTCGGTGCTGGTCGGGCCGCTGCTGCTGGCGGCGCTGGGCGCCTTCCACGCCCTCAGGCGGGTCACCCTGCTGGCCGTCTTCCTGCTGGTCTGCTACTTGATCAACGCCGAGGGGCTGACGCTCTACCTGAACTTCACGGCCAACGAGGTGCGTGAGCGCGATTACTTCTACTTCGCCGCGTTCATGTACGCCACGGTCTTCATCGGCCTGGGCACCACCGCGCTGCTGCGCTGGACCAGCGGGCCGCTCGGCATCACTCTCGGACGCCTCGAGCAGGCGGTGCTGCCGCCGCCCGCGTCGCGACCGTTCTCCGCCTCCGGCGCGTTCCTGCACGTCGTCGCGGCGTTCGCGGCCGCGCTGGTGCTGCTGGTGCTGACGCCGGCGGCGGTGCAGGACCGCTGGCTGGGCCTGTTCCTGTTCGGCAGCCTTTTTGTCGGCTTGCTGGTGGGCCGGCGGATCGGACGCCTGACCGACGGGCCGGCGGGGCGCGACGCGCCGCCGGCGTGGACCGAGCGGCCGCTTGCTTCGCGGCTGCTGATCGGCGGTGGGCTGGCGTTCGGCGTGGTCGTGGCCGCCTGGCTGCTGCTGCAGTTCGCCGCGCCGCAGGACGAGGTCTTCGTGGTCGGCGTGTTCGCCATGCTCTGGGGCGGCCAGTTCCTCTGCTACGGGGAGCGCCGCCGTCAGCCGCTGCCGGCGCCGATCGCGGCGCCGCCGGCTCCTGCGCGCGTCGATGCCCTCAGCTGGGTGGCGGCCGGCGCGTTGGTGATCCTGGCGGCGTTGCCGGCGATCGGCGCGCTGGGGCCGGGCGCCCACGACAAGTGGTTCCGGCACGACCGCAGCGAGAACCGGATCGCCCACGAGAACGCCTACAACATCCTGGCCGGCCTGGATCCCGACGCGATCGTCTTCACCAACGGCGACAACGACACCTTCCCGATCTGGTACCTGCAGGAGGTCGAGCGCATCCGCCGCGACGTGACGGTCGTCAACCTCTCCCTCGTCAACCTGCCGTGGTACGTCAAGCAGCTCAAGCGGCTCGAGAAGCCGGTGGCGCTGTCGTACTCGGACCAGGAGATCGACGAGCTGAGGCCCGTGGCGTATCGCGACCGCGACACCGGCGAGGTCGTCTACGTCTACGTGCGCGACTACGTGGTCAAGGACATCATCGACACCAACATGAAGAAGGCCCAGCCGCGGCCCATCTACTTCGCGGTCACCATCCCGCAGGAGAACATGGAGCGGTACTACCCGTTCCTGCTGATGGAGGGGCTGGCCTACCGGCTCACCACGACGCGGCACCCGGAGGACCTGCCGGGCACCGACCCCGAGCGGCTGCTCGCCAACGTATTCGGCGCCTACCGCCTCGACGCCTTGACCAGCGGCGACACCGCGGCGCGCCAGCAGGCGTTCGCCGCGATGGCCGGCGTGTCGGCCGACCAGCCCGTGACGACCTTCCTGGCCGAGCTGCGGCAGCCGCCTCAGGTCGACTACCTGGCGCTCCTGGACCTCGTCGGCCACAACCGCACCGACGTCTACCGCGACCCGAACACCGCCAACCTGCTGGGCAACTACCCGGCCTCGGTGGCGCGGGCCGGCTTCGCGTTCCTCGCCCAGGCGGAAGACCTCCGCCTGCCCGACGGCGGCATCGCGAGCGCCGACACGCTGATGTACGACTACCTGACCGACCGCGCGCTGATCTGCTACGAGCTGGCGATGCGCTTCGATCCCTACAACGGCCTGGTGGCGGCCGGCTATTATCCGTACCTGCTGCTCGAGCGCGGTCGCACGGACGACGCGTTCGCCTACCTCGAGCGCATCCACGGCCGCATGCCGGAAGAGCTGGAGCGCTCGGCGATCCTCTCGACCCTGCGCGGGCTGATGACCCTGGACATGGTCGGCGAGGCCCGCGGCTGGCTGGAGCGCCGCATCGCCGCCATGCCGGACTGGCTCTACGGCTACGAGCTGCTCTTCCGCCTCTATGAGGGCACGGGCGAGGTGGGGCAGGCGGCCCAGGTCGTCGACCGCTGGCGCGAGGCGAACGGCGCCGACGATCCCGGCCTGCGCTTCCTGCTGCAACAGCTACGCGACAACGCCCAGCGCCAGGAACGCGAACGCCTCGACAGCTTGCTGCGCGAACAGGGCCAGCAGCCGGAGGGACGATGAACCGCGGCCTGGACTGGAGCGGGTTGCGCGGCAACCTGCCGGCGGCCGTCGGCGACGTGCTCGCCGCCAATGCCCGCGTCGTGGTGACCGGCTGCGCCGGTTTTGTCGGCAGCCACCTGACCGAGGCGTTGCTCGCCCTCGGCTGCCGCGTGACGGGCATCGACAGCCTCACCGATTATTACGACCCCGCCCAGAAGCGGGACAACCTGGCCGCGAGCCTCGCCGACCCGCGATTTACCTTCGTGGCCTCCGATCTCAACGACCTCGACCTCGCCGAGCTACTCGGCGGCGCGCGGGCGTGCTTCCACCTGGCGGCGCAGGCCGGCGTGCGGGCGAGCTGGGGCGCCGAGTTCACCAATTACCTGGACTGGAACGTGCTCGCCACGCAGCGCCTGCTCGAGGCCTGCCGCCAGCCGCAGGTCGCGCGCGATCTGGCGCGGGTGGTGTACAGCAGCAGCAGCTCGGTGTACGGCGACCAGCCGCGCTACCCGGTCACCGAGACCGACCTGCCGCAGCCGCGGTCGCCCTACGGCGTGACCAAGCTCGCCGCCGAGCAACTCTGCGTGCTGTACGGCGAGAGCTTCGCCGTGCCGACCACCAGCCTGCGTTACTTCACGGTCTACGGCCCCCGCCAGCGACCGGACATGGCGTTCCGCAAGTTCCTGGAGGCGGCGCTCGATGGCCGCGAGTTCACGGTCTACGGCGACGGCACGCAGACGCGCGACTTCACCTTCGTGGCCGACGCGGTGCGCGCCAACCTGCTGGCGGTCGCCGCGCCCGCAGTCAGCGAGGTCGTCAACATCGGGGGCGGGTCGCGGGTCTCGCTGCAGCACGCGCTGACGCGTCTGGTGGCGCTGCTCGCCGAGGCGGCGCCCGGCCTGCAGCCGCGCCTGAAGCACGCGGCCACCGCGCTCGGCGACGTGCGCCACACCGGCGCCGATTGCAGCCGCGCCGAGGCCCGGCTCGGCTGGCGCCCCACGTGGGGCCTCGAGGAAGGGCTGGCCCAGGCGGTGGCCTGGACCGTCGCGCGAAGGAGCCGCGATGCACGCTGACCGGCACGCGCCCGAACACCCGACGCCGCGCCCGGAACCCGACCTGGACGTCAGCGTGGTCGTGCCCGCCTGGAACGAGGCCGAGTCGCTGCCCGAACTGGCCGACCAGGTCCGCGGCGTGCTCGAGGCCCGGGGCGCGGGCTGGGAACTGGTCATCGTCGACGACGGGTCGACCGACGCCACCTGGACCACGGTGCGCGCCCTGCAGGACGCCGACCCGCGCGTGCGCGGCGTGCGCCTGGCGCGCAACTACGGCAAGGCGGCGGCCCTCGCCGCCGGGTTCGACATCGCCCGCGGCCGGCGCGTCGTGACCATGGACGCCGACCTGCAGGACGACCCCGCCGAGATCCCCGTCCTGCTCGCGCGCCTCGACGAGGGCTTCGACCTGGTCTCGGGCTGGAAGCAGGACCGCAAGGACTCCTGGTTGAAGAACAACTCGAGCAAGGTCTTCAACTGGGCCACCGGCCGCATGTGCGGCCTCTCGCTGCACGACTTCAACTGCGGCCTGAAGGCCTACCGGCACGAGGTCACCCGGAGGTTGCGGCTCTACGGCGAGATGCACCGCTACGTGCCGGCGCTCGCGCACCTCGACGGCTTCCGCGTCACCGAGCAGCCCGTGCGCCACCACCGCCGCAAGTACGGCCAGACCAAGTACGGCTGGAGCCGCTTCCTGAACGGCTTCTTCGACCTGCTGACGGTCTACTTCCTGCACGCGCGCGGCAGCTCGCCGCTGCACTTCTTCGGCCGCGTGGGCGCGCTCTTCGGGGGTGTGGGCGGGCTCATCTCGCTGTACTTCCTCGGCTGGTGGCTGCTGGGCGGCGCGATCCGCGTGCGCCCGATCCTGATCGCCGCGCTCGTGCTGATCATCATGGCGGTGCAGTTCATCAGCCTCGGCCTGATCGCCGAGCTGATGATCAGCAACCGCCGCCCCGAGGCGAACTACCGTGTCGCCGAACGACTCTGACGCTGCTCGCGGCGCGCCGCCGCCCGGGCTCTGCGTGGTCGTCGTGAACTGGAACGGCCGCGAGGTGCTCGAGGACTGCCTGGCCTCGCTGCGCGACAGCGGCTACCCGGACCTGCGCGTGATCATGGTCGACAACGCGTCGACCGACACCTCGGTCGCCTACGTGCAGAAGCGCTTCGCCGCGGTCGAGATCCTGCGCGCCTCGAGCAACCTGCGCTGGGCCGGCGGCAACAACCTCGCGCTCGCGCAGCTTCGCGCCGAGGGCTGGCCGCAGCCGCAGGTCCTGCTGCTGAACAACGACACGCTCGTGCCGGCCGGCAGCCTCGAACGGCTGACCTGCGCGCTGCGGGACGAGCCGCGCGCCTGGGTGGCCACGCCGCGCATCGTCTACGCGAACGACCCCTCGCGCGTATGGTACGACGGTGGCCTCGTGGGCGCGCGCAGTGGCTGGGTGCGCCATCGGGGCATCCGCCAGCTCGCCGGCAAGCTGCCCATCGAGCCGGACTTCGTGGAGTACGGCACCGGCTGCGCGCTGCTGCTGGGTCGGCAAGCGTTGCAGACCTGCGGCCTGCTCGATACCGCCTACTACTTCTACGGCGAGGACGCCGACTACTGCCTGCGCGTGCGCGAAGCCGGCGGCGAGGTGCTGCACGTGCCGCGGTCGGTCATCCTGCACAAGGTGAGCATGACCCTGGGCGTGGCCAGCCCCCAGAAGGTGTACCTGCGCAGCCGCAGCCACGTGCGCCTGCTGCGCCGCCACTGGCCGGCCCGCCGCTGGCCGCTGCTCTTGGCTTGCCAGGCCGGGTATTTCGCCGGGCACGCGGCCTGGCACCTGTGGCATGGTCGTCTGGCCACGGCGCTGTCACTGTGGCAGGGAGCGCTGGACGAGTGGCGGGGGCGTCGGGGGGGGGAGGCGGGGCCGTGGTAGACACCATCCTCGCCAGCGGTTACCCTTGGTCGTGCCCCGGAGATTGTTGCTGCGGCCGGCCAAGTCGCCGAGCCGCCGAGGGTTGCCGGGGCCGTGGCCGTTTTCTGGTCAAGTGTCGTAGTTGATGATACTTGCGGCGAAAAGCAACATTCTCCGGGGCACAACCTGGGGCTAGGAGTACCGAGATTGGCCAGGCGTAGCCAGCCCCGCCCCCCCGCCGCCCCCCCACCCGACGCCCCGCGGCGCCTGTGGCCGACGGCCCTCGAGCAACGTCCCTGGCTGGGCCCGCTCTGGGTGCTGCTCCTGTTGCTCTTGCTCTATCCGGAACCCATCCTGCAAGGCCGCACCTACCTCGGGGCCGACACCATCGCCGCCGACGCGTTCCGCCAGGTGGGCGATGCCGAGCGGGCGCAGGGTCGGTACCCGTTGTGGAACCCCTACATCTTCGGCGGCATGCCGACATTCGGGTCGCTGGCGTACACGCTCGGCGTCTACCCGCCGACCGTGGTCTTCGAGTGGCTGCACCGGCTGGGGTTGCCGCCGCTGACCTGGCTCATCGGGCACCTGTTCTTCGGCGGCCTGGGCATGTGGTGGCTGCTGGGGCGCTGGCGCTTGCCCTGGGCCTCGCGATGCCTCGGGGTCGTGGTCTGGCTCTGGTCCGCGCGGCTGGTGGCCTGGGCGGTGCACGGGCACGGCACCAAGCTCGGCGCCGAGATGTACCTGCCCTGGCTCGTGGGGCTGGTCTGGACGGTGCTCGTCTCGGGGGGCCTGCGGCCGGTCGCGCTGGCGGGCCTGCTGCTCGGCCTGCAGTTGCTGCGCGGGCACGTGCAGGCCAGCTACTACACGCTGCTGATCCTCGGCTTCTTGACGGTCTGGCACCTCGTCTGGCCGTTGCCCGCGGGGGCGGCCCCGGTTGGCACGACCTCGCCGCTGCCGCGGCCGGGGTTGCCGACGAGGCTGCGACGGGCCGGCCTCGTGGTTGCGAGCCTGGCGATCGGCATGGCGATCGGCGCGGCGCTGCTGGTGCCGGTGCACGCTTACGCGGACCTGTCGACCCGCGGCGCCGGCGGGGCGGCCGGCGGTCAGGGCACGCCCTTCGACTACGCCACGGCCTGGAGCCTGGCGCCCGAAGACCTCGCCGCCGTCTTCTTGCCCGCAGTGGCCGGATTCGGCAAGGCGACCTACCTGGGCCGCATGCCGTTCACCGACAACCCGGTGTACCTCGGCCTGCTGGTGCCGCTGCTGGCGGTCGCGGCCTGGCTGGCGCGGCCGCAGCGCAGCCTGGTGTGGGCGTGCGGGGCGGCGTCGTTGCTGGTCGTGCTGGTGGCGATGGGTCGGTTCAGCCCCGGGCTCTACCAGCTCGCGTATGAACTGCTGCCATACTTCGACAAGTTCCGCGTGCCGTCGATGATCATGGTGCTGGTGGTGCTGCTGCTGGCGTTGCTGGCCGCGCTGGGCTCGGCGGCGCTGGCCGACCCCGCGGCCGACCGCACCCGGTGGCTGCGCCGGGGGGCGTTTGCGCTGCTGGGCCTGGGTGGCCTGATGGTCGTGCTCGGCGCCACCGGCCTGGGCGAAGCTGCGCATCGGGAGTGGCTGGTGGGCGTCGCCGCGCGTGGCGGCAAGCAGGCGCCGCCGGTGATCCTCGCCGAGGCCTGGACGTTGCACCGGGCCTTCCTGATCCGCGGCGGTCTCCTGCTGCTGGCGGCCGGCGGCGCCGGGCTGCTGGCCGCGCGCCGGCCCGGTTTCCGCGTGGCCTGGCTGGTGCCGGTGCTGCTGGTGCTGGTGGCGGTGGACCAGTGGGGCGTGGTCAAGCTGGTCACGCATCCCCAGCGCGCGCTCTTCGAGGTCGTGCGCCTGCCCGATGGCGGTGGCCGCCTGGCGCCCGCCGGCGGTCTGGTGCAGCCGTGGCGCGGGGCCGACGCCGCGGCGGTCGATCCCGGGCTGGCCTCGGCCTTACGAGACGCCGTCGGCCACGGCCGCGTGCTGCCGCTGGGCGCCGATGGCGGCGCCAACGACTACATGACCGCCGGCATCCGCTCGCTCGGCGGCTACCACCCGGCCAAGCCCGCGGTTGGCGAGGCGGTCCGGCAGCGCCTGTACGGACGCGTGCCGGCGGGCCATGTGGCGCGCTGGCTCGGGGCGGCTGCGGTCACCTATCCGGGCCGACTGTCGCCCGAGTTGCTGGGGCTGCTGGCCGATCACGGGCTGGATCTGCTGCCGGAGGGCGAACAGGCCGGCGGCATGGTCGTGTATCGAGTGCGCGACCCGCTGCCGCGTGCCCGGCTCGTCGACGCCTGGCGGCCGGTGTCGGCGTTGCCCGCAGGGGACGCCCTGGAGCCGTTCCTGGACGCCATCGCCGAAGGGAGGCACGACCCCGCTGCCGGTGTCGTGCTCCTGCAGCCGCCGGCGCCGCTGCCGGAAACGGGGCCGCAACCGCTTCCCGCGCCCGAATTCGTGCGCGACGGCCTGAACGAGGTGGTCCTGGCGGTGACGGCGCCGCGACCGGTCCTGCTCTTGCTAGCGGACGTCTGGGCGCCCGGCTGGCAGGCGACCATCGACGGCCAGCCGGCCGCGTTGCTGCGCGCCGACCTCATGCTGCGCGCGGTGGCGGTGCCGGCGGGACGGCACGAGCTCAGGTTCGAGTATCACGACCCCGCGCTCGCGCGAGGTCTGGCCCTGGCCGCGGCCGGGGTTCTGGCGGTGCTGGTCCTGTTGGCGGCGGCCTGGGCGCGCGGGCGCTGGCGGGGCGTGGTCACAACTGGCGGGGGCGAGGCGACCGGTGACTGAGATGCCAGCCAAGCAGCGGGATCGTGCAAGGGTCGAGCGGCCGGTGGTGGTGATCCCGACCTACAACGAGGCCGAGAACATCGGCCGCCTGGTGCCGCAGATCCTGGCGCAGGACCCGCGCCTGTCGGTGCTCGTGGTCGACGACAACTCGCCCGACGGCACGGCCGCGATCGTCAGGTCGCTGCCCGACTTCGGCGGCCGCGTCACGCTGCTGTCGCGCGAACGCAAGCAGGGGCTGGGCCCGGCGTACCGCGCGGGGTTCAAGCACGTGCTCGAACACACCGACCACGACGCCATCTTCGAGATGGACGCCGACTTCAGCCACGACCCCGCCGCCTTGCCGCAGTTCCTGCGCGAGATCGCGGTCTGCGACCTGGTCGTCGGCAGCCGTTACCTGCACGGGATCACCGTGGTGAACTGGCCGCTCAGCCGGCTGATCCTCTCGGTGGGCGCCAACCACTACGCGCAATTGATCACGGGCCTGCCGGTGAAGGACTGCACGGGCGGCTTCAAGTGCTTCCGGCGCGAGGTCCTCGAGTCGCTGCCGCTCGACAAGATCACCAGCGACGGCTACAGCTTCCAGATCGAGGTCAACTACCACGTGTGGAAGCGCGGCTTCCGGATTCGCGAGATTCCGATCATGTTCGTCGACCGCCAGGTGGGGGTCAGCAAGATGTCGCGGCGCATCATCTGGGAAGCCGCCTGGATGGTCTGGTACCTGCGCCTGAAGCGCATTCCCTAGAGGCAACGCTTGTCGCTGCGGCTGGGCATCGTCATCGTCCACTACAACACGCCGGGCGACCTGGCGCGGTGCCTCGCCTCGCTCGCGTCCGAGGCGGCGTCGTGCCCGCACGAGGTCGTCGTGGTCGACAACGCCAGCACCGCGCCCGGCCTCGACGAGGTGCAGGCCGCCTACCCGCAGGCGCGCTGGCTGCGCAACACGGACAACCGCGGCTACAGCCGTGGCTGCAACCAGGGTATGGCCACCTTGCCCGCCGACTACCACCTGATCCTGAACCCCGACATCGTCGTGCTGCCGGGCGCGCTCGACGCCTTGCTCGAGTTCGCCGACGCGCACCCGCGCGCCGGCCTGATCGGACCGCAGCTGCTGAACGAGGATGGGTCGGTCCAGGAGTCGTGCCGGCGCTTCTACACCTTCAAGACGTTGCTGCTGCGGCGCACGGTGCTCGGCAAGCTGCTGCCCGCGAGCCGCACCGTGGCGCGCCACCTGATGCGCGATTTCGACCACGGTTCGGTGCGGCCGGTCGACTGGGTGCTCGGCGGCTGCCTGCTGGTGCGGCGCGAAGCGCGGCAACGTTGCGGTCCGATGGACGAGCGCTTCTTCCTGTACTTCGAGGACGTCGACTGGTGCTTCCGCATGTGGCAGTCCGGCTTCGAGGTCGTCTACTATCCGGGCGCGCGCTTCGTGCACCGGCACCGCCGCGCGAGCGCGCGCGGCGCCTTCACGCGGAGCTTCTGGCTGCACCTCGGCAGCATGATCTCGTTCTACGAGAAGTGGAGCCTGGTGGTGTACGCCGCCAAGAAGTGGCGGCGACCGCTCGCGGTGGGGCTGCACTGGCTGCTGGACATGGCCCTGCTCGCCGGCTCCTTGCTGGGAGCCTACGGCCTGCGGCGGCTGCTGCAGCCGCTGTTTCCCGAGGACCTGCTGCCGCTCGCCTGGTACGGCGGCTGGCTGGGCTGGGCGGCGATCCTGGTGACCGTGGCGTTCATGCTGATGGGGCGATACCGCCGCGACCGCGCGCCGGCCGGCGGGCTGTGGCTCGAGCATGGCAAGCAGATGGGGCTGGTGTCGCTGCTGCTGTTGGCGGGGTCGTACCTGGGGCGCGAGGAGGTGGTGAGCCGGGCGGTGCTGGTCACGCTTCTGGTGCTGTACGCCGGGCTCGCCGGCTGGGGCGCGGCCCTGATCGAGCGGCTCAGCCGCCGGCTCGAGGCGGGCTTCCTGGCGCTGGAGCGCACGCTGCTGGCCGGCCCGGTCGCGGCGCTCGGCGCCTGGCTCGCCGCCGGCGCGGACCGGCGCGCCAACGGCGTCGACCTCGTCGGCTACGTGACGGCCGATCCGGCGCCCGCCGCGGGGCACCCCGCCATGGCCGGCGGTCTGGTGCCCTGGCTGGGAACGCCCGAGGCCCTGCCCGACCTGGTCGAACGCTTCCGAGTCTCGCAGGTCGTCTTCTGGGAGCACCCGGGGGCACAGCCGGGACTGATGTGCGTGGTGACCCGTTTGCGCCGCTTGCGCATCCGCCTGCGCTGGGTGCTCGACGAGGCCTGGCTGCTGGCCAGCGGGGCGCGGCACGAGGGTTTCGGCGACGCGGCGAGCGGGGTCCTCGATCCCGATGATGGGCACACGTTGCGCCGGCTGGCCTGGCGGCCGCTGGAAGTGGCGGTGGCGTTGCCGTTGCTGCTCGGCTCGGCGGCGACGGGGTGGCGCCTGCGGCGTCGGCTGGACACGGGCGAGGCGCGCGAGCGACCAGTGGACGCCGCGGGCGTAAACGGCGATCATGAAGACCTGACGCTGATCGTCGACCGCGCGGGCCGCGCGTTGCCCTTGTGGTGGCAACGCCCGCTCTTGCGGGCGCTGTTGCGTGGCAGGATTGCTCTGTTCGGACGGCCGCTGGCCGGCACGCCGACCGTCGGCCCGGCCGATACCGGCCGCTGGCTGCGCGACGCCGCCGGTGCCCGGCCGGCGCTTGCCGGGGCCGCCGACGCGGGCGGGCCTTGGCGCGCGCTCGTCCAGCTCTTCACGATTCCAGGTGGTCTGCCGACCGGCGCGGAGGGCGTCGCGAACGCAGCGGATCGCCGCAGTGGCCAGGAGGTCGAATCGTCATGACAACAGGTACCCGCGGCATCCTGGGAGGCGGCCTCGTCGCCGTGTCGATGCTGCTGGCCGTCGCGGCGGCGGGACGCACGCCGGACTTCCAGCCGCTCTTGACCGGCCACCGGGTGGTGGCGGCCGAGCACCTCGACGGCCGCGTCTACGCCGGCCTGCAGAAGGGCGGCCTGGTGGAGTGGGACATCGCCACGGGCCAGACGCGCCGTGTCCTGACCCGCCGCGAGGGCCTCGGCGGGCACTTCGTGCGCGATCTGGCGGCGATCGACGGCAAGCTCTGGGTCGCGACCGCCGACGGCGGCCTGACGGCGATCAGCAACCCCGGCACGACCGCCGAATCGATGCGCCTGCACACCAGCCTGCTGGCCTCGCTCGACGTGACCGCGGTGGCCGGGCAGGTCATCGGCACGACGGAACGCGTGTACTACGGCACGGCCGGCAGCGGCATCGGCGTGATCAACGCCGGGCTGCCGGGGGCCTACTACACCATCCAGGAAGGCATGATCGACAACCGCATCGTCGACCTCGCCCTGACGGCCGACAACCTCTTGCTGGTGGCCACGCCGCGCGGCCTGTCGCGTTTCGCCGATAACGCGTTCACCAGCTACGCCTTCGCCGACACGATCGCCGAGGCGGTCAACGATCTCGAGATCGGTCCGGACGGCTCGATCTGGGCCGCCACCGCGTCGGGCGTCAAACGCTGGAACGACCAGACGCGCACGCTCGAGAGCGTCTTCGGCACCGCCGTCTTCCGCGACCTCGCCGTCGACGGCCCGCGGGTCTGGGCGTTGTCGGCGTTCGAATCGGTGTTCCGCATCCAGGGCACGAGCGCGCCGCGCCAGGATCTGGCGCCTGCGCCCGAGGGCCAGGAGGTCATCTCCGACGTCATCGTGGCCGCCGACGGCGCGGCCTGGACGGCGGGGCGCATGCGGCTCACCGGCGGCGTGCCCCAGGGCCTGCTGGCCTCACGGGCGTTCCTGCTGCCGGTCGGCGACGAGACCGCGACGCATGAGATCCTGGACACGAACGTGATCGGCGTCGCCGGCGGCTTCGACGGCGTCGCGATCGACAGCCGCGGCCGCGCCTGGGTCGGCGATCGCGAAGGCGACGGTCTGGCCGGCTACCTCGATGGATCCTGGTACAACATCACGCAGCTGGCCACGGTCGCGAACGACTCCAGCGGGCTGTTCAACTGGGGTGGCGGCCTTTTGGCGATGGCCCGCGCGGGCGACGATCTCTGGTTCAACCAGTTCGTCACCGGGGCCATCCGTCTGCGGCCGGCGGCGGCGCCCGGCGGCGCGGAGTCGTGGGACCTCATCACGCGGAACAACTCCGGCATGCGCGGTCGTTTCATCGTGAACATCGCCGTGCACCCCGACGGCGCGGTCTTCTTCTGCACCGACGCCGGCGACGGCGAGATCGGCGTGGATGTCCTGTTCGACCCCGCCAACTGGCGCCATCCCGCCGCGTGGCTGCACCTCGAGCCCTCGCGCCTGGGCGGCAACGAGATCTGGGCCGTGGGGTTCGAACGTCGCGACGTGGTCTGGTTCGGCGTGCGCAACTCGGGGCTGCAGCGCTGGGACATCAACGGCCCGGGAGCGGGGCCCGACGCGCCGTTGACCTGGTCGGACGTGAGCGACGACGCCTGGCTCGCCGAGCCCCTGCAGTTCATCCCGGGCAGCCAGTTCTCGCTGACGGCCGCCAACACGATCGTGACCGGGCCGGACGGCAGCCTCTGGGTGGGCGGCGCCGGCCTGGTGAACTTCCGCTACGAGCCGATCCTGCAGCAGGCCTTCCTGCTCGGCCAGTGGGGGGCCAAGCCCGACGCCTTCCAGGCCGGGTTGCTGGCCCAGGCGGTCTCCGGCGCCGGTTTCGACCGCAACGGCGACCTGTGGGTGCTGACCGCCGGCGGCTTGAACCGCCTGCGCCTCGACACGAGCCCGGTGGTGATCGAGGCGTTCACCGACCTCGCGAGCTACTTCACGTTCGACCCGTCGTTCTATTCGCCGGCGGTCATCGCGCCCCTGCCCGGCGGCAGCTACCGTCGCCTGGACATGAGCGCCGACGGCAGCCGCCTGGTGATCAGCAGCGACCTCGGCGGCGTGCTGGTCGACATCGCGGCGGCAGGCAGCGGCGAGGTCGGCACGCTCGACACCGTGTACGCGTATCCCAACCCCCTGGCCGACGGCGACGTGCTCAACCTGGGCGGCATCGCGCTCGAGACCGGTCAGACCGTGACGCTCGAGGTCCTCAACCAGGCCGGCGAAGTGGTGCACCGCGCCATCGACCGTGCGACCACGGCGAACCTCTGGGACGGCCGCAACCTGCAGGGTCGGCGCGTGGCCGGCGGCGTGTACCTGCTGAAGATCACCCTGGCCGACCGGGTCGTGGTCAAACCGCTGGCGGTCGTCAAGTAGGCGGGCGCGGCGGCCCGTGACGGAAGGAGCGAGGGTGTCCGAACCGGAGCGCAGCGCGCGCAGGCGCCTGCTGATCGTCGGCGCCGGCGAGGCCGGGCGCGCCCTGGCCGAGGAGATGCGGCGCAGCGCCGACCTCGGCCTCGAGCCGGTCGGCTTCGTGGACGACAACCCGTCGCTCATCGGGCAGACAGTCGCCGGGTTGCCGGTCGTCGGGCCGACCCTGGCGCTGAAGGAAGCCGCCCGGAGCGTGGCCGCCCAGGAGATCCTGATCTCGATCCCGTCGGCGCGCGGGTCGTTGATCCGGCGGCTCGTGCTGCTGTGCAAGCAGGCCGGGCTGCCCTTCCGCATCGTGCCCGGCCTGCGGGCGATCCTCGACGGCGACGTGAGCTTCAAGCAGGTGCGGGCGGTCGCGCCGGAGGACCTGCTCGGCCGTGAGACGGTGTCGTTCCAGGCGGGCAAGGCGCGCGGCGTGGTGGCCGGGCGCAGCGTGCTGGTGACCGGCGCCGGCGGGTCGATCGGCGGCCAGCTCTGCCGGGAGCTGTTGCCGCTCGAGCCGAGCGAGCTGCTGTTGCTCGGCCGCGGGGAGAACAGCATCTTCGAGATCATGGGCGAGCTGTCGGCGCGACGGTCGTCCACGCGGCTGGTGCCCTTGATCTGCGACGTGCGCGACCGTGACCGCCTCGAGGTGCTCGCGCGGCGGCACCGGCCGTCGTTGATCCTGCACGCGGCGGCGCACAAGCACGTGCCGCTGATGGAGGCGCATCCCGAGGAGGCCGTGGTCGTCAACGCCGGGGGCACGGCCAACCTCATCGCGTTCGCGCGCGCGGTCATGGCCGAGCGTTTCGTGCTGATCAGCACCGACAAGGCCGCCGATCCGGTCAGCGTCATGGGCGCCTCCAAGAAGCTCGCCGAGCTGCTCGTGCGCCAGGCCCAGGCCGACAACGGCGGCACGCGCTTCATGACCGTCCGCTTCGGCAACGTGCTGGGCAGCCGCGGCTCGGTGGTGCCGTTCTTCCTGCAGCGCATCGCCCAGGGCCGGCCGCTGCCGGTCACCCACCCGGAGATGACGCGCTACTTCATGACCATCCGCGAGGCCGCCCTGCTGGTGATCGAGGCGATGGTGCTGGGCGAAGCGGGAGCGACCTACATCCTGGAGATGGGCGAGCCGGTGCCGATCCTGGAGCTGGCGCGCAACCTCCTCGTGCTGTCCGGCCACGACCCCGACGACGGTGGTCCGGGCATCGAGATCGTCGGCGTGAGGCCGGGCGAGAAGCTGCACGAGTCCCTGCTCGAGCCCGGCGAACGGCTCGAAGCGAGCGCGAGCCCGTTGATCCACCGCGCGCATTGCCGCTCCGGCGATCCCGCCGCGGCCGGCGCGTCCTTGCCGCAGCTGCTCGAACTCGCCCGCGCCGGGGATCGCGACGGCTTGCGCGCGGCGCTCGGCGCGGTGCTCGCCAGCCCGATCCTGGCCGCGCCTGCCGCCGCCGGGCCGACCACGCCGTGACGCTGCCGGGCGTCGATCCGGGCCTGCTCGTGGCCCCGCAGACCTCCGTGCCGGACGGCTGGGACCAGCTGTTGCAGCGCGTGCCGGACGCGGAATTCGCCACCGACCCGCGCTGGCACCAGATCGCGGCCCGGCACTATCCCGGCGGCCGGGCGTGGTGGTTGACGGCGCGCTCGCCGGGCGGCGAGCTGCTCGGCGGGCTGCCGCTCCTGGCGCGGCGCCGGTGGCGTCTGGATCGCCTGGAGAGCAGCTTCGACGGCACGGTCGCCGGTCCGCTGGTGGCGGCCGACCTGGCGCCGGCCCGCCAGGACGCGGTGCTGGCCGCGCTCTGCAGCGCCCTCCTCGGGCGGCTCGGCGGCCGCACGATGCTCGTGGCGGTGACCGTGGCGGCGCCACAGGCGTGCCGGAGCCTCGCGGACCTGGCCGGCCGGGGGCCGTGGCAGCAGGCGCCGTTCGTCAGCGCGGTGGTCGATTGCACGGGCGGCGCGGATGCGGTCGCGTCCCGCGCCTGGTCGAACAACCGGCGCAACGAGCGCAACCGCGGCCTGAAACGAGGCTGCACCGTGCAGGCCGAGCGCGGGCCGGGATTCCTGGACGATTGGTACCCGTTGTACGCGCGGCAAGCGTCGCAATGGCGCCAGGCGCTGGTGCCGCGCGGGTTCCTGCTCGACGTGATGGCGGCGTTCGGCGACCGCGTGGTGATCAACACCGTGCGGCTGGACGGACGCTTGCTCGGCGCGCACGTTTGCCTGGTGGCGCGCCGTCGGCTGATCCCGTTTTTGAGCGCTGCCGACCCCGCGTTCTACGCCACGCACTTCCCGCACACGCTGCTCTACTGGCAGGACATCGTCCACGCCTGCGACCACGGGCTGCAGGCCGTGGACTTCGGCGGCTGCGCCGGCCGTGACACCCTGTGGGATTTCAAGCGCCGCTGCGGCGGCGTGCCCGAGGCTCGGTTGCAGTTGCAGGCGCTCAGCCCGCTGGGCCGGGCGCTGCGCGCCGCGACGGCCTGGCGTCACCGGGGCGCGGAGGCGGACGCGTGAACCTGGCGCGCACCGGGTCGCATGTGCTCGTGTGGCGGGCGCTGCAGAAGGCCGGCGGCGCGGCCGTGGTCCTGGTGATCGCGCAGGGGCTCGGTCCGGAGGGCAACGGCCGCTTCAGCCTGACGCTCGTGCTGGTGACGGTCCTGGCGGCCCTGCTCAGCGGCGGGGTGGGGCTGGCCTCGGTGCCGATCCTTCGGCGCGGGCTGGCGCCGGCCGCCCGGGTGCTGGCGGCCCAGGCGATCTGGGTGGCGGTGGTGTGCGCGGTGCTCGTGGCGATGGGCTTCGCCGCGTTCCTGGGGCCGGCGTGGGGCTGGTTCGTCGACGCACTCGGCTGGAACACGTCCCTGCTCGCGGCGGCCGCGGTGGCCGTGATCGCGCTGATCGCCTTCGAGACGGCCAACTACGCGCTCCTGGCCAGCGGCGAGGTCGTCACCGGTTCGCGCACGTCGGCGCTGCGCGCGCTCGCGCACCTCGGCGCCATCGTTGTGCTGCTGGCCGCCGGCAGGCTCGACCTCGCCGCGGCGATCTGGGCGCTGACCGCGGTCTACCTCCTGGCGGCCGCCTGGCTCGTGGCGCGAGCCCGGTTGGCCGTGCGGCGGTTGCCGCCGGCCGCGGC
Organism: uncultured Fibrobacteraceae bacterium; assembly: GCA_964630845.1. GTDB lineage: Bacteria > Krumholzibacteriota > Krumholzibacteriia > LZORAL124-64-63 > LZORAL124-64-63 > Glo-17. The sequence continues at coordinate 17,957 of CAZVWL010000025.1, forward strand.
CGACGACGCGCGCTGGCCGGCCCTGGGCCTGACCACCCTGGCGGGCCGCCTCGTGCGCGGCGGCTGGCTCGGCCAGCTGTCGGCGCTCAGCTACCTCTTGATGCTGCGGCTGGACCAGCTCCTGATCGAGTCCGCGCTGGACGTCGTCGCGGTCGGCCTCTACGCCATGGCGGCGTGGGGAGCCGAACTGCTCTGGCTCGTGCCCGAGGCGCTCAACCCCCTGCTCGTGCACGCCTCGGCCGATCCGCAGGATCCGCGGCGCGACCACAACGCCGCGCGGGCCGTCCGCCTGGGCCTGTGGGCGACCGCGGCGGCGGCCGTCCCGCTGGCCCTGCTGGCCGTGCCGTTGCTCGGGTTGCTGCGCGACGGCGCCTACCTGCCGGCCGTGCCGGCGCTCTGGGTGCTGCTGCCCGGCGTGGTGGCCTTCACGCCGGGCGTGATCCTGGCCGGCGACTTCATCGGGCGCGGCGTGCCCCAGTGGAACACGCAGGCGAGCGCGATCACCGTCACGGTCAACGTGGCGCTGTGCCTGTGGTGGATCCCGCCGTTTGGCATCGTGGGCGCCGCCTGGGCCTCGACCGTGGCCTACGCGCTCGGCTCGGGGCTGATGATCTGGCGGTTCTGCCGCGTGACCGGCGTGCCCTGGTTCGCGATGCTGGTCCCGCCGCGACGCGTCTGACCGCGACCACGCCCCCACCGATCCCCACCCTGCACCCCCGACACGATCCCGGTGACCAATAACCCGGCTGAACGGCCGCTATTGCCGGATTCTCGCGCCGCCAGGGACACGGCGAGAAAAATCACGCGGGTCAAGAAAAAAGGGTCTTGACAGCCATCATGGCGCTGGACTACAGTGCCGTGTGTCTGAGTGGGGCTCAGTGGTGATTAATGGTGAAAATGGAGCGAAGATGCGGGAGCCGGGCGCGGTGGGCGACGAGCGGCAGGAGCCGGAGGGCGGCGGGCAGGATACCCTGCTCTACGGGTCCTACGAGCGCGCCCTCGACGCGAAGGGGCGCTTCGCGGTGCCGTTCCGCTTCCGCAAGAAGGAGCTGGGTGGGGAGGAGGAGCCTCCCCGCTTCATGATCACCGAGGATCCCAACGGCGTGGTCAGCCTGATGACCCTGGCTCGCTACAAGGAAGCGCTGCAGGGCGCGCTCGCGCAGAACAGAGGCCGCGACACCTGGCACTTCATGCGCTGGCTGGCCACGCACTCCCACGAGGTGGTGCTCGACGCGCAGGGGCGCGTGGCGGTGCCGCAGCGCTACCTCGAACGCATCGGGGCGCAGAAGCGGCTGCTCGTGCTCGGGGTCGGCAACCGCATGGAGCTCTGGGAACCGGACCGCTTCGAGGCCGTGCAGCAGGTCTCCGGCAACCCGCCCGAGGAATTCTTCGAGGTGTTCTACCAGCCATAGCCCGGTCGCCCAGGGAGGGGCGGCCGCACCGGAAAGGAGTCCGACATGCCAGGCGAGTGGATCCGGCCGACGATGGACAGCGCGAATTGGCAAGGCGGGCCGGTGCGCGGCGTCACGGTCGAGGGGCCGACCGTCCGGATCCACCTCGCCGGCATCCTGGACCGCGCCGGGGTGCAGCGTCTGATCCGGCAGAGCGCGCCGGCGCTGGACCGGCGGGGCCTGGTGGTCGTGCTCGACGGCACGAGGCTGCGGCATCTCGACTATCGCTGCGTGGCGATGCTGCTGCGTTGGCGGCGCACGTTGCGCGGATACGGACACCGGCTGGTCCTGGCCGGTTGGAACGGTTACCTGACCGCCATCCTGGCCATGGAAGACTGGGATGGCGAACTGGAGGAAGGATTCCGCGCCGTGCCGCCGTGCCCGGTGGTGGAATCGTGGCGGCACGTCCAGGTGTCATGACGGGCCGGCAACATGTCCCGGTGCTCAGGGACGAGGTCTGCGGCTGGTTGCAGCCCGGGCCGGGACGCCGGCTGGTGGACGGAACCTTCGGTCGCGGAGGGCATGCCGAGGCCCTCCTCGATGCCGGGGCGGATGTCCTGGGTCTGGACCTGGACGAGGTGGCGGTCGCGGCCTGCAGACGGATCTCGACCGACCGCCCCCGCCTGACGTGCCAGCAGCGCAGCTTCGCCGACTTGCCCGCGGCCCTGGCCGCGGCCGGCTGGCCGAGCTGCGACGGGTTGCTCCTGGATCTGGGCGTCAGCTCGCCGCAACTGGACGACCCGACCATGGGATTCAGCTATCGCGCCGATGGCCCGCTGGACCTGCGCTTCTGTCAGCAACGAGGCCGGCCGGCCCACGTCCTGCTCGAGCAGGTGGACGAGACGGAACTCGCCCGCATCCTGCGCGACTTCGGGGAGGATCGTG
>CAZVWL010000026.1:0-4858 GCA_964630845.1 uncultured Fibrobacteraceae bacterium
CCCGCCCAGGTCGAAGCCAAGCAGGAGCCCCAGGCCGAGCAGCCGGTCGCCAAGAAGTCGAAGAAGAAGCGCCGCGGCGGCAGCTACGTACTCGGCAACCGAGGCAGCTTCTGGTAGTCGATCGACCCAAGCCGCGACTTCAAACCCGCCCCCGGACCCACGCCGGGGGCGGCCCCCTTTTTTGATGGCCTGGACCAGCGCGCAACTCTCGGCCCTCGAGGCGGCATACGCCTCGGGGCGCAAGCGCGTGAAATTCCCGAACGGCGAGGAGATCGAGTACCGCGACCTCGACGAAATGAAGCGCATCATCATCGACGTCAAGCGCGAGCTCGGCACGGCCACGCGCTACGGTCGGAAGTACGCCCAGCACAGCAAGGGGTTCGGGTCGTGATCGTCGATCGCCACGGCCGGCCCCTGCAGGGCCAGACGCGCAAGTACGACGCAGCGTCGTACAGCCGCCGCACGGCTGGGTGGCGCCGCGTCACGGGATCGGCCAACGCCGAGACCAACGGCCAGGCTCCTATCCTGCGGGACCGTAGCCGAGATCTGGTACAGAACAACTCCTGGGCGGTCAAGGCCCTCGGCATCATCGTGAGCAACACGGTGGGCACGGGCATCGTGGCCCAGCCCAAGGGCGCCAAGGTCAAGGTGAAGCGGGCGTCCACGCTGTGGAAGTCCTGGGCGACGTCGCCGGCGCAATGCGACTTCGAAGGCGTCAATGACTTCGCCGGCCTGCAGGCGCTTGCGGTAGCGACGGCGGTACGCGACGGGATGGCGCTGGTGCGTCGCCGGCGCGTCGGCGGGCGGGCGGTGCCAATGCAGCTGCAGGTCCTGGAACCTGACTTCCTGGACACCGCGAAGTTCCAGGGCAACGGCAACAGCCGCGTGATCCAGGGCGTGCAGGTCGACCCCGAGGGCCGGGTCGAGGGCTACTGGTTGTTCCCATATCATCCGGGCGATACCGGGTGGCTCGGAACACCGGCCATCAGCGGTCTCACCAGCCAGTTCGTTCCGGCGTCCGAAGTCCTGCCCGTGTTCCGCAAGGATCGCGCCGGGCAGTTGATCGGCGTCACCTGGTTCGCCCCGGTGATGGTGCCCCTGCGCGACCTCGACGCGTACGAGGACGCCGAGCTGGTGAAGCAGAAGACTGCCGCCTGCTACGTGGGGTTCGTCACCAAGGAAGCTGATCCGGATGACGACGACGACAGCGACATCGAGGCGTTCGAGCCCGGCGCGATCGAGCACCTGGCACCCGGCGAGCAGATCACGTTCGCAAACCCGCCCAAGGTCGATGGCTTCTCCGAGTTCACACGGGCGTGCCTGCGGAAGGTGGCCGCGGGCCTCGGCATCACCTACGAAGCCCTGACCGGCGACTACAGCCAGGTGAACTTCTCGTCCGGCCGGATGGGCTGGATCGAGATGGGCCGGAACATCGAGCGGTGGCAGTGGCAGATGCTCATCCCGCAGCTCTGCGCACCTGTCTGGGACTGGTTCGTCGAGGCTGCCCGCGTGGCCGGCAACGACCTGGCGGGTGTCACCGCTACGTGGACCCCGCCGCGGCGCGAGCTTATCGATCCGCATAAGGAGTACGCGGCTACGAAGGCAGCAATTCGGGCTGGGCTTATCAGCTTACCCGAGGCCCAGCGTGAGCTCGGCTACGACCCCGACGAACTGCTCGACGAGATCGCAGCGTCAAATGCAGCTCTGGACAAGCGGGAAATCGTGCTGGACAGCGACCCGCGGCGTACAACGAATGCCGGCCTCGGCGCTGTGTGGGGCTCTGGCTTGGGGGACGTCGCACCGGCTGGTGACTACGACACGAAGGAAGATGCGGCCACAGCCGCATAGCGAGAAGCCATGAAGTTCAAGTTGTCGAAGCAGCCCCTGGTCGGGCAGTTCCGGGTCGAGACCTGGAACGCCGAGAAGCGCGAGATCGATATCTGCTTCGGGACCGGGGCCCGCCGGCTGACCCCGAACATCTTCGGTGAGCCGTACTACGAAGAGGTCGTGATGACGACCGAGGCGGGCGACCTGACCCGGCTCGACGGCGGAGCGCCCCTGCTCGACAACCACGCGATTCAGGACGGCAGGCCCTGGCAGGGCAGCGTCCGGACAATCCTCGGCCGTACGGCGAAGGCGTGGATATCGAACGGTGAGGGCTGGGTGCGCGTGCGCTTCGGCAAGCGCCAGGAGATAGCCGGCCTGATCGAGGACATCCTCGACGGCACCATCGTGGACGTGTCGTTCGGTTACGACCCTCTCGAGGCGGTGCGTATCGACTCGGCCGACGACCCGATTCCGACGATCCGCATCACGCGGTGGCTCGGCAAAGAAGTCTCGATGACTACCGTCCCCGCCGAGTACGGCGCCCAGGTGCGTTCCGACGCATCGCAGGAGTTTCACGAGATCGAGGTCCGGTGCTCGGAACCGGCCGCTGCCCAGATTTCCCAGGCCGCCACGCGCGGCGACGTACAGGAGGAATCCCCGATGAAGAAGTGCCCCAAGTGCGGCGCCGAGATGCCGGCCGACGCCGATAAGTGCCCGAGCTGCGGCGAGGCGGCGAACGCTGCCCCGACCGACGCCGGCACCCGCACGGCGACCCCGACCACGGTCAGTCTCGCGACGGTTCGCGCGGCCGAGCCGGTCGACGTCAACGCGCTCGTTGCCGCGGAACGGACCCGCATCAGCGGCATCACGGAAGCCGCCCGCGTGGCGAGCGTTGGCGACGACGTGGTCAAGAAAGCCATCGACGACGGCCTCTCGGTCGACCAGGCCAAGGCGCTGTTCTACGACACCTGGGTGGCCAGGGACAACGTGCGCACGGCCACGGCTCACGCCGACGTGCGCGTGACCCGCGACGCGACCGACACCCGCCGTCAGGCGATGGAAGACGCCATGATCCTGCGGTACAACCCCCAGGCGCAGCTTCGCGTCAGCGACGCCGAGAACCGCAACGCTATCGAAGTGGCGCGGCAGTATCGCGGCCTTTCGCTGGTCGAAATGGCCCGGGTCTGTGTCGAGGCGACCGGCGTCCGGACGGCCGGCATGACCAAGGCCGAGATCGCCGGCCTGGCCCTCGGCATGACCCGTGCCGGCGAGATGACCACCAGCGACTTCCCGAAGATCACGGCGAACGTCGCAAACAAGGCGATGCTTCAGGCCTACACCCAGGCCCCGCAGACCTGGCGGCCGCTCGTCCGGGAGGTCTCGGCGGCCGACTTCAAGACCCTGTATCGCCTCGCTCTGTCCGAGGCTCCGCGGCTCGAGGAGGTCAAGGAGTCCGAAGAGATCAAGCGCGGCAAGTTCACCGAGTCCCAGGAAACCTACGCGGTCAAGACCTACGCCAAGATCGCGGCGCTCTCGCGCAAGACCATCATCAACGACGACATGGGCGCGTTCACCGAGATCCCGGCCAGTTACGGCCGGGCGGCAGCTGACCTAGAGTCTGACACCGTGTGGGCGCTCATCACCGCCAACGGCAACATGGCCGACGGCATCGCCCTGTTCCATGCGAGTCACAACAACCTCGGCACGGGCGGCGCGATTTCGCTGACCACTCTGGGCGAGGCCCGGAAGCTGCTTCGCAAGCAGAAGGCGCTCCAGAACAAGCAGATCCTCAACCTGCTGCCGAAGTACCTGGTCGTGCCGGCGGCGATCGAGACCACCGCCCAGCAGTACCTCAACCAGTCGCAGCTCCTGGCCGACCAGGCCGCCAACGTGAACCCGTTCGCCGGTCTGATGCAGTTGATCGTCGAGCCCCGTCTCGACGACAACAGCGCCACCGCCTGGTACATGGCGGCCGACCCTGGTCAAAGGGCGGCGATCGAGGTCGCGTACCTCGAAGGTCAGCGCGGCGTCTACATCGAGACCCGCGAGGGCTTCGATATCGACGGCATCGAGTTCAAGGCCCGTCTCGACTTCGGTGCGGGCGTGACCGACTTCCGCCCGCTCGTGAAGAACGCCGGCGCCTAGAGCTCCGGTCCCCCAGTAGCGTTCGGGGCGGCGTGAGCCGCCCCTTCCAAGGAGAATCAAGATGGCAACCAATTTCGTCTACGAAAAGGGGAACCAGCTCGAGCTGACCGTCGATTCCGGCGTCGTGTCGGGCGATCCCGTACTGATCGGCGGCATGGGTGGCGTCGCGCTCACCGACCGCGACACCACGACCGGCAAGGCCACCGTCAAGTTCGACGGCGTCCCGGAGCTGTCGATCAAGGCCGTCGACGACGCCGGCAACTCGGCGATCGCCCTGGGCGACGCCCTGTACTTCAACTCGGCCGACACCCCCAAGATCAGCAAGAAGGCTTCCGGCACGTTCTACGGCTGGGCGCTCGAGGCGGTCTCGGCCGGGTCTACCGCCACCAAGCAGGTCCGGTTGCCGCAGGGCAGCGCGGCCGTCGGTGCCGGCAACCTGACCGCCCTGTTCCCTGCGGACCAGGCGTTGCTCGTTCGCAACGAAACCGGCGGTTCGCTCTCGGCCGGCGACCTGGTCTACGTGTCCGGCTGGGATGAGACGAACAGCCGGTGGCAGATCAGCAAGGCCGATGCCGATGCGGCCGGTGCCAAGGCGCAGTTCGTCATGCGGGGCACCCTGGCCAACAACACGAACGGCCAGGCGTTCCGGACCTACCGGACCGCAGCCACGCAGAACACGAACGGGGCCACCGAGGGCGACCCGGTGTACCTGCACACCACGGCAGGGGGCTGGACGCTTTCGGCTCCGACCGGTGCGGACGACATCGTGCAGATCGTCGGCCGCGTGGCTGTGGTCTCTGCCACGGTAGGCGTCGTCGAGTTCGACCTGCTGTCGAACAACACTGCGCAGATCGGCACCAACGAGCTGCAGGCGGGGGCCGTCACG
>CAZVWL010000026.1:4958-20286 GCA_964630845.1 uncultured Fibrobacteraceae bacterium
GTCGAACAACACTGCGCAGATCGGCACCAACGAGCTGCAGGCGGGGGCCGTCACGGCGGCCAAGATCGCGTCCGACGCGGTCGAGACCGCGAAGATCGCTAACGATGCGGTGACGACGGCCAAGATCCTGGACGCGAACGTCACGACCGCCAAGGTCGCCGACGACGCGATCACCAAGGCCAAGCTTGCCGGGGGGTTCCTCAAGGGCACCTGCATCGCCGGTGGCGCGGCCGGCGACCACACCGTCACCGGCATCGCCTCGGGCGACGAGCTCGTGCTCGTGGCCCGCCTCGACCGCGACGGCACGGCGGCCAACATCGACATCACGGCGATCACGTCCGAGTTCACGATCACCGGCGCGAACACGATCAACAACGCGGCCGGGACGAACACCACGGGCGACTCGCTGCTCGTGCTGTACATCGACCTGACGTGAGCCGACCACCGCAACCCCCTCCCTGGCCCCGGCCCCCCGCCGGGGCCTTATTCGTTGATGGCCTCGACCCACGTCGCGTACACGACCCAGGCGGCGGTGCTCACGCACTTGCCGGTGGATCCGGATGCGACCACGGTCGCCAAGATCGACGAGTGGATCAAGGAAGCCTCGGACTTCGCCGACGGCTTCCTGCACCCGTACTCGGTGCCGCTCGCCGCGATCACCGCGAGCCCGCCCACGCCGGCCGCGGTCGAGATGGCCGTCCGGTACCTGGTCGTCGACCGCGCGCTGCAGGATCTGCGGCTCGGTCGGTACGAGGACCAGGCCGACGGCACGCGCCTCACCTGGGAAGACAAGGGCCTCGCGATCCTGAACAAGATCCAGGACGGCCGCATCCTGCTGCGGGGCCTGCTGTGATCGACACGACGATCACCGTCGACGATTCCGGCGTCATCCGGACGCTGCAGAAATTGCAGCACATCGACTTCCGGAAGCCGCTGCAGCGGTTCCGCGGGTACATCGTCGAGCGGCTCGGCCACCAGATCGAGGTGTCGAGCCTCACCCGCGGCGGCAGCGGCCGCGGCATTCACTGGCGCCCGGCCGCGCCGCACTACACCCGCAAGGACGGGACGGTCGTCCCGGCGCACGGCGGCGTGGCCAAGGTGAGGGGGCAGGGCACCGTGCAGGGCCGGCTGTCCCGCGGCAAGCGGACCAAGCAGGACGCGAAGTTCTACGAGGGATTCGCGAAGGCGCCCGGCCGGATGATCCGCCGGCGCATCAGCGGCAAGCGGCTGGAGATCATGCTGTCGAAGTCGCCCGGCCTGCAGCACGCCCACCAGCTCCGCGAGTTCATGCAGTTCCAGATGCCGAAGGACCAGGCGGAACTCGAGCGGCGGCTCCTGTCCTACGTGCGCGGCCAGATCAAGAAAGCCAAGCGCGGATGAGCACCACGGTCGACTTCCTGAACGAGGCGCTCGACGCTGTGGTCACGGTCCTGGCCGCGTCGAGCATCTTCATGTCGACGGGCACGGGCACGGTCAAGACGGTGGCCCGCAAGGCGCTGTCGCTGCCGCGGCTCACCAAGATCCAGCAATCGCTCCTGCCCTACGCCGGCGTGGTCCACGACGAGGACAAGCCCCTTGAGGAGGAGTCCTCGCTGGGCGAGACCGAGATCGCCTTGAATGTCGGCGTGTGGCTCTACGACCGCGGCGGGGATTCCGAGGCGCTCGAGGTCAAGCTGCTCAAGGCGCGGGCCGCCCTACTGCGGATCGTGGACACCGAGGTGCGGAGGGCCGAGCCGTTCGGTGGCAAGGCGGGCAACGCCCACTACCTGGGCGGTCCCACGGCCGACGTCGACGAGGAGGACCAGCGCAGCTTTGGCCTGCTGTCCGTGGCCAGGATTCAGCTGTGGGTGCCGAGGCCCCCGACGTAGCGAGGTAGACATGCCCCCGAAAGATCACGACCAGCCCGCCCAGGAGCAGCCCGGCCACGACCGTTTCTCTGGATTGCCCCAGAGCGAGATCGACAAAATCGCCGCCGCGCAGGCTGCCTCGGCCGAGGAGCACCCGCCGGTCGAGCCGGTGGCCGATCGGTCGGGCGACACCGACCCGAGCCTCGACCAGGAGTTCAACCGCCTGCAAGCCGAGGCAGTTCGCCTGGGGCTCGGCGGCTACAACGCCGTGCGCTGTGAGATCCCGAGCGCCGGCTACTTCCCGCAGGGCGATCCCCGGGCGGGTGCGTACAAACCCGGCCAGGTCTATCGGGTGGGCCACGAGATCACCGCCGAGCAGGCGGCCGCACTACTTGCCGGCGGGGGATTCACCGCCGTTTCGACGGAGGAATAGGTCATGACGGTCGGTATCACCGGGGCCTGGGCGATCGACGCCACGGCGGAGTCGTCGTACGGCACCGCGGCCACCACGCCGGACAAGAGCCACCCGATCCGTATGGAGCGGCCGCGCCTGGTCGTGGCGACGGTCGACGACATGGATTCGCTCACGGGCGTCTACGGCGAAGGCCTTGCCGCGCAGACGGCCAAGAAGCACGCCGAGGCCCCGTTCGAAATGGACCTGCGGCTCGATGCCCTGGCGACTTACGCGAAGTTCGCCTTCGGCTCTCTGTCGACCGGTGGCGCAGGTCCGTACACCCACACCATCACGCAGAACGTAGGCGACGCGCCGAGCTTCACCGGCTACTGGAAGGACCCGAAGTCGACCTCTGGCAAGAGCGACCAGCACGTTGGCTGCAAGGCCGAGAGCCTGACGCTCCGAGGTTCGGCCGGCGGCAAGCTCACCATGGCCGTGGCGGTGATGGCGAGTGGCACGGTCTCGGAGCAGACCGTCACCATGCCGGCGATCAACACCGACGCCTACGCCCTGATGTCCGGCCTGACGACTTTCACCATCGGCGGGTCGAACTATCTGACGGCGCTGCGTGAGTTCGAGATCAACATTCGGAACCGGTTCAACCGCGACGGCGAGTATGTGGCGGGCAACCTGGTGCTTCCGGCACTCGAGCGCACGGGGTTCTCGGTGGACGGTCGGTTCTTGTTCCACCATACGGAGACGTCGCTCACGGGATTGTTCTCGGACGTCGAGAACCAGACGAACCGGGCGATCGTCTTGGCGGGCGCGGTTGGCAGCGACACGTTCACCCTGACGATCCGCAAGGCGTTCTTCGACGACACTAGCACCCAGGGGCAGCGCGACAAGGTGTTCAAGCCGGTGACGTTCCGCGGCATGTACTCGTCCGGCGATTCCGAGGTAGCTCGGCTGGTCGTTGCGAATAGCGTGGCCGCGTACACGTAGGTCCGTATGACATAGGCCCAGCTGGTGACCAGATGCCCCATGTCATAGACGCTCAATCGGCGCGGCTACCCGGCGGGGGAAAGGGGTGTTCCTGGCCCTTGCCGCGCCGTTCAACAGGACCCGCGAAGGAGGCGGGACGGATATGCCCATCATTCTCGGCGGCAAGAAGACCACCTGGATCGAGTTCCCCAAGGTCCGCGTGGCCTTCGAGCTCCGGTTCCCCACCGGCGACGAGCGCGACGAGTGGAACAAGGACGTCGCAGCCTGCGTCAACCCGCCTGCCAAGGACAAGGACGAGCGCATCAAGGTCTCGAACGCGATGTTCGACGACGTGCGCCTGAAGTGGGGCGAGAAGCTCACGGTGGGATGGCGCGGCGTCAACGGCGTCCCCGACGCCGATCACCCGGAAGGCCTGCCGCTTGAGTTCAACGCCGAGAATCTGAAGCTGCTCACAGCCGACTCTGATCACCGCGTGTACCTGCTCGAGGCGGTGTCCGAGTACTTCAACGCCCCGACCGCCCGGCAAGTGGCGGTGCCCTCGTTTCGCTGATCTCGAAGCGGCGGTAGATCTCTACCTCCTGGCCGAGAAGGCGGCGGCCCAGGAAGAAGACGGCATCCTTGACTGCAGCCGGTGCCCCCGGCAGCGCGACGAGGCGAAGGCCGGCCGGGAGTGGGACGCCGAGCAGGAAAAGCGCTGGTGCCACGGCGGCAAGGAACCGCACGAGCGAACGCAGCGGACTGACTGCGCAGCGTTGTGGCCCGTGTACGGCGGCGTCGCGTACTACCTGCCCCGGGCCCGGATGATCCGGGACTTCCATGGGCGGCCCCCGGACCACTGGACGTTCGAGGAGACGATGATCGCCTGGCAGATCCTCTGCCTGGTGGACGAACGACGGAAGGCAGAAAGACCCGAGTAGCATGGGCAACACCCTCCTGGTCGACCTTGGCGCGAGCGCTCAGAAGTACGAAGACGCGCTCGCCCGGGCCGAGGCTGCCACGAAGCGGCACTCGGCCCTGGTCAAGGCCGAGGCCGAGGCGATGGCGGCCGCCGAGAAGTCCTTGGCTGAAGCCGTGTCCAAGGTCGAGTCCGGAACGGCGTCGGCCGCCGAGAAGGCCCGCGTGTTGCGTGCGGCCCGCGCCGAGGCCACTGCGGCAGCGAAGGCGCAGGCCGAGGCGGAGCGGCTGGTCGAGCAGGCGCACGCCCGCCAGGCGCAGGGTGTCAACGCGCTCCGTGACGCGTTCGTCGGAGCGCTCGGTCCGGTCGGGTCTCTGGGGCAGACGTTCGCCGCCGGCGGTGTCCTGGCCGTCGGGGCGATGGCCGTCACCAAGCTCTTCGACGGGCTGGGCACCGCGATGCGCACCGGCCTGGCCGAGGTGCAGGAATGGGAGGCCGCGAGCGCGAAGTTGACCGCCGTGTTCCAGGGGAACGCCACGGCGATCGAGCGGACGCTCGGCCTGGTCGACCGGCTCAACAAGTCCCAGCCGTTCTTCGAAGACGACCAGATCGCGAACGCCGCGGCCACGCTGAAGCTGTTCGACCTGACCGACGACCAGATCGAGAAGCTCCTGCCGCAGCTGACGGACATGGCTTCGGTGATGGGCACCGACGTGGCGGCCGCCGCGCAGAAGGTCGGCGTGGCCATGGCCGGTAACACGCGTGGCCTCAAGGAGTGGGGCATCGTCGTCAAGGAAGGCGCCGACCAGCAGACGATCCTGAACGCCATCCTCGAAAAGTCCGCGATCTTCGGCGACGCCGCGGCGCAGAAGGCCCTCGGCCTGTCGGGCGCTCTGGCCCAGGCAGGCAAGGACAGCAAGGATCTCGGCGCCGCCCTGGCCGAAAAGGTGACGCCCGCTATCACGGCCGCGGCCGCCGCGTGGGGCACCCTGGCCCGCGGCATCACCGACTTCATCGCCGAGCCCAAGGAGCTCGAGATCAAGGTCAAGGTGTCCGGGCTGCCGGGTGTCGGTGGCGAGGGCGGCAACGACCCGATGGCCGGGATCCTGAACCCGACGGCGTTCGCCGAGCAGATGTTCGGCTCGACCAGCGCTCCGGTGACGTACGGCGCGGGGCGCCTGCGCGAGTGGACGGCCGACCAGCTCGGGGCGATGCCCGATGAGTCGAAGGCCCTGGACCAGGCACGGGCCGAGCGCCGGAAGAAAGTCGAGGTCGCCGCGAAAAAGCAGGCCGAGGAAGACGCGAAGCTGCCCGCCCGCATCGCGGCTGCAGCGCAGAACAGTCGGAACGCCCTGACTCGCATCCTCGAAGGGCAGATGCAAGGCGACTTGCGCAAGAACGCCACGTTCGGCGGCGGCATCGCGGGCGAGCAGAGCATCGTGGCGAAGTTCCTGGGGATGGACGTCATGGCGTTCGTGCCGGAGCTGAAGGCCAAGCTCGAAGGCCTGCGCGACGACCTCGCCGACAAGGCTAAGGTGAAGGCCCGCGAGTCCGAGCGGGAACTCGACCGTCTCGAGCGCGAGGGGCGCGAACGCGAGGAGCAGAACCGGCTGTCGTTCGAGCAGGGGATCACGAAGATCTACAACGATCGCAGGACCCGTGATCAGCAATTCGAGGACTCGGCGTTCAAGCAGCGCGTCGAGCGAGAGCGCGAGATCGGGCGGTTGCGCCAGGACCTGATTCGGCAAGCGGTGGAGTCTGGTGGCCAGGCGGTCGCCACGTCGATTCGGGGCGACGCCACGCAGGCCGACAACATCCGCACATTCGCGCCCTTGGCGGGCGCTGTGGCAGGCGGCGTTAACGTCAACAGCCGCGGGGTGTCGGTCAGCAAGCAGGGCGCCGAGCTTGGAATGATGGCGGGCGGTATCTTTGGAGCCATCGCCGGTTCGCTGCTGGATCGCGTCGCCAACGTTCAGAATGCCAAGCTTGCCCAAGAGGAGCGCGTGCGCCAGGCGCAAGAGCAGGCGGCGATGCAGCTCGAACAGGCAGCCAAAGCCCAGATCGATGCGGCCAAGCAGCAGCAGCAGGCCGTCGATGCGATGAAGATCTCGTTCGGGCAATCGGTTGTGGACTTTCAGGCGCAGGGCAAGGCGGCTTCGATCCGTCGCGGGATTCGCGCGGGCACCATCAGCCGTGCCGAGGGTGAGGCCGAGATCACCAGGATTCAGCAAGGAGCGGCGCTAGAAGGCGCGGTGAGCGGGCTGGCAAACACCTTTGCCGGCGCGATGAACATTCCGAACGATCCGCGCGCCCGCGAGGCGTTCCGGAAAGATGCGCTCGCCCTGGCCGAGCGGTTCAAGGGTGGCGCGACGTTCGAGGACGTCCGGGCCGAGCGGCCACTCGACAACGTCGACTACTTGCGGGCGATCGCCGAGGCCGTGAAGGCGAACAAGGAGATCACGGCCGACCTGCTCGACCAGATCTCGAAGCAAGGCACCGAGGCCCAGCCGATCGTCATCAAGCCGCCGCGTAACGAGCGCCTCGGGTGGGTGCCTGACTCGGCATGGTTCCGCGCTACGGGCGCCGGTACCAGCCAGGCCCAAGGTACTCACCTGCAGCAGGGCCGTCGCAGCGGTAGGGGCACGGCCGGATGATCACGACTGACCGCGCCGGCAACACCCTGAATCGCGGGGCCCTCGACCGGCAGTTCGCACGGCGGGTGATCGACGCGCGCATGTCGTTCCGCCTGGTCGACATGAAGGGCGACCCGACGCACTCGGCGAACTGGTCGTACGAGCAGCTGCCCCGCGAGGCGTTCGAGTCCATCGGCCGCAGCCGGTCGACGCCCAGGCGTTCCGACACTCTGACGCTAACCGTGATCCCCGGGGCGCTGCCGCCCGCGCTAAAGATCAAGCAGGGCCACTACCTGGCGCTCGACCGCGTTATCGGCCCCACGCCCCCGAACGAGTGGCCTTACTTCTTCGGGCGGGTCAAGCGCGTGGCTCGCCGGTGGGTCGACGTGGACGGCGTCACCGTGCAGCGCATCGTCGTCGAGGTCCTGGGCCGGCTGTCCGTGGCCGACGACGTCTGGCTCGATCGCCTCGGCACCGAGCCACCGACCGTCATCAGCTGGGCGACCGGCAGCTACCTGACCGGTATCTGCGCCAAGCGCAGGTTCCGGGTGGCGACGGTGGTCGACGCCGGCGGCTCGGAAAAGGTTCCCTCGCCGATCACCTACGACGTGGCGAACCAGATCCGTATCGCCCAGGACTCGGCGTTCTCGACGGTATACAGCCGCGGGGTGGACTACACCATCAGCACGGCGGCCATTCCGGCGACGATCACCTGGGCCGGCGATATCGACCCGGTTGAGCCACGGTGGGTCGAAATCCCGGTACCCGAGCGGTTCGGCATACCGCGCAACGCGCTCGGGTTCACCTACCCGCAATTCTTGGTCCTGCCGTACGGACGGGAACCAGACGATTTGTACCACACGACGCTAGCCGCAAGTGGCTACAACTCGGGCGCCAAGACCATCACGGTCAAGGACCCGACGCCGTTCAAGAGCGGGCACGGGTTGCTCGACACCGCCCAGGGCGAGTGGGTGACGGTCGTGCAACTGACCACGGGCGAGGAGATCACCCGGCAACTGGCGAACCCCGGCGGCGCGGATGTGGCCGGGGTGTTGACGCACGCTGGGGCGGCGATCACCTTTGCCGACGGCGCCGGTCCGGTTGAGGGCGACCTGGTGCGCCTGTCCACTACGGAGCTGTATCCGATCTGGACTGCCCATCAGAAGTGCACCTTCTTCAAGGACTCGCTTCTTTCGCCGGCACAGGCTCACAAGAAAGGCGCGTTCACGTTCCTGACGCAGGCGGGAATGGTCGCGCCGCATATGCCCTACAACTTCACGGGCGGCACCAGCGACAGCGTCTACATCGGCACCAGCTCTCTGCAAGTCGCAAGCATGACGAGCACCTCGAACTGGGCGCCGTACTACATCGCCAATTCTCTGATCGCCGACTCGACGCTGCGGATGTTCGCGGCGGCTGACGTCGACGGGCAGTGGGACGGGTCCTGGATTCGCAATGTGTACCGTAGCGACATGTCGCTCGGTGCCTTTCTCACCGAGCTCAAGGACAAGGCTCTCACGCCCAGCTGCTACCTGCACGACACGCCGGCGGGGAAGATCACGGTCAAGCCGTATCGGCAGAAGACCACCGCGGACTGGACGCTGCATCTCACCACGTCGCTCGAGGAGGACGCGGTTGACGAGCAGATGACAGCCGCGGTGGTGATGAGCCGCGACGACGAGGCCCGCGAGGACAACAAGGCCGCCGTCTGGTTGCACGAGCCGCTCTGCGTCAATGTGACGAATGTCGGCTACGTGGTCGACGGCTCGAAGCAGCAGCCGGCCACGCGGACTTCCTCCAGCCCGACGAAGATCACGGTGGCGTTCTGGATCCCGAAGGTGACGCCGGCCGAGGCCTACCCGAACATCCGCGAGGTCCGGATCACGGGTCGCGGGTATGCCACGATCTACTGCCTGCCTGACCCGGACAAGCTGTCGTCACCGTCGCTTGCCGAGGTGCACAACGGGGACCTGCGGCGCAAGGCCGTGGGCGTCACGGACGGCACGAACCAGGCGCCCGAGACGTGGACGATCGGCGGCGACGAGCTGATCACGCTGTTCAACCAGAACTACGCGAACGTGCTGTACGTCGAAATGGATGAGGACGACTCGGGCTCCGTGGCTGTCGCGCCCACCATCACCGAGATCGAGATCATCGCCCAGAACCTGGTCGCCTGGCGCGCGGCCCTGACCGACGACGACGCGGCCGACGGGACGTACGGGGCGGCGCCGTCCGGCTGGGTGCCCACCGACACCGAGGCCTACGGGTCGATCTGGTGGCAGCCGAACATGCGGGCCCGGGAGTCCTATCGGTTCGCGCCTACCAGCCTGCTGAAGCGGATCCTGCCGATCTACGACACGACCGGCACGGCGCCGGCCGCGAAGTCTCGCGCCAAGCAGAAGCACCGCACGGCCACGATCCAGCTCTCAGGCATCTCGCAGCAGGACGCCCGCGACATCGCCGAGCGGTACCTGGACGAGTACGTGCGCACTAGCCGCGAGTACCGGGCCTCGGCGCCGCTCTACGATGCCGCCGACCTGGGCGACACGGTCCGCATCTACGCGCCGCCCGGCGAGACGTTCGAGGACGGCACGACCACCAAGCTCCTGATGCTCTGGGGCATCGACGACGACGGCGAGAACGCCACCTACAACTTCGTGGACTACAGCTGATGAGCGATCCTCTCGTCCTGATCAACGGCCTGGCCGTCAACGACGACGTCCGGTACCGCCTCAACTGGCGGCAGAGTACCGGGCTGTTCACGCCTGCGATGCGCCCGAAGGCTGCCCGCTTGTCGACGTTCGGCGGGGCCGCGGCCGTGCTGCCCCAGGTGTCGAGTTTCTTGCCCAGGACCGTGACGCTCGCCGGCGAGATCGTGGGGCAAGGGTCGTTCCTGACGGCGCGCGAGACCCTGCACGACCTGGCCGACGCGGTGTCCACCCGGCCGAGCCGTCTGCAGATCGGGCCGCTGTACACCGAGATGATGTGGCACGGCAGCGACGACCCGGACACGCCCTACAAGCTGCTTCCGGACAAGTCGTCGTGGCGCCTTGAGGGCGAGGCCTGGGACGCCAGATGGACGTGCCGGTATGGGTACGCCGCCGGCGACCCGCAGCCCGATGCCGTCCCGGGATTCGCCGTGCGCGACGATCGCCCGGACCGGTCGGACCTGAAGGCCACGGGCAGCAACTTCGCGGTGAGCAACCCGGGCGACGCGCCCACGGTCCTGGCCCTGCGCCTGTCGAACACCGGCGGGACGTCGTACGTGTCGACCACGGTGTGGGTGCGCAACAGCCACAAGGACACGCCGGTGCGCATTCCAGTGCTGCTCGACGCGTTCGGCAACGGCGAGATCAAGACGTACGACGGCCTGCTCGTGATGCCCGGCACGAACCGGCTGTACATCGAAAACTCGGCCGGCGCGGAGCTTTCGTCCGGCACCTGGGCAGCCTCGTGGCGCGAGACCGAGTGGACGTACACGGGCAACAGCGGCAACAAGATGTCCGAGTGCTCGGCTGTGATCGAAACGCAGAGGTCGGGGACGGCCACGTACATCTCGACCGCAGGCACGCTGACCACCGGCACGGACTCCCAGCCGCGCACCGGCTTGCCCTGGGTGTCACGCCGGAACCGGTTCACCAACACCATCTTCCACGGCACGACCAGCTGGACTGCCACGAACAGTGCGACGCGTGCCGTGGCCTACCCTGCGTCGCTGCCGACTGGCTACCCGTCGAGCATTGGCGAGGGCCAGGCGAATGCCGGGAAGCTGACGATCGGGGCGGGCCAGAACGCCGGCAACTGGGAGCAGGCCGTTTCCATTTTCAGCGGCAACCAGGTCACGCTGTGGTGCTACATCTACGTGCCGTCGTCGTGGTCCGGCACGATTCAGCTCTGGATCGCGGACGGGGCTTACACGAGCCTGGCTGCCACGACCGTTTCAGAGCGCGACCAGTGGGTGCTCAAGTCCGTCACCTATACGGCGGTCTCGACTGCGTTGCACAAGTTCCTGATCGGGTCGCCCGGCGGATCGAGCGAGGGCAAGTTCTTCTACATCGCCGAGCCGCAGTGGGAGCACGCCGCGAGTCGAACCGCGTACCAGCCGATCGACGCCAGTGGCCTGCCGGACGTCGACAACCTGGTGATGGGCGCCGGCCTGGTACAGGAGGGCGAGCGCACCAACGAGATCCGGAACAACCGCGCCAACGGCGGCACGTCGCAGTGGGTCGCGTCGAACAGCGGAACCCTGTCGGCGCCAAGCACCAGCCCGAATGGGCCGTCTCTCGATGGCGTCGTGCAGAACTACATCAAGGGCACGATCGCCGGCGGCCAGACGGCCTGCATCGTCCATCAGATCCGCACCGTTTCGAACGCCACAGTCTATACCTTGGCGGGCTGGTTCTACATCCCGAGCACCAACACGGGACACTGGCGGCTCTACGTGGCCGACAACCCGTCGTTCGCCAACGCGCAATCGCTCATCGTGCCCGAGCGCGACCAGTGGGTGTTCAAGAGCTTCACCTTCACGAGCACCAGCACCAGCATGATCATCGGCTTCGGCTCGGCCGGCGGTTCGGCGGCCACCGATTGGATGGGTGGCACGCTGGTGCAGCTCGAGCTCGGAGCCTTCCCGACCAGCTCGATCATCAACGACAGCACGTCGGCCGCCGCCACCCGCAGCGCCGATTCGGCCGCGACGGTCAAGCGGGCGCAGCTGGTCAAGTACAGCCACCGCCTCGCCTCGGCCGCGTCGACGGTGCAGAGCCCCTGGGCGCTCACCGGCTGGTCGATCCCGGCCTCGCCGTTCGTGGCCGCGTCCGACGGCACGCTCACGGCCACGCGGATCACCGTCACGAACACCGGTACCGACAACATCCGGCAGACGCTCACGATCCCGGCGAACATCTCGGTCGGTGGCAAGACGTTCGCGATCGCGCTCAAGGCCCGCCAGGGGGCCACGACCGCAAGCGTGATCCTCGACATCGAGAACCAGGCAGGCACCAGCCGCGGCACCTTGACCTGCACGCTGCCCGCCTCGAGCGCCGCCTACAAGACGTTCCTGGTCACGGTGACGATGAACGCCGCGGACACAGGCATCATCGCCAAGATCCGGGGGGCGAATGCCGCGGGCTCGGTGGACGTCGAGTATCTGAAGGTCATCCCCGGTTCGTTCGCGGGTCTGCCCGAGCGGGCCACCGACACGCCGCTCTACCCGGACGATGCCGACTGGCTCTATCCGGACGGCTGGGACCAGAACGGCAAGGTGGCCGGCAACTTCGTGATCGCGTCGGGCGCGAACACGGCGGCCGGCACCGTCATCTTGGGCAAGTCGGGCGACATCCTGATCACTCAGTACGCCTCGACCATCACGCTGTCCCGGCCGACCGCGGGCGGCACGCGCAGCGTCAGCATCACGCTCAACGCAGCTGACAACGCGAAGCACAGCTACGAGGCGTCCTGGGGGAACTACAAAGAGTCCGGCGTCCGGTCGATGCCCCTCACGCTCACCGTGGATTCGACGACGGCGACGATCGACGCGGCGGAGCTCTACGGGGATACCGAGTGGTCCGCGCTTGAGCGCCATTGGCTGTCGGGCGGCTCGGCCTTTGCCACACACTCGGCGCCGAGTAGTGGCCAGATTATCGGCTTCCCGACGGTACCTACGGGCGCGGTCGTGGACACAGCCTAGCACCAGGAGACGCGAATGGCGGACACGGATCCGATGGACTGCCCGGCCGACGTGAGGTGTCAGCGCAACCTCGACGAGATCCCCGCGATGAAGCGGATGATCGCGGACATGCACGTGGCCCTGGTGGGCGACATGCGGACCGGCGCCCCGGGGCTCCTGGCCGAGCACCGGGACCACGACCGCCGGCTCGGCGACCTCGAGGCCCGCACGAACCGTCACTCGGACAAGATCCACGTGCTGCAGACCGAGACGATCCCGGGCCTGGTGGCAGCTGGCGGCACGACCGCAAAGAAGGCCTGGTGGGAGGTCGGCAAGGCGGCGATCACCGGAGCCGTCGGCGCAGCACTCGCGTGGCTTGCCATCAAGCCACCGCACCCATAGTCGACCGACCCGAGACCCAGGGCGCATAGGGGGCCGCACAGTCAGGCTAGCGTGGCGGCCCCCTTCTTCGTGAGAGGCGCCCGGGTGTGCCTGCCCTGCGCCGCGGCCGAGGGTGACGCCCCGCCGCCCGGCCAAGGTGTCGAATCTACACCGAACGCCGGTTCGGATTGTGTCGAGAGGACACAGGAGATCGTGTCGGACTGACACCGAACGGCCGTTCCCTTCGCGTCCGATCGGCACGGGAACACCTGTTCCCTTCGTGTACCTGATACAGGAGGTGGTCCATGCCGGTCAGCGACCGCAACGCCCGCGTCATCGCGACCCTCGAGACGGGCTTCGGCCGTCAGGTCTACCTCTGGGTCAACGACTGCGAGGCCGAGGGCATCCCCCTGGTCCTGGTCGAGGGACACCGGCCGTTCAAGCGGTCGGATGAGCTGTACCGGAAGGGCCGTGCGTTCAAGAACGGGAAGTGGATCGTCGTGGACCGCAGGAAGGTCGTGACGAACGCGCCGGCCGGGTTCAGCTATCACAACTTCGCCCTGGCCGTCGACGCCGTGCTGATGAACTCGGCCGGGCAGCCGACCTGGGACTTCGATCCGCACGGCACGACGTGGCGGCGGGTCGTGGCCCTGGCGAAGGCCCGCGGCCTCGCCTGGGGCGGCGACTGGCTCACGTTCAAGGACCCGCCGCACTTTCAGCCTGCGAATGCGCTCACCCTCGCCGAATGCCGCAAGCGATGGCCCCGCGGATGGCCGAGCTAACCGAAAGGAGTGGACCGATGAAGAGTCCCTGGGCAAGCAAGACGCTATGGTTCAATGCGCTGGGCGCTGTGGCGGCCACGGCCGGCATCCTCGCCGAGCACATCGAGACGCTGCGGCCTCTTGTGCCGGACCACTACTTCCCCGCCCTGGTGGCCGTCGTCACCGTGGGCAACGCCTTGTTGCGGACGATCACGAACCAGCCGATCGCCCGGCGCAGGAAGCGCCGCCCGGTCAAGGACATCCCTGACGATCCCCCGCCGCAGGATCTCTGACCACCGACCCACATCCCTTACTGCCGAGAGGCCCCGGATTCGCCCGGGGCCTCTCTTTTCTTCCGCGCCGCCCGGCCTAAATCCGCACGACTACTAAGCTTTGTGCGGTTTGGCACCCCTGGCGGCACCCTTTTGGATTTTTCGAGGGTTTCGCGAATCGCCTGTGATCCGCTTCTTTGTTGAGGCTCCGGCAACTGGACTCGAACCAGTGACCCGCTGATTAAGAGTCCCGCAAACTTGAAATCAGGCGCATCGCACGTTGGCAGACTTACCAGCAAACATGCCCATTTCAGGCCGATCCTACCGCTTGACTCGATTGCACAAGACTGCATATCATTGCAGGCAATCGGGCACCCTTCCCAGCACCCTGGCACCCCTCGCCCGATGGCTGATTCGAGGTCAGCGGGCGTCGAGATCTCGCCGTTTCCGGGGTGCCAGGGGTGCCACGAACGGAGCGCATGATGGCCACGACGATGATTGATGGCGGCATACTGACCACATACCCGCGAAATATTATGTAACAAACAAACCAGGGTTTTCCACTTTCATTTTGCGAAAAACATGGCGTATTGTTCGCCATATGGGGCGCATTACTCACATCGCAGTCCTGCGCAGATGGAAAGTGTTGTCGCAGGCAGAGCTAGCCTCGCGTGCCGGCGTTAGCACCCGGAACCTTCAGCGCTGGGAACGCAACCCCGCGCTGCTCGGCCGCGTGGCCGAGGACACGCTGCAGCGTCTCGCGGCCGCGCTGTCGCCGCTGCCGACGGGCGAGGCCGTCACGGTCGATCACCTGCGCGGCCGCGCCTACATCCCGGGCTACGTGCCACCGGTCCTGGCCGAGCTGGACTCCATGATCGCAGCCGGCCAGATCGAACGGCCCACCACCAATGAAGAGGGCGTCGGCAACCTCGCCCGGCCCGCTAGTACCGCGAAACCCGAGACCCTGGAATGGCTGTCCCAGCACGGCGCCGAGGCGTCTCGGCTCTACCATGCCCGCGCCGACATCGCGGAAAGGAAGCAGGCATGAGCGACCAGAGCCTCGCCCAGACCGCCGCGCCCCGGCTCGTACTGCGTCGTGAGCTGATCGAGCGGTACGGCATCACCGTCGCGAGCACGACGCTCTGGCGGTGGGAGCGCAGTGGGAAGTTCCCCAAGCGCGTCCACCTGTCCGAGCGCGTCATCGCCTGGCCCGCCGCCGAGGTCGAGGCGTGGATTGCCCAGAAGGGGATCAAGGCATGATCCGCAGAAAGTCTCGCATGTGCGCCGCATCGCAAACGATCGGGCGGCCCACGACCTGAACCGCCAGATCTAGTCACCTTTCCCGCGCAGGGGCGGCGTATCCGCACGTCCCTATCCTTCGCTTGCCTGCCTGTCCGCGCTTGTCTTACCAGGAGTTCCGCACCATGAGGAAACCAGTCCGCCAGATATTCGAAGAAAACCGCGTCGCCGACCGG
>CAZVWL010000027.1:0-20086 GCA_964630845.1 uncultured Fibrobacteraceae bacterium
CAGGCCGCCGGCGGCGTTGGTGATCACCACCGTGCCGGTGCCCAGGCAGGCCAGGACCGCCGTCGGCAGCAGCAGCTCGTCGAAGGCCAGGCCCTCGTACGGGTGCAGGCGGCCCTGCATCACGACCACCGGCACGCCGGCCGCCAGACCGCAGACGAGCCGGCCGCGGTGCTCGGCGACCGAGGTCGTGTGGAAGCCCGGGATGTCGCCGTACGGGATAGCCTGGGGCTGCTCGAGCACGTCCACCACGTTGCCCAGGCCGCTGCCCAGGATCAGGCCCACCTCGCCGCCGAAGCCGCGCGCCGACAGGAACGCGACGGCGCCCTCCACGCGGTCGCGCCAGCGGTCGTCGAGGCGGGCGAGGCGGTCGCGGCCAACGTCGTTCATGGCGCCTCCGGTTCGGCGTGGCGCGCGTGTTTCTCGCGGTGCAGGTCGGCCACGAGCTGCAGCAGGTCGGCCTGGGCCCTGGTGTCGTCGCGCAGGTTGACCTGCTCGGTGTCGATGATCTCGACCGGGCAGATCGCGGGCGCGCGTTCGAGCCAGTCCTCGTAGGCCGCGTGCAGGTCCTCGAGGAAGTCCAGCGGGATGTCCTGTTCGCAGCGTCGACCCCGCTGGCGGATGCGCTCGAGCGTGACCGTGGGCCGGCTCCAGAGGTAGATGATCAGGTCGGGCGGCTGCAGGAACGAGACCATGTTGCGGAAGATCTCGCGGTAGTTGTCGTAGTCGCGCCGGTCCATGCAGCCGCGGCGGTGCAGCGTGGGCGCGAAGATCTCGACGTCCTCGTAGATCGTGCGGTCCTGCACGGCGGAGCCGCCGCGGGTCTGGATCTCCTTCTGCACGGCGAAACGCTGGCTCAGGAAGTAGACCTGCAGGTGGAAGCTCCAGCGCGTCATGTCGCGGTAATAGTCGTCGAGGTAGGGGTTGTTGATCACCGGCTCGAAGTACATGGGCCAGCCCAGGCTCTGACCCAGCAGGCGGGTGAGCATGCTCTTGCCTACGCCGATGTTGCCGGCGACGGCCACGTAGAACGGGGTGCGCGGCTGCTGGCGCAGGCCGAAACGCTGGCGCAGAGTCTTCTGGGTCATCGGGCCCTCCCGGGACGGCGGTCATCATAGGCCACGACGGGCGCGAAGACCAGACCGGTCTCGGTCTTGGCAAGCTCCTTGCAACTGCGCTAGGATCGCCACGAACCCCAGCCCCGGAGGATCGTTCGATGCGCCGTTTCCCATCCGTCGCCACCGCCGCGGTCGTCCTCGTGATCGCCCTCGGTGCCCTGGCCGCCCAGCAGCTCAGCGTGCAGGTCCGCGAGACCCAGCTGCGCGCCCGCCCCTCCTACCTCGGCGCCGGCGGCGCCACCGTCGCCTACGGCACGCGCCTGACCGTGGTCGGCGAGCAAGGCCCCTGGCGCCAGGTGACCACGCCCGACGGCCAGCGCGGCTGGCTGCACCTGTCGGTCCTGAGCGAGAAGAAGCTGCGCCTGCAGAGCGGGGGCGACGACCGCGCCGCAGCGGGCGCCGACCAGGACGAGATCGCCCTGGCTGGCAAGGGCTTCACCGAGGAGGTGGAGCAGTCGTACCGTCGCGGCAACCAGGCGGCCGATTACACCTGGGTCGACCGCATGGCGACCTGGCGCGTGACGCCCGACGAGGCGCTCGCGTTCCTCGTGGCCGGCGAGGTCGTCCCGGCCGAGGGAGGTGCGCGATGAACCGCCGCCGTTTCGTCCTGCTGGCCATCGGCGTGGTGGTGCTCGCGGCCGGCTGCGCGCAGATCTCGCAGATGGCCACCCAGACCGCCGTCGACCAGGGCGCGATCACCGAGGACCACGCCACCTCGATCAACCGCACGGTGGCGGCCATGGAGAAGGCCTGGACCGACCTGACGCCCGAGCAGGAGCACTACATCGGCCGGGCCGTGGCGGCCACGCTGCTGGCCACCTACCCGGCGCTGGACGACCCCGCCGCCAACCGCTACCTCAACCAGCTCGGCCAGTCGCTCGCCCTGGCCAGCGAGCGGCCCGAGACCTTCGGCGGCTACCACTTCCTGCTGCTGGACAGCGACGAGATCAACGCCTTCGCCTGCCCCGGCGGCCTGATCCTGGTCACGCGCGGCCTGGTTGCGTGCTGCGAGTCCGAGGACGCGCTGGCCGCCGTGCTGGCGCACGAGATCGGGCACGTGGCCGGCCGGCACGGCCTGCGCGCGATCAAGAGCAGCCGCCTGACCGGCGCGTTGACCATCCTGGCGGCCGAGGGCGCGCGCACCTTCGGCGGCGAGGACATCGCCCGCCTCACCGAGGAGCTCGAGGGCAGCATCAGCGACATCACGCAGACCCTCGTCAGCAGCGGCTACTCGCGCGACCTCGAGCGCGAGGCCGACCGCGCCGCCGTCGCCATCCTGACCGACACCGGCTACAACCCCCGCGGGCTGGAGGCCATGCTCACGGTGATGCAGGGTCGCTGGCAGCCGCGCGGCCCCGGCTTCATGCGCACGCACCCGGCGCCGCGGGACCGGCTCGGCGAGATCGTCCCGCAGTTGGCCGCCGCGCCGCCTCTGGCGCCGCCGGCGGTGCGGCAGGCCCGCTTCGCCAACGCGCTGGCCGGGCTGTGACCCTGCGCTGGCGCCTCGGGCTCGTGCTCGGCCTGGTCGCCGGCCTGGTTGCCGGCGGCTTGTGGCTGGGCGGCGTGGCCGACCGCGCCGAGAACCTCACCTGGGACTGGCGCGTGCGGCGGCTGGCCGAGCCGTCGCCCGCCAGCGACCGCATCGTCCTCGTGCTCTTGGACCAGGCCAGCCTCGACTGGGGCGCGCGCACCAACGGCTGGGCCTGGCCGTGGCCACGCGAGGTGTACACCGCGCTGGTCGCCTTCTGCGCGCGGGCCGAGGTGGCGAGCCTCAGCCTCGACGTGCTGTTCACCGAACCGTCGCTCTACGGCGTCTGGGACGACGCCGCACTCGCCGAAGCGCTCGCCGAGCACGACCGCAGCGTGGCCGCCGCCTTCGTCTTCGCCGACGGCACGACCACCTGGCCCATCGACGAGGTGCGCCACACGGCCGCCCTGGTGGGCAACGTGAGCGGCGAGCCCGACCCGGACGGCGTTTTTCGCCGCGCGCGCCTGGCGGCCACCGCGGCCGACACCACGCTGCCCTCGCTCGCCGCCGCCGCCTACCTGCTGGCCACGGGCACGCCCCCGCCCGCCGACACCGCACCCCGCATCCTCGCCTACGCGCCGGCCGGCACCTACCCCGCGTTCAGCGCGGCGGCGGTGATCCAGTCCGAGCTGCTGTTGCAAGACGGCGAACAGCCGGTCGTCGACCCCGCGCTGCTGGCGGGCGCCCACGTGCTGGTCGGCTTCTCCGCCCCCGGCCTGCTCGACCTGCGCCCCACGCCGCTGAGCCGGGTGAGCCCCGGCGTGCTGGTGCACGCCACGGTCCTGGACAACCTGCTCTCGAGCCGCTTCGTGCGCCCCGCCCCACGCGCGCTGGTGCTCGCGACCACGCTGCTGGCGGCGCTCGTGGCCGCCTTGCTGGCTGCCGGCGCGGGCAAGGTATGGCAGGCGGTGCTGCTGTTCAGCGCGGGCCTGCCGCTGCCGCTGCTCGTCGGCGTGCTCGCCTACCCGACCGGCGTCTGGTGGCCGGTGCTGCCGGGCACCGCGGCCATCCTCGGCGGCCTGGTCGCGGGCCTCGGCGCCAACTGGGCCACCGAGGGTCGTCAGCGGCGCTTCCTGAAGCAAGCGTTCCGCCACTATCTCAGTCCCCAGGTGATCGAACGCCTGCTCGACGACCCGGACCGCCTGCAGCTCGGCGGCGAGCGCCGCGAGCTGTCCATCATGTTCAGCGACCTCGCCGGATTTACCGCCCTCGGCGAGTCGCTGGCGCCCGAGCAGCTCACCAACCTGTTGAACGACTACCTCACCGTGATGACCGACATCATCCTCGAGGAGGGCGGCACCCTCGACAAGTACGAGGGCGACGCCATCATCGCCTTCTGGAACGCGCCCCTCGACCAGCCCGACCACGCAGCGCGCGCCTGCCGCGCCGCCGTGCGCTGCCAGCGCGCGCTCGCCGCGCACCGGCCCCGCTGGCGCGACGCATGCGGGCGCGACCTCGCCATGCGCGTCGGCCTGCACACCGGCGAGGTCGTCGTGGGCAACCTGGGCAGCCGCCAGCGCTTCGACTACTCGATCCTCGGCGACGCAGCGAACCTGGCCTCGCGCCTCGAAGGGGTCAACAAGGTCTTCGGCACGGGCTGCCTGATCTCGGCGGCCACGTTGCGCCAGGCGCAGGGTGCGGTGCTGGCGCGCGAGCTGGGCCAGGTGCAGGTCGTCGGGAGGCAGGAGCCGGTGACGGTGCACGAGCTATGGGGTCTGGCGGGTGACGAGCCGCCGGCCTGGTGGGCGGCGTATGCCGAGGCCCTCGCCGCGTGCCGGGCGGGCCGCGGCGACCAGGCGCGGGCCGCGCTCGCCCAGGGCGCGGACGACCCCGCCGCCGGCGCGCTCATCGCCCGCCTGGACCGCGATCCGTCGTTCGCCGGGCTGTGGGCGCTGACCGAGAAGTGAGGCGGGTCAGATGCCGGCGCCGAGGTCCGTGTCGTCGCTCGCCGGTTCGCCGCCCGGTTCGCCCAGTGGTTCGCCCGGTTCGAGCAGCCCGCGGGCGAGGTCGGCGTCCTCGGGGCGCACCCAGAGGCGCACGCCCTTGCGGCTGAGGCTGAGGCCGGCGTACATGCCGCCGCCGTCGTCGGCCTGCACCATGGCGTCGACGCCCTGGTCGGCCAAAAAGAGCTGCGCCCGCTCGGCCTCGAAGCGGTTGGTGAAGGTCTGCAGCAGGACGAGGTCGGACATGGCTGTGCCTCCGGCTTGGCTGTTTATGATGGTCAATGTAACACGGCCGCGGCAGAATGGATCCACCCGAAGGCGAGGTCGACCATGCAACTCGTGATCGCCGGCACCCGCGGCAGCGCCACCTTGACGGCCCCTGACCGCGCCCTCTTCGGCGGCGACACCACCTGCCTGCTGGTCAGCGGCCGCCAGGGCGAGCAGGTGCTGCTGGACTGCGGCAGCGGCCTCGGCGCCCTCGCCGAGCGCCTCGGCCCGGCGCCGGACCTGCTGGTGCTGCTGACGCACTTCCACCTCGACCACCTCGTGGGCTTGCCGTCGTTCGCGCCGCTGTATCGGCCGCAGGCGTCGCTGCGCTTCGCCGCCGTGCCGAGCGACGACGGCGCCACGGCCGAGTCGGCCGTGCGTGGCCTGCTCGGGCCGCCGTACTGGCCGCTCGGCATCGACCGCCTGCCCGCCGCCGTGTCGTTCGCCGATCTCGACCCGCGATCGGGCACAAGCCCCCTTTGCCACGGCGGCCTGCAGGTCAGCTGGGCGCCGCTGCCGCACCCCGGCGGCTGCACCGCCTTCCGTATCGACGAGGCGGCCAGCGGCGCGAGCGTCGTGGTCGCCACCGACGCTGAATGGGACGACGCCCCGGCCGACCTGGAGGCCGCCTTCATCGCGCTCTGCCGCGTGCCGTCCCCCTGCGGCCTCCTGATCTGCGACGGCCAGTACGACGCGCAGACCATCGACGCTCGGCGCGGCTGGGGCCACACCTCGTGGCCGCGCGCAGTCGACCTCGCCCGGCGCACCGGCGCGGGCCGCCTGCTCTTGACCCACCACGATCCCGAGCACGACGACGCGACGCTCGCCCGCCGCGAAGCCGCGCTGCAGGCCGTCCTGCCGACCGCCGCCCTGGCCCGCCAGGGCGACGTGATCGAGCTCGACCACAAAGGGGCGCCATGACCGACCACACGGCCGTGATCGTCGAGGTCTTCTTCCTGGTGCTGATCTACGCGGCGTCGGCCATCCTGGCGCGGCCGGTGCGCCGGCGCACCGACCCCGACCGCGTCGGCTTCGGCGGCGTGGTGCACGTGCTGCTGCAGCCCGCGCTTGTGCTGGTGCTCAGCTTCCTGGCCGTCCAGTCGCTGGGGCTGTGGCCGGCGGGGTCGACCTGGCTGGCGGCCAACGAGGCGCACGTGACGGCCTGGCAGGTCTTCTGGCTCACCCTGCTCGTGCTCGGCGTCTGCGAGGCCATGGCGCGGCAGATCGTGGCCGCCCGCGGGCAGACCTGGCCCGTGCCCGACCTGCTCGAGGACATCCTGCGCGCCCTCGTCACGCTGCTGGTCGCGTTCGGCGTGCTGCGTCTGGTGCTGGGCTGGAACATCGGCCCCTTGCTGGCGTCCACGGCGCTGGTGACCGCCGTCATGGGCTTCGCGCTGCAGGGCGTGCTCGGCAACCTGCTGGCGGGCATGTCGCTGCACCTGACGCGCTCGGTGATGCAGGGCGACTGGGTGTCGATCGACGGCCGCGAGGGCCGCGTGAAGCGCACCAACTGGCGCGAGACCCGCCTGACCACGCTCGGCGGCCACGAACTGGTGCTGCCGAACAGCCTGGTGGCGGGGTCGGTCGTGCACAATCTGAACAAGCCGACGCCGAACCGTCGTCACGACGTGCTGGTGGGCGCCAGCTACAGCGACGAGCCCGACCTCGTGATCGCGACCCTCGAGGCGGCCGCGCGCGAGGTGCCCGAGGTGCTGGAGAAGCCGGCCCCCGTGGCGATGATCACCTCGTTCGCCGACTACGGCATCAACTACGGCCTGTATTTCTGGTCGCGCCAGTACCACCGGCGCGGCTTGATCAACGGTCAGGTGAGCCGGCACATCTGGTACAAGTTCAAGCGCGCCGGCATCGAGATCCCCTTCCCGATGAGCGACAAGCTGCTGAACGACTTCATGACCGTGGTCTACAACCAGCGCAAGCTGGAGCCCGAGGCCGCCGACCAGGCCGTCGTCGTGCGCGACCTGCTCGCCAGCGACCTGCACCGCCGGCTCTGCGCCGACGACGTCGGGCGGCCGCTGCTTACGGCCGACGACTGGGCCCGCCTCGCCCCGCTCGTCTCTCGCCACCTCTACACCCACGGCGAGACCCTGATGCGTCAGGGCGAGGCCGGCGACACCCTGCACGTGCTGGTCCGCGGTCGCCTCCAGGGCCGCATCGCAGCCACGGACGCCGGCCAGCCCGAGGTCACGTTTACGGTTGAAGCCGGCGCGGTGATCGGCGAGATGAGCCTGCTGGCGGGCGCGGCGCGGTCGGCCACGCTGGTGACCGAGACCGGCTGCGAGGTCTTGACCTTGGACGGGCAGGCCTTCGCCGCCCTGCTGGCCCTGCGCCCGGACATGCCAGAGCGGCTGGCCGACCTCGCCGCCCGGCGCGTCGCGGCCAACCGCGAAGCGGCGGATCAGGCACGCGACGCGCTGGCCGCGTGCCCGATCCACCAGCAGGAGCGCGCCGGCATCCTGAGCCGGCTGCTCGGCTTCCTGGGACGCTGAACCGGCTCTACCGGAAGAGCGCCTTGACGCCCGTCCAGCTCTCGGCCTCGCTGCCCACCAGGCCGCTCGGGAAGTAGATCGACGTGCCCGTCGGCGCGGTCACGCACAGGTGGTCGACCCAGTTCGAACCCGTCCAGGGCGTGCCGTTGTAGGGACGGATCTCGACGACCAGGCCGTGGCCGTCCTTGTCGGCCGGCACGGTCCACTCCCAGCTCAGCTCCACCCAGCCTTCGCCGCCGCTGTAGGTGTTGTTGCCGCCCGCGCTGCCGGCGTAGTCGTCGATCGTGCCGTCGGGGGTGGTCCAGTGGCCCCAGAGGCGCAGCGACGGGTTGCCCTCGATCAGGTCGAGGGTCATGATGCTGGCCGCCACCACGTCGCCGACGGCCAGGCCGGTGATCCAGGCCACGTAGGCCTGCGGCGTGCCGGTGCCGCCGGTCTCCCAGACCTCGAGCGACAGGCCGCCCTCGAAGGCCTGGGTATCGGAATTCTCGGCGTAGAGATGCTCGGGCAGGTAGGAGCCGATGACGTCCGAACCGTCTTCCCAGCCGTAGCAGACGTCCTGCTGGGCCGCGGCGCCGGCGACGCCGACAACCAGCACGAGCATGAGCGTGATCAAGGTCTTCACGGGGAACCTCCCGTCTTTCTGGGCGGAATCGGGCGCTCATGGCGCACCCAGACGCCGGAAACCGCACCGCCAGTTGTTGCCGATTAAAATTATAGCATGAAAAGTATATAATTTGGAAGGAATCTTATCATTTTGTCGCCAAAAAGAAGGCCCCGCCGAAGCGGGGCCTTCTGCGATCGTGCGACCCGGGCGGGGCTCACTTGACGAGCGCTAGCTTGAGCATGCCCATGTCGCCCTCGGTCGTGCGTAGCCTGACCATGTAGGTGCCGCTCGGAACACGGCGCCCGGCGGTGTCGTGGCCGTCCCAGCGTGCCTCGTGCCTGCCGACGGACAGGTCGCCCGCCACCAGCGTCCTGACCACGCGGCCACGCAGGTCATGCACGACCAGCTCGCAGCGGCCGGCCCGTGCGACCTCGAAGTGGATCATGGTC
Source organism: uncultured Fibrobacteraceae bacterium (assembly GCA_964630845.1). Classification (GTDB taxonomy): domain Bacteria; phylum Krumholzibacteriota; class Krumholzibacteriia; order LZORAL124-64-63; family LZORAL124-64-63; genus Glo-17. Next base: position 8,417 of record CAZVWL010000027.1, read on the forward strand.
ATCGGGTTGAAGGGATTGGGGGCGGCGCTTAACAGGCGCGAGGAGACGGCCGCCGGCAGGTCCGGACCGTCGTCCTCGACACCGGTGGCATCGGTCTGGACCGTCACCATCCAGTACGCATCGTCCTCTAGACCCGTCGCATCGGGTCGCCAGACGGCCATCCCCAGGAGCGCAGGAGCCGGGTCCGGGATGGTGATCACGAAATCGACGTTGTCACCGATGGTTCCCGGCGATTGCCAGGCGATCCCGTCCTGCCAGGGCGAGGACTTGGCGCCGAAGCCGTCGCTGAGATCGTGGAGCGAGAAGCCAAGCGGCGCGTCGTCGCTCTGCATCGTGAAACGATACTGGCCGGGCGGCAGGACCAGTTGCTGGCAATCCAGGACATCGCCCGCCTCGATCGCGCCCGAGCGGGCCGCGCCGACCGGGTCGTGCCAGACCGTGGTGAAGCGTTCGGCGCGCAACGTCACCTCGCCGACCGGGGCACCGGCGCTGCGCGTCAGCCCGACATGGGACGTGTAGGTGCCGGGGCCGGTCGCGGTCCGCAGCACGAAATCGCAACCGTCGCCGCTCCAGGTCGACTGGACGAGCGGCTCGACATACCCGTCCTGAACGTCGGCGTTGCTGTAGTAACCGACGTCGACGTCGGCGTCCTCGGCGAGCATGTAGGTGGAGATCACGGCGTTGTGGGTGCCGGGCACCGTGGTCGACAGGCGGTAGCCGTCGCAATTGAGCGCCACGAGGCCCTCGGTGACATGGTTCAGGCCGCCGTACGCGGACGGCGGAATCGGCAGGGTATGGCTCTCGCTCATGCTCAGCAGAGCCGGCTCCCAGACCCATTGCCGGCCGTGGCGGTTGTTGGCGAGGTTGTCCTCGTCGATGGCCAGGTTGGCGTTGATGCGGTGGGCCAGCGTGTGCCGGCCGCCGCGCACGTGGTAAAGCGTGTTGCGAACGCCCCGCACCTCCTGGCCCGGAGCGATCGGTTCGGCGAACACGCCGCCGAACAGGAAGGCGCCGTCCAGTTCGACGCGGTTCTGCAGGCCGATCGGCACGCCGGCCGACTCGCTGATGTTGCGCAACGACCAGTAGATGCCCGTGCTGTCGGCAAACCCGGCCAGGCGCGACGGCGCCGGGATGCCGTCCTGGGTGGCGTTGTAGGGACGTCCCACGTGCGGCACCAGGTTGGCGAACCATCCCGTCGGGGTCGTGGCGGCGAGGTCGGGCTTGGCGACGTAGGCGCTGATGGTGTAGGGCGAGGTGCCGGACAAGTTCACCTCGCGCGTCACGACGGTGTACGCCGTCTGGGACGGCGCCAGCTGGAACGAGTGATGGGCCGTACCTCCCGGCGCCGCGCCGATGGTGGCGATCGCGTCGGTGAGCGTGCCGGTGGCCAGCTCCGGATCGAAGACGTGCAAATACAGCGGCCGCGAGCCGGCATTGGCCAGCTTGACCGTGAACCACGCCGCCTGGCCCGTCCCGTTCTGGGTGAAGTAGAAGTCGAGGCAATCCGAGGCATTGAGCTCGCCGCCGAGCGTGTCGGGCATCGAGAACGCCCGGCCCAGTTCACGATGGATGCGGTAGGTGTTGTTTCCGTCCTTCATGATCGAAGCGTCGGTGACGCCGACGCAGAAGGAGTAGAGGTTGGACCGCCACGGATTGTTGAGGATCATCGCGGGCTGATCGCTGTAGACCCCTTGCGACTGCGCCAGGACCTCGGCGAAACCGGACTGCCCGATGTCACGCGCATGCAGCCGGAGCAGCAGCAGGTCCGTCCAGCGATCCGGCACCGCCCAAATCAGTTCCGGACCTGCCGTCAGGGCGATGTCGAAGCCGTCCCCGGTCGGGTATGGGGTCATGTATTCGGGCAGCAGATCGAATCCTGCCTCGGGATGAGGCAGCCCGCCGCTTCTGACGACGGTCTCACCGTGCGCCAGGGTCTTCGGGCGGAAGACGAACTGACGGACCGCGATGTTGTTGTCCTCGTTCAGCTCGGCCACGTTGTCCTGGCCGTCGACGCGCGCCCATACCGTGTGGCGCCCGATCAGGTCCAGGTTCAGCGGACCCAGGTTGCGCTGCTCGCCAAGAACTCCACCGTTCAGGCTGACCTGGTTGGACACGAGGACTTCCGAACCGTCGATGTAGAAGACATTGCGGAAGGGACCGGAATTGCCACCGGCGGTGTTGCGGTAGCCCAGGTTGAGGTAGACGGTGTGACCCTGCACGACATCGGGCTGGGTCACGGGATCGCTGCCCGACACCGTGGTCGAACGCAGCACCAGCGGCGCGGTCCATCCCGTCGGCGTGTATGGCTGCAGATCGACGGGGTACGGCTCGGTGACGATGATCGGGCCGTAGGTCGCCGGCACTGTCCCCCAGTTGCCGGCGCGGTCGACCGCGATCACGCTGAAGTAGTAGGTGCCCGGCGCGAGGTGGCCGCCGAGCTCGCCGGTCCAGATCTGCGGCATGACCGTGTCGATGACGTGGTCGGGCATCACGGGACCAGTCCCCTGGACCAGGGCGACGCTGTACCCGGCCGTCCCGGACACGTCGTCCTCCGGCGCGTTCCAGTAGAAACCGCCGACGGCCTGCGGGCTCGGCGTGTTCACAGGCAGGGTCGAGGTCAGGTTCGGCACCTGCGCCGGGGGCTGCTCGTCGATCTGCAGATCCCAGTTCATCGCCGTTTCCCAGAGCATGGCCACGGTGGCGTTCGGATCACCGAGGTTGGCCAGGCGCCCGGCCAGGCAGTGGAAGTAGTCCGGCATGTGATGCGGCCGGTGTCCTGCGCCATCGCAATGCACCGTGATGGCGCGCAGGATCTCGGCCGTTCCCAGCGCGAGCTGGTCGTACAACGGATTACCGAGGACATCGGTGTTCAGCCCGTAGGTGTCGGTGCCGCGGCTGTCGTTGGCGATGTCCCAGATCGCGCCCGCGACCACGTTCTCGATGCGCCAGGGGATCCACGCGCAGTCCGGATCGTCACGCGGAAACTCGACGCCGACGTGCCGGACGTCGAAGACCACGCGCGGCTCCATATATGCGGTGCAGAGGCGGCTGATGAGCTGCGCCAGGCCCTCGATCCAAGCGACTTCCTCATACTCGGGACACCACTCGCAGTGGCCGCAATCGTCGGGTGGATCATCATCGCAGACCCCGTTGCAGTAGGTGAATCCGGGCATGTACGCGTGCTGGTGATGCCAGTAGTGACCCCACTCATGAGCGATGACCCAGTCCGTCCAGGTGCTGGTGTCGCGGATGTGCAACTCTTCAAAGTATGGGTTGTAGTAGCTGCTGCCCTCCTCCTCGGGCCACTGCACATCGACCTGCTGCACGTTCCAGTGGTAGCCGGCCTCGATCCCGACGTCGCGGAAGTGGTTCCGGCTGTGGGTCACCACCGTGCAGATGTGCATCGCGCCATGGTAGTTGTTGGGGTAGATCGGACCGATGTCGTAGGTGCTCGCCCCCTGAGGGATTTCGTGGAACGTGGTCCACCACTGGTAATTGTTCTCCCACACGTCGGTTCTCTGGACGATGGCGGCGGTGCTGGAGGCCCGGATCTGCAGGCGCACATTCAGGCCTTGCGGCACCGTGAGCGAGAACACCCCCACCTCGTCGGTCGTGGTGATGTCGTACATGGGACCGAACGGGAATCCCTCGCCAAACGCGACGACGAACACCTCCGCGGCGTGGGCCCAGTGATTGTCCTGCCCATGCCAGTACACCACGTTGCCGTTGATCGTGCAGTTCGAGCGATCCTTGTCGGGGGCCTGAATCGAGACGGGATCGTCGGGCGCCTTCGCCATCGCCTCGAGTTCGGCCAGCGTGTAGTCGCGATGTGCCGCCATGCGGTCGCCGCCGGCCGGCAGGATCCGCTGCGACGGCAACCGGTCGCTGTCGCTGGGCAAGAGCCCACCGTAGGCCTCGCGCGAGAGGTCGAAGGACTGCCGCCAGCGGCGGCCATCGACCTCGGCCGTCAGCACCAGGGGGCCGAAGCCGGAGCCGGGCGTCGCCGTGATCTCGTAACGCAGCTGGTCGTTCGCGTAGACGGCCAGATCGCGCGGGGCGGTGAAGCGCGTGATGGTCCAGCCGTCACCGTCCAGCACGAGGTCGCGCAGGTCGGCACGCGCGGCCGCTTCGATCCTGATCACGGCCGAGAATTCGCGGCCGGCTTCGGGCAGACGCTCGGGACGCTCCATGCGCGCGCGGATCGGGTTGGACTCGACCCGGGCCTGGGCGACGGCGGCGAGGGAGAGCACCGCCAGCACGAGCAAGGTGGTCAGTCGTCGCATGAGGACACCTCCTGGACGCTGACGGTCGGCGGCTCGAAGCGGTAGCCAGGCGGCAAGCTGCGTTCCAGGTGTTCGAGGCTTTCCCGCAGGTCTGCGGCCAGCGTGGAGATCCGTTCATGCAACGGCTCGTCTGCTGCCGGCTCGAGCTGGGCCTCGAGTTGGGCCTCGAGCAAGGCAAGACGGCTGGTCAGCTTGACATGCGTGACGCAGCGCTGCAGCGAGAGGATCGCCGCCGTGTCGGTCGTGGCGGCGATCGCCTCTTCCAGGCGCGCCAGTTCGCCGGCCTCGGCCTCGGCGATACTGCGAATCAGTCCTGGAAAGTCAGGAGTGGCCGCGGTGGTTGCCGTCGCGATCAGGCCCGCGAGCAACAGCAATGGTGTCAGGTGTCTGGGCAAACGCATGGTTGATGGCTCCTGGCTGGCAATGGATGTCGTGGGTCGTAAAGGAAAACGGTCTGGACCATGGAGAAAGTTGCTGGGCAAATTCAACAATATCGACGGCCGCCGACTTCGGTGCGCCGACCTGCTCCGGGCCGTGGCAGATCGACGTGGTCAGGAGCGGGGACGCCGCCGGGTCTGGCGACGTCTTCGCGCCAGGATCAAAGCGGCCGCGACCATCGACGCCCCCAGGCCGATCAGCAGGCCTACAGCACCCGGCTGCGGGCGCAGCGCGAGCACGTCGTCGCCGTCGCCGATGATCACGAACGCAGCCCAGTAGAAGGGGTGGGCGGTGGCGCGTTCGGCCTGCAGGCGCGCGCGCGCGATCGCGAGCGCCGCGGCCGGAGTCGCGCCGTTGCCGAGAGCGCTGTAGAACGCGTCCATGAAGCGGGCCGTCGCCACGTCGTCGACGGGCCAGAGCGTCGCCACGATCGTCGGCACCGACGCACCCAGGAAACCGGTCGCCAGGCCCACCACACCCTCGCCGGCCAGGATGCCTCCGTCGGCGCTGCTGCAGCTCGAGAGCACGGCCAGGCGAGCGTCCAGCGTGAGGGCAGCCACATCGCCGGCACGCAACGAGACCGGGACCTCCGCCGTGCCAAGGATCAGCGCCGAGTTCCACGGCCGCTGCGGGTCGACCTCGGTGTGGCAGGCCAGATGCAGAACGTCGTGGCCGGCGAGGTCGATACCGCCTGGATCGACCGTGGCCACCGTGACCTCGCGGAATCGACCGCGCAATTGCTCGACCTCGGCCATCGCGCCGTCAAGCCGGCGATGCGTGGCGTTCTGCTGCCCCGCCACGGCGAGGATCCGCCCGCTGGCGGTCCCAGCCTGCGGGTTCCGGCGCAGGTGTGCGAGGATGGTCGCCGAGGGGATGCGGCGGATGTCCTGATGGGGCAGGACGGTCGAGTAGGGGATGCGGTGCAACGATCCGTCGGGGCAGACGATGATCGACGCCGCCTCGGCGACCATCGCACGCGCCTCTGGCGCCGCGAGCAGCGCCTCGAAGACAGGCTGCGTTGCGCGGGAATCGAAGACGCTGAACGGGTGAGCGACCTCGGCCAGGAGCGGCGCCAGCAGCACTTGCCAGCGTTCCTCGTCCGGCAATGGCCAGACGTGGCAGACCTCGGTCGTCACCACGAACAGCCAGCCGCCACCCGGGCCGCTGAACGCGTCCAGCAGCACCTCGCCGGGACGCAGGACCTCCCGTTGCAGCGCCGCCAGCATCACCGGCGCCGGCACCGCGAGGTGCGTGGGCAACTGGGCGCCGGGTCCGATGATCCGCTCCAGCAGCGTGCGCGCCTTGTAGCGCTGCACCGCCGCGAAGGCTTCCTCGTGATCGCCCCGGCGCATCGCCAGCGCGACACGCAGGGTGAAGAGGAGCTGCGCGTCGACACCGCGGCGTTCGCGCCAGAGCGGATCGGTCGGCAAGACCCGCTCCTGTTCCCACAACCGTTCGGCGGCGTTCAGGCAAGCCACGGTCGAGTCGTCCTGGCCGAGCGCGAACCAGGCGTCGGCGGCCACAACCAGTAGCGGCAGGCGGTATCGCGGCACTCTGGCGGCGGCGGTGCGTTCGAGCGCCGGCATGAGCACGCCCGGCACCAGCTCGTGTCGGCCTTCGGCCTTCAAGAGCCTGGCGCGGGCCTGCGCGAGCATCAACGGGAGCACGAAATCGTCGCGGTCGGCGATCAAGGCGGCGGCGCTGTCGAGCTGGGCCGTCGCCGGTGCGCGGTGCCCGAGCTTCGTCAGGGCCTCGGCGGCGCGTAACCTCGCGTTCATGCGCGCCTCGAGGACAACGCCCGGGCCGAGCGCGATGGCCGCCTCGCTGGAGGCGAGAGCCGACGTCGCGTCGCCGTGTGCCAGCTCGAGCGCGGCCAGCCGGACCAGGGCCAACGCCTCGTCGTCAACCAGGGCGTGCGTGCGGGCGAACGACAGCGCCGCGACCAGTTCGGCTTGCGCCTCGTCGAGTCGCCCGAGGTCGGCAAGCGCCTGCACGAGGTTGCGCCAGGGCGCGCCCATCTGACGCCACAGCCCCAGTGCAGCCTGGATGTCCCGCGCACGCCGGTACTCGGTCACGGCCAGGGCGGGATCGCCGACGATCATCGCGACGCCGGCGAGGTTGTTGGCGGCCATGGCCTCGAGGCTGCGCGATTGGCCGGCGCGGGCGTAACGGACGGCTCGCGTGTAGTGATCGGCGGCATCCCGGTAGGCACCCCGAGATCCGAGGGCATTGCCCAGACTGTTGTGCAGCGCCGCCAGGCCGGCCGAGTCGCCGGCGGCCGTCATCAGTGGCAAGGCCAGCACGAAGAGCGAATCGGCCGCGGCAAGTTCTCGCGCCCGATAACGCAGGCGCCCCAGGCCGTACAGCGCCTTGCCGGCGTGAAAATCGTCGCCTGCGGCACGGGCGTCGTGTTCCAGTTCGCCGAAGACCCGCGCGGCTTCATCGTGGCGCCCGAGTTGCTGGCACGCTTCGGCCAGATATCGCAGGGCCACGCGGGTCGGCTCATCTCGCCCGTCAGCCAGCGCGAGCACGCGGCGCAGGTCGCCCTCTCCAGCAGCGGCTCGGCCGAACGCGACGCGGGCCTTTCCCCGCTCCAGCAGCAGCAACCCGATGAGGGCGGTGTCGGCCTGGGCCGTGGCGCCGGGCAACAGCGCGTCGACCACCACCTCGACCGAATCCGGCAACGAAGCCGCCCGAAAACCAGCCAGCCGCGCGGCGAGGTCGTCATGGGAGGTGGCGAGCGCCGGCACCGCGGCAAGCAAGAGGAGGACGAGTCGGCCCACGTGTCGGTCGTCCTTCGTTCAACGTCGAGCGGGCGCGTCCAGACGCTCGACGTGGCTACAGACCACCTGCAGCCGCTGCCGGACCCGCGTGGCGACCTCCTCGCGACCGACCCCGCTCGCGCCACCGGCCAGCCCCAGGATGTGGTCGATCGCGGGCGGTCCACCGGCCGGTGCCAGTCCCAGCAGGTAGGTCTCGCGACCGGCCGGCAGGCTCGCCCGCCAGTCCGGAACCGACCCCGGTGGCGGCAGCCACAGCAGCCGACCCGCCTCGTGCAGCACCGGTTCGGCGCCCGCCGGCGGGTAGAGGACACGCACGGCGCCGGCCGCGTCGATGTGAAGCAGCACCGGGTAGGACGCCTTGCGCAAGCGGAAGCTCACCCCGTGCTCGGTGGCCGCATCCAGGACGGCCTGGCCGCGCAAGACCAGCGGCGATCCGACCCGCAACTCCTCGAGCGGTGATCGTTGACGCTGCAGCGGCACCAGGATCGCGGCCAGCAGCACGGTCGCCGCAGCGAACGTCGCCAGCCCCTTGAGGTTGACCGCGCCGCGCCGCCTCCTCGTTGCCGTCAAGGCAGCCAGGCTGGCGCGCGCCTGGGCGCGTCCGAGCGAGGTCAAGCCGCGCAACGGGTCGTCGTCGTTCGCGGGAACGCGGGCGAAGTCCCGGATGGAGGCCTCCGCCTGAAGCAGGCGTTCACGCAGGTGCCGACACGCCGCGCAGGTTTCCAGGTGTTGCAACGCCTGCTGTCGTTGATCGCCCTCGAGATCCTCCAGCCCAAGGACCTGGCGCCGAATCCGTTCGTGGTCCCGATTCATCGCAACACCTCCTTCCCGGGAAAGACGTGCTGAGCGGCGCCCGGAGTTGCACGCGAATCGGTCATGGCTCCAGTTCCAGGCGGCGGGTGAGGCAGAGTCGCAGCGCCAGCCGGCCACGGCGGATGTCCGTGCGCACGGTGTTCAGCGGCCGCCCGAGCGCCTCGGCGATCTGCTCGTACGTCGCGTCCTGCAGCAGCAGCAGTTCGAGCGCGCGGCGTTGGTCGAGGTTGCCCAGGTCGGCCAGGCACGCGGTGATCGCCAGCAGGATTTCGACGTTCTGCAAGTGGCTCGAGGGATCGGCGGCCAGCGACGGATCGGGCGGGTCCTGCGGGAGCGCGTCGGCAGCCAGTTCGCGAGCTTCCAGACGCCGCCGGGCGCGCAGTTGATCCAGCAGCAGGAACGGGACGCGTACGCGGAACCAGCCCCACAAGGACCCCGGGCCGCGGTACTCGAAGCGGCCGTCGGCGATGTCGTCCACGAGGCGTAGCAGGCTCTCGTGGGTCCAGTCGCGCCGCAGGTCCAGGTCGGCCGTCAAGCGGCAGGCCTGAGCATAGACGGCATCGTGCGCGCGCGTGAAGAATTCGGCGCGCGTGCGTTCGCAGCGTGCTTGCAGGCCCTGCACGAGCCTCTTCTCTTCGGCGTGGGATGCGGGCCCGCCCAATCGTGTCCCTCCCGGCGGGCTTCCTAGTTCTCCGGTGGCGGCAGATTCGCGTAGAGATGCAAGTAATGATCCCCCGAGATGAACTTGCGCACCACGCCGCCGCTGACCACGTACAGGAACGCCGCGTGATGGACGCCGTTGGCGCCGCTGCTGAAGCGAACGTCGATCGTCGCCAGGCTGCCGGGCTGCGGCAGCCACGAAGCGTTGCCGAACATCAGCTGCCATTGGCCGCGATCGCTGAACACCTGGATCCGATCGTTGCCGGCATCGCTGACGAAGATGCGCCCGCTGCCGTCGACCGCGACGGCGACCGGTGCGTCGAACGCCCCGGGCTCCGTGCTCGGCCCGCCGACCCAGTCGGACTGGTTGCAGGCGGCGGCGTCGCCCAGCACGTAGTCGGCGGCGGCCGGCGGGTTGCAGGTCGGCAGGTCGAAGAGCGCGGCATGACCACGCAGCGGGTCGGGGCCGGCGCCACCCGGCGCCACGTCGGTCGGGTCGGGCACGCTGTCGAAGCGGATCACCCAGTTGCGCTGAGCGTCGCGGTCGCAGACCAGCAGGCTGTCCTGGCGATCGCGCGCCAGCCCCGCCGCCTCGCGCACGAAACGCGTGCCTTCGCCGCCGCGGCGCGTCAGGATGCCGTGGGCGAGCAGACCGGTGAACGGATCGTAGGCGTAGCGATGCACCACGCCGCTATCGGGGTCGGCCAGGTACAGGAACGTGGCCGCGCCCGGCACCTGCTCGACGCCGGCCCGGCAGGCGGCCATCGCCACGCAGGTTTGCACGTCCGGCAGCTCGGTGAAGCGCGGCAGGCCGAGCGGCGGAGCGAGGTCGCGCGACGAGTACCAGCTCACCCGGCGCAGGCCCTCGTCCCAGACGAAGACGAGCGAGTCGGCGTCGTCGCTGCACAGGGCCCGCGGATCGGCCAGTCCCTCGACGGCGAACAGGGGCTCGTAGTTCTGGTTGCGCTTGGTCAGGGCGCCGGCCGTGATCACGAAGATGTTGCCCTGCACGGCGAGCACCTGGCGCGGGTCGTCGTCGTCGTACTCGCCGGCCTGCAGGTACGGCACGACCGAGAAGAGGCCGCGCGCCTCGGGGACCGTGATCTTGTCGCCGCAGCCGGCCACGAGCACGCACACCAGCGCGGCGAGCCAGGCCGGCAGCAGCCACGAACGACCAACCCTGCCGTTCATCGCAACCTCCCGTGCGGCGGCCGCTCCGGCGCGCGCAGCGGCGCCATTTCCAGCGACACGTAGTGCATGCCGCCGAAGGCGCCGAGGTCGCTGTACCCGTAGTCGATGCGCCAGAGCATCTGCATGCGCTGCACCTGCAAGCCGAATCCGGCGCCCAGGCCGCCCTCGTCGCGGCCGGTCTCGTAACCCGCGCGCAGATAGAGCATCCGGTTGAGGCCGAGTTCGGCCCCGGTCCGGAAGCTCTCGCGGGCGTCGCTCGGGTGATTGAAGTCGGCCGTGGTCAACAGGGCGACCCGCGGCGAGAAGGACCAGGTATAGGCCAGACCGAAGGAGCCCTCGGTGGGAGCCGCGTGTTTCTGGAACGCGGACTGCGACGAATAGCCGGCGCGCGCCGGCGGCGTGCCGCCCGGCTGCAGCTCGGGACCGAAGTTGCGCGCCGAGAAGCCGACCCGCAGGTCGCCGACGCCGACCAGGTACAGGATGCCGAGGTCGAACAGCATGGCCCGCGTGTGCCACTCGTCCAGGTTCTCCTGGAACAGCTTGACCGTGCCGCCGATCGAGAAGCGGTCGGTGACGGCGCGCGCAAGGCTCAGGCCGAGGAAGTACTGGTCGGCGCGGAACGTATCGCCCGTGCCCTCCATGTTCAGCTCCGTGGTGCGGAGGATCTCGCCCGAGCGCAGCATGCCGGCCGACACCGCGTAGCCGAAGCTCTGCGTCCGCCACTGGTAGGCCGCGTGGGCGAGGTCGATGCCGGCCGCCCACTCGGTGTGGGAGGCAAAGACGTTGGTCAGGCCGGGGGTGCGCAGCAAGCCGGCCGGATTCCAGAACACCACCGGCCCATCCACCGCGCAGGCCACGTAGGCGCGCCCGAGGCCTGCCGGACGCGCGCCGACCGGGATCTTCAAGAACTGCCCGGCCGACGTGCCGGCGTTCTCCTCGCCGTAGAGCTGCAACAGGTCGCGCGCCGCGCCCGGCCCGGTCACCAGGATGAGCAATGCGCCGGCCAGGAGCGCCGCGAAGGAAACCCGACGATGCCGGCACCGCCTCACCATTCGTAGCTCACTCCCCAGAGCAGCACGCGCGGGTTGACGATGAAGCTGGGATCGACCACGCCCTTGGCGTACGCCTCGCTGTAGGTCGACACCGGATCGTCCTCGTTCTCGGACCAGCGATGCACCCAGACGGGGTTCTCGTCCCCGAGCTTGTAGCCGTCGCCCGTGAACGGGTTGACGCGGCGGTAATTCTTCCAGTTGAAGACGTTGCGCCCCTCCAGGAACAACGTCACCTTCTGGTGGCGACCGTACCGCCACCACTTGCTCAGCCGCAGGTTCACGCTGCTGGTGGTGGGTCCCAGCTTGCTGTACCAGTCGCCGTAGATCACCTGACCGCCACCGACGTACGTGCGCGGCGTGTAACGTTGACCGGCCTCCGCGCGCACGAGCACGTTCGCGCTCCAGTTCGGGGGCAACCGCCAGCCGAACAGCTCCGGCCGGTCGCGGTTG
>CAZVWL010000028.1:0-19678 GCA_964630845.1 uncultured Fibrobacteraceae bacterium
GGCGGTGTTGTCGGCGTTGTCGGCGCCGGAGGCAGCGGCGGCAATGGCGGCAGCGGCGGCAACAACGCGTCCGGATCGGACGGCGCCGCCCGCCGATGCGACGCCCGGCTCTCGTCGAGGAACTCGTCCGTGTGTTGGGCCGCGCAGTAGGGACACTGGTCCCAGTCGGGGTCCAGGATGTGACCCCGCGGACACTTGCGCACCTCCGGCCCGCGCTTCTTGAAGAACATCGACCATGACTCCTGGCGGTCCGGCCACGCGTCGCGCCGCCGGACCGCCATCGTTGTCGGCGCTAGCGCACCAGCGTCAGCTTGCGCGTCTGACCAAAATCGCCGGCCTCGAGACGGGCGAAGTAGAGGCCGGACGACAGGCTGCGACCCTGCTCGTCGAGACCGTCGAAGACCACCTCGTGGCGACCGGACGCATACACGCCGTCGACGAGCGTGCGCACGCGGCGCCCGGCGACGTCGAACAGCTCGATGCGCACGCGGCCGTCGCGCGGCATGGTGAAGGCGAGCGTGGTCGCCGGGTTGAACGGATTCGGATAGGCCGGCAAGAGCGCGTACGGCTGCGGCAGCGTCGTGGCGGCCTGCTGCACCAGGTCGGGATCGCCCACGACCAGGCGCAGGCGCGTCTCGCCGGACACCGCGGCTTGCCACCGGCCACCATGGCGACGCAGGTCGACCACGCCGCCGGGCGTGGCCAGCGCCACCTGCAGGCCCGCCGGCACGACGTCGACGCCGTCGAACGCGAGCGTCACCGGCTCGCCGCCCTCGCCCGGCCGCAAGACCAGGTCCCACACCTGCCCCGCGCCGAAGTCGCGCAGGTCACGCCGCAGCGCCTGCACGCGGCCCTGGTCCTCGCGCTCGATCCAGAGGGCGAGGTCGTGCGGCAGGAATGGCGGCTGGTTCAGATCGCCCGGGCCGTCCTGGCCGATCGTGAGCGCGCCGACGGTCTTGATCAGGTCGGTGCGCTCGCCCTGGCTCGCGGTGATGCGCACGAGCCAGTCGCAGCCGGGCAGCTCGGCGGGGTCGAGCGGCAATTCCGGCATGTCGGCGTTCGCCTTGGCGACGCTGATCGGCGGGATGGTGAGCGTGACCGCCGAGGCGCCCCCGTGGAACACGAAGTAGCCGCGCCAGGGCTCGAGCGTGGTGCGGTCCTGGTACGCGTCGTTGAAGCGGCCCACGAGGCGGTTCTGCACGCCGGCCGGCAGCGGCACCTGGTTCCAGGGGATCTCGAACAGGTACGGCGTGGCGATCATGTTCCAGCCTGGCTCGAGCTGGATGCTCGCGCCACCCACGGTGCTGGTCGTCGCCCCGGCGATGGTCATCGTGCGCGGCGTGCGCTGGATGAGGTAGTAGCCGCGGCCCGGCACCGCCTGCGGCACCTGCGGGAACGGCAGGTAGCTCTCGGTGGCGGGGTTCCAGCGTTCGAGCCGCCACTTCGACGGATCATACGAGCCGAGGTTGCCCTCGAAGACCTGCGCGTTGTTGCCGTTGGCGGCGAACGGGATGCCGAACAGCTCGTAACGCTGGGCGACCTCCTGCTCGACCAGGAAGGTGACGCCAGCACCGGTGAAGCCGGACGCGACGCCCGCGTTCGGCGGGACGGTGACCGTGGCGAGGTCGGTCTGCACGGTGACGAAGTGCTGCAGACCGAGCGGGGAGACGTCGGCGCCGGGGATGGTCACGCGGAAGCTGCCGTTCGCCTTGGTGTCCACCGGATTCATGGTCCGGTGCGTGAAGTCGTCGCTGTCCCAGGCCCGGTAGGACAGGGTCACCGACCGCACGGTCTGGAACGATTGCACGTTCGCCGTGACCAGGACCGGCTGGTTGGGCGTCAGGGTGGCCGGCAAGCTGACGGTCGCCGTGGGGACGACCGTGCCGGCGCCGGACGGCTCGCGCCAGCGGGCGATGCCGAAGGATTCGCGGCCGCCGGCGCGTCGCAGCCCGGATGCCCCGACAAACGCGTCGCCTTCGTAGCGAGCGGCCGCGACGGCATCGCCGCTGGTCAGGCCGGTGCCCAGGCCGTGCACGACGCCGTCCTGCCAGTAGGCGACCCGCGGCGAGAGGATGCCGTTGATGCTCTGGAATTGGCCCATCATCAGGATCCGGTCGCCCAGATCGAGCAGGTTGAAGATGTACGTGGCGCCCAAGAGAACCGCGCCTTCGGCCTGCCAATCGGCCGGTCCGCCCGGCACGAAGCGCCGCAAGGCGTCGATGTTGGTGCCGTAACAACCAGCGTAGAGCTGTCCGTCGTGCACGACGAGCGCCAGCGGGAGGATCGTGTCGCTGGCGAAGACCGTTGTCCAGGTTCCCGACGGATTGCCACCGGTCAGACGCATGATGAGCCCGGAGTCAGCTCCGTCGATGAAGCTGACCGCCGCGTACAGATCGCCGTTGAAGGCGTTCATGCCGTAGATGAAGCCTTCGGGAAGGCCGCTGCCCACCGACAACCACTGTTCGGTGTCGGGATCCCAGCGGAACACGCCGCCCTGGTCGGGGAAATCGGGATGCGCGAAGAGTCCGGCCGCGTAGAGCCGGGTCTGACCGCCGGCGGTCAAGGTGCGCAGGTGCAGGATCGGGTTGCCGTTCTGCGGCAGCGCGCCCAGCGTCACCCAGGCGTCGCCCTGCAACCGCTGGACGATGACCTCGCCGCCGGCGTTATGCGCGACGACGAGGTCGCCCTCGAACACGTCCAGGCTGCGGCAATAGAGTTGCGGCGCTTGCCCGACGCCCGGAAGCGCCGTCCACTCGGTGCCGTCGAAGGCGGCGATGTTCTGCACCTCGACATCGCCGGCGCGGTTGAAAGATCCATGCGCCACCAGACGACCGCCGTGAACGATGAGGCTGGAGACCGTCCCGGGATTATCGTTGATACTCAGACCGACGCCGCGCGGATCTGCCGCGAACCCATCCCACCAGCCGGCGTTGCCGGTCGAGGGCAGCACCACCGCGCCGCGGATCAGCTGCGCCACGGGCAGGTTGTTGGACGACCAGACGCCGCCGTCGCGGTGCTGCACGACGCCGTTGGCGCCGCCGATCGTCACCAGGCCGCTCGGCAACGCCAGGACGGCCCGGTACTCCGTGCTGCCGCCGGGCGTGGGCGTCGTCAGGGTGTCGCCGTCCCAGAACCAGACCCAGCCGCCCTGCCCGGCCGCCCACACGTTGGTCGCCGAGGTGCCGTGCACGCTGAAGAAGTGGTTCGAGTTGCCGGTCGTGATGGGCAGGACCGCATCGTCGCGATACTCGAGGAAGGTGCCGCTGTTGCCGCCGAAGAACGGACCGACGCCGGGCGCCCCCCAGATCGCGTTGAGCGCCTGGGCCGTGTTCGACGGGACCGTGGTCCACTGGCCGTTGCGGAAACGGCGGATGATGCCGTTGGTGCCGCAGACCCAGAAGTCGTTCACCGAAACGCCCCAGATGGCGTTGAGCGGCTGCGTCGTGCCGCTGCCGAGGTTCACCCAGCCGCTGCCCGTGTTGCGGATCACCAGCCCGTTGCCGCCGCACGCCACGACGCCGCCGGGGCGCACCATGACGCCGTTGATCGGCTGGCCGGCGTTGTGGGCTTCCACCCACGCGGATCCGTTGTAGCGCTGCAACCCGTTCGTGCCGCCGACCCAGATGTTCTCGAAGCTCGTCGCGTCGACGGTGTGCAGGTTCTCGTTCGTCGGGTACTCGAGGTTCAGCCAGCCGCCGCCCTCGTTGTAATAGACGGTGCCGGCGTGCCCGACCATCAGCTGCAGGGTGCCGCCGACGGCCTTCTCGCCGGGCAGGTCCAGGGTCGCGGCCTTGGCCCCGTCGAACGTCGGCGACGGACCGATCCCGATCGCTGCCGCCGGGCCGGCTCCGCCGTGCCCGACCAGTCCGACCAGACCGGCCAGCAGCACGAGCAGCAGCCGCAGGCCCGGTTCCGGCCGGCTCATCCTGTGACGCATCAACATGGCATTCGCCTCCCGGTTCACGTTCACTACGCGATGTCATAGGTGAAGCCGCCCTCGTCGAGCGTGACCTTCACCCTGGCAAACGATTCGTTGCGCGCCATGCGCGCGAGGAATTCGGTCGAAACCTCCGGCAACAGCGAGCGCGTCAGGATCTGGTCGACCACGCGCGCCCCGCTGTCCGGATCCTGGCAACGGGCGGCGATGGCCTCGAGCAGGTCGTCCCCGTAGACCATCTCCACACCGTGGTTGGCCGCCATGCGCTTGGCGATGCGCCGCACCTGCAGGCCCACGATCTTCCGGAGAGCCTCGCCGTGCAACGGATAATACGGCACCACGATCATGCGCCCGAGCAGCGCCGGCGGGAAGAACTTCAGCAGCGACGGCCGCAGCGCCTCGACCAGCGCGTCGGGATCGGGCATCGTGTCGGGATCCTGACAGAGCGACATGGTCAGCTCGGTGCCCAGGTTGCTCGTCAGCAGGATGACCGTGTTCTTGAAGTCGATCTCGCGGCCCTCGCCATCCTCGAGCACGCCCTTGTCGAAGACCTGGAAGAACAGCTCCATGACGTCGGGATGGGCTTTCTCGACCTCGTCGAGCAGCACCACCGAGTACGGACGGCGCCGCACCGCCTCGGTCAGCACGCCGCCCTCGCCGTAACCCACGTAACCCGGTGGCGAACCCTTCAGGCTGCTGACCGTGTGCGACTCCTGGTACTCCGACATGTTGATCGAGACCAGGTTGCGCTCGCCGCCGTAGAGGATCTCCGAGAGCGCGAGCGCCGTCTCGGTCTTGCCCACGCCGCTGGGGCCCACCAGCAGGAACACGCCGATCGGCCGCGACGGGTTGTCGAGGTTGGCGCGCGAGGTGCGGATGCGCTGCGCGATGGCCTCCAGCGCATGCGTCTGGCCGATCACGCGTTGCTCCAGCCGCTGCGGCAGCTCGAGCACGGTCTGGATCTGGTCGGCCACCATGCGGCCCACCGGGATGCCGGTCCAGCTGGAGATCACCGCGGCCACGGCCTGCCCGTCGACCTCGCTGGAGACCAGCGGATCCTCGCCCTGCAGCGTGCTCAGCTGGGCCTGGCACGCCTGGTAACGAGCCAGCGACGCGGCGGGGTCGATCCTGGCGGCAGGCTTCTCGGCACCGTCCTTGGCGGCGTCGTTCTTCTCGGCCTGGTCGCCGCCGGCCAGCTGCGCGCGCAGGGCGCAGATCTCGGTGACCAGCGCCTTCTCCTCTTCCCAGCGCGCCTCGATCGCAGCCAGCGCCTCGGCCACCTCGGCGCGCTCCGTGGCGATCGCGGCCAGGCGGGCGGCGCGGTCCTTGCCCAGCGCGGCCTCGCGCTCGAGCACGCGCGCCTCGGCGTCCAGCGCGTGGATGCTGCTGCGGCGGTACTCGATGCCCTCGGGGATGGCGCCCTGGCCGATGGCCACGCGCGCACAGGCGGTGTCCAGCACGCTGACCGACTTGTCCGGCAGCTGGCGCGCCGGCAAGTAACGCAGCGAGAGGCGCACCGAATCGACCACGGCCTCGTCCAGCAAGTGCACGCCGTGGTGCTTCTCGAGCTTGGGCGCCAGGCCGCGCATCATCTCGACCGCGGTCATCTCGTCCGGCTCGTCGATCTTGATGACCTGGAAGCGGCGCGTCAGGGCGGGGTCCTTCTCGAAGTACTTCTTGTACTCGGCCCACGTCGTGGCCGCGATCGTGCGCAGGCCGCCGCGCGCAAGGGCGGGCTTCAGCAGGTTGGCGGCGTCGTTCTGGCCGGCCTGACCGCCGGCGCCGATCAGGGTGTGCGCCTCGTCGATGAACAGGATGATCGGCACGGGCGACGCGTGCACCTCCTCGATCACCTGCTTGAGGCGGTTCTCGAACTCGCCCTTGACCCCGGCGCCGGCCTGCAGCAGACCGAGGTCGAGCGACTTGACCATGACGCCGCGCAGCGGTTCCGGCACGTCGCCCGCGGCCACGCGCTGGGCGAAGCCCTCGACGACCGCGGTCTTGCCCACGCCGGCTTCGCCCGTCAGGATGGGGTTGTTCTGGCGCCGGCGCGTGAGGATGTCGACGATCTGGCGGATCTCGCGGTCGCGGCCGAGGATCGGGTCCATGCGGCCCTGCTTCGCGTCCTCGGTGAGGTCGACCGTGAACTGGTCGAGCGCCGGGGTCGCCGGGCCGGCGCCGGCCTTGCCGCCGGCAGGTTTGCCGCCGACCGCGGTGGCCCCGCCGGCCTGATGGAAGACCTCGCGGTCCTCGGGGCAGCCGGCCACCAGGTCGGGCAGGCGCACGGCGAGGTCCTCGACGTTGATGCGCTTGAGGTCGGCGCTGGCGTCGCGCAGGCGCCGGCCGATCGTGCGGTCAGCCAGCGCGGCCAGGAAGATCACGCCCGAGCGCAGCCGCGAGTGCTGGTACTCGATGGAGGCGCGCAGCCAGCCGGCCTGCAGCAACTCTTCCACCTCGGGGCCGAGCGCCGGCCGGCCGCCGTTGCCGGTCTTGTAGTCGTCCAGGCCTCGTTCGAGCGCGCGCAAGGCGGCCTCCGGGGCGATCTCGTAGTGTTCACAGATGCGGGCGATGTCGTGCGCGGGCTGCTCGGCGAGCTTGACCAGCCAGTGTTCGGCGGCCACCTCGTAGTGCGAGCGCGACATGCAGAGGCCGGCGGCTCCCTCGAGCGCGCGCTTGGCTTGCGGCGTCAGCTTGCCGATCATGTTCTTCAGGCTCAGTCCCATGGGCGATCGACCTACCTTCCGTGTGCTTCCCGTCCTGCCGTCAGCTTGCGAATCATGCCGCCGCCGGGCCGGCCACCACGACGTGGGCGGCGGTGCGGCCGGCAACGTCACCGAGCCAGGTTGTCCAGCCCAGGCACGCCGGCGGCCGGTCGGCCGCCAAGCCCAGGCGCAGCGGCGGCACGCCGTCGGCGTCCAGATCCAGCTGCACGTCGTACGTCAGTTGCGATCCGACCGCGAACTGGACGAGGTCGTGCAGCGCCTTGTGCGCGCCCCCGGCGGGCAGGAACGCGTCGAATGCCTGCCAGTCGAGGGGGCCGAGCACGAGGCGAAAACGCGACTGGGCCAGCGGCACCCGGTCGCCGAGCGTGACGTCGTGGCCGAGCCGGTGACCCACCTCGCCGAGCCGCGAGCGGTCCTCCAGCTCGAGGGCGAACCAGCGCGTGATGAACTGCTCCACGCGCGCCGGCACGCCGAAGACCTGGCCGATCAGTTCCACCAGGCTCGCGCAGCTGGTCCGCCCGGGCCGCAAGAGTCCGCCGCGTCCCAGCAGCACCGCATCCGGGATCGGCACCGCCGCGCGCGCACCGCGGGCGGCCAGGCCGAAGAGGCTGCGCAGCGCGGTCTCGAACAGCGCCGTGTCGCCCTCGCCGGCGCGCTCCCAGCCGACGGCGGCCCGGTGCTTCTGCCAGGCGCGGTAGAACAACGCGATGAACCGGTGATTGAACAGATCGATGAACTCGTGCAGCGCCGGCAGGCGGTCGCGGTCGGCCAGAGCGACGTCTTCGGCGTACGGCATCGGCAACGAGCCGAAGCTCGCCGGCGTGGCCGCCCCCAGGAAGGTCACGCGCATGGTGGCTTGGCCCGGGCGCTCGGGATCGAGGTCCAGCGCCGCCACCTCGCAGGTCGGGAACGCGAACGAGACCGCCGTCGTGAACCGCAACGCCTCCCGCGTGGGATCGTCGCCCTCGCCGATAGCAGCGTGCGCGGAAGCGCCTTGCTCCCAGAGGCGCACGGCCTGGTAGAAGTCCCAGCGGTTGGGTTCGTTCAGCAGCAGGTCTCCTACACAAGCGTCCGCTGTCCGGCGCGTGGCGGCCATCGTTTGAGCACCTCCTCCCGCTGCAGGCTGGCGGCGACCAGCTGCGTGAAGGCGTTGACCGGCGCCAGGTAGCCGAAGAATCGCTCGAGCACCGACGCGAGCAGGAAGGCGCTGTTGCCCGCGAATCGCCCTTCGTCCAGGCGCAGGTTGACCTCGGTGCCGTGGGCGAACAGTCCGGTGTGGTCGACGTCGATGCGGCGCAGCACGGTGCGAGACCGGATGCCGATCACGCCGGCGATCCGCTGGCGCGCCGCGGCAGTGCCGCCGAAATCCAGGAGCCCGAGCAGCTCGCGCAGGGCGGTCGGTTCCTGCCAGCCATCCGCGTCGGCGACGCCCGGCGCACCGGCCAGCGTCGCGTGGTTCACGTTCAGCAGGCTGATCAGCCGCCACAGCCCGAACTTGCGATCCGGCGGCTGCAGCGCGCGGGTCGGCTTGCGCAACACCTGGATGCGCGCCACGCCGGGCCGGCCCTCCACCTGGAAATCGCCCCGCGGATCGCCCATCGGCAGGTCGGCCGGCAGGTCCCCGTTGGTGCAGAGGGTCTCGACCGAGAGGGTCTTGACGGGCAGTTCGTCGAGCGGGCGGGCGGCACGGTCGACCAGCGTCAGGTACGTGGTGGTGCCGGCGTCCTCGCCGTGATTGGCGCGCACGCTCGCTTGCCAGAAGGCGGCCCCCTCCGGCGCGCTCCAGTGGCCCTGGGCGTGCAGGGGCGCAAACGTGCGGCTCTTGCCGGTCTGCGCGTCGAACGACTCGACCGCCGTGATCGAATGCACCTGGTAGGCGGCGGCGGCCCGAGCGTCGGGCACCACAGCGTACTCGCTGACCTGGTGGGTGATGCGGATCGGCTCGGCGGTCAACGCGAAGAGGTTCACCGCGGGCGTGCAGCCGAGCTTCAGGTTCTGCGGGCCGAGCTTGCCCTCGAGATCGAGCGGCAGCTCGTCGAGGCAGATCAGCACCTCGAGCGTGTGGCCGAAGTCCTGCATCGCCACCGTGTCGAGGTTCGCCAGCTCCGTGAACAGGTACTTCTCGGGGAACGCGAAGTACTCCTGAAGCAGCCGGTGGCCGAGCAAGCTGCCGCTCGGGTAGGAGAGCACGCCTTCGTCGTCGGCGAAGCCGAGCGGCCGCAGGCTGTCCGGCGGCAATGGCACGGTGCGACCACGCGCCGCTCCCGCCTGGCTCGGGCGCACCGCGACGCCGAGGGCCCGGCGGAACAGCACCTCGTAGAGCCGGTAGACGAGCGACGCGTCTCCGTCCAGGAAGAAGCCGATGCGGTCGACCTTCAACTCGCCGAAGTTCTGCGCCCCGCGCGTCTGCAGCCGGATGCGCAGGGCCGCCGTGGCGCCCCGCGGCAGGCCTGCTTCGCCGCCACCGAGGCTGACGACGTCGACGCCGGCCACGGTGATCGGCCACAGCGTCACCGGGTAGCAGGTCCGGAAGCGGCAGCTCACCCCGCCGGACGGCCGGGTGTGCAGCTGCGTGCCGCGCGGGATGTCCAGGCCGGTGGTGGCCTCGCTCTGGGCGGGGTCGGGCTGGAATTGCACGATGGTCAGCGAGGGGATCGGCGCGATCAACGGCGCGCAGAGGTTGCCGAGCAGCGCGGTGGTGATCTCGGGGAACTCGTCGTCCAGACGCAGCTGCACGCGCGCGGCGAGCATGGCGAAGGCCTCGATCAGGCGCTCGACGTGCGGGTCGTTGCAGCGGTCGGCCTCGAGCTGCAGCAGGTCGGCGATCGCCGGGTACCGCTCGGCGAAGGCGCCGGCCTCGCGGCGGATGAAGCGCAGCTCGCGTTCGTAGTGATGCAACAGCAGGTCACGCATCGCCGGCGTCCTCGAGCTTGACCTCGCTGGTCTCCATGTCGACGGCGGTGTCGAACATCACGGGTTGGCGCAGCGGGTCGACGTGCAGCACGCCCTTGATGCGGAAGCGGGCCCGGCTGGCCATCGCCATGCCGACCGCCTTGCCGCCCTCGATGTACTCGACGCGGATGGTGGCCGGCAGCAGGCGCGGCTCGAACCGGCGCAGCTGCTCGGTGATCAGCTCGCAGATCTGACGGCGGTCGCCGGCGTTGCTGCCGGAGAAGATCGAGAGGTCGGGCAGGCCGTAGGTGAGCAGCGACGCCGCGGCTTCCGGGCGCTGCGAGAGATCGAGCAGGTCGGTGCGGCGCGTGTTGAGCAGGCGCTCGATGTCGCGGCGCACGGCGGCGATCAGCTGCCTCGCGTCGACGCGCAAGGCAGCCGAGGTGATCGCCGTCGGGTCGGCCGTCAAGCGGTCCCAGAAGGGCGGCCGCAGCCGGTCGTGTGCGCGGGATGCCGACATCGATCCTTTCCTGTCGCTGCGGCGGCAGCCGGCGGCCGGCTGCTACGAGTCGAAGGCCAGGGTGCGCAGTTCCAGCAGCGGCATCTCGTGGACCTCGCCCGCCGCGTCGGCCCAGGCGAGCAACCGTTGCCCCTTGCCTCGTTGCAGATCCTCGTCGCCGCCCCAGGACGTGGCGCGCCCGAGGCGCAGCGCGGGGTCGTCCCAGGTGTGGCTGCCGGCGTAGAGCGCCGGCAGGTTCACCGACAGCTCCTCGCCGTCGCGGTGCAGCAGGCGGGCCGGCACCCAGAGCATCTCGGGCACGCGCGCCGGCGCGGTGACCTCCAGGTTGCGGATCCACTCCCAGGGCAACCAGAGGTAACGCCCGCCCGCGAGCACCTCGCAGACCGAGCCGAGCAGGTCGTCGAGGTCGCGCCAGCCGGCGAACGGCTGGCCGTTCACCGTGCCGGCCAGGTCGGGCTGGGCCTCGACGGCGGCGGCGACATGGCCACGCGCGGCGGCTTGGTCGCCGCGGCGAATGGCCTGCAACGCAGCCAGGCGATGCTCGAGATGGGCCGGAGCCTGCGGCGGCAGCACGGGCACGGCGTCGCCCTCGAAGACGCCCTGACGGTGGATCTCCGCCGTCAGCAGGCCGCGGTAGAAGAGCGCCGAGCGCTGCAGCTCGCCGTCGGCGGCCTGCAGCGCGCGCAGATGGGTGCCCGCCCGCTCCCACTCGCCCGCAAACGCGAGCAAGGCGAACAGGAGCGAGCGCGCGTCGGTGTCGGCCGGCCTGGCCTTGACCACCGCCGCCTGCGCGGCGATGGCCCCGGCCAGGTCTCCGGCCTCCCAGAGCTGTTGCACGGTCGGTTCCGGCATGTCCACCGTCCTTCCTCGCAGGCGCGCGGCCTGCGATTACTGGGCGGCGTTGGTTTCCCGGTTCCAGGAGCCCGTGGTGTTGCCGCCGCCGCCACCGTCGGCGCGCTTCTGCTGGGTGTACACCCACTCGATCTTGCCGTAGTTGAACGTCACGTTCTCCGCCGGCAGGGCACCGGAGGAGCCCGAGTAACTGACGCTGGCGACCACGCAGTTGGTCAGCGTGTAGACCATGAACGGCACCTTGTTGTCGCCGCCGGCGCGCACGAGGGTCAGCACGATCTTCTTGATGTGCAGGCCGTCGCTGCAGCGCTGCAGCAGCACCGGCGAGGCGAGGTCGACGGCCTTGGAGATCTGGAAGTCGCCATGCGTGCAACGGCCCGTGGTGGCGCCGCCGGACGAGCTGGCCGACACGTCTGTGGACTGGCTCACGCCGTGACTGTAGCCGAGGATCTCGATCTGCTTCTCGTAACCCTTGGCGGTGCACTCACCGGGAATGCCTTCGATCTGGAGGTATGCATCCATCATGGTCGGGGTCCTTTCGCTGGGCGTTTGCGACAGGTAATCTCCGGGACTCGCGTCATCGGTCGGGCGCCCGTGTCATCGCCTGGGGGCGCCCGCATGCTGGGGACGCCGCCGCGCGGCGGCGTCCGTGTCGTCCATGATCTGCGCGCGCGCGGCGTCCGGCTACTTCGCGGACGCCGGCAGATCGGCCACCAGACGCAGCGATACGTTCAGTTCCTCGAGCTGGAAGTGCGGCTTGAGGTGTGCGACGGCCTTGTAGCAGCCCGGACGGGCCTTGTCCTCCGCCACCTCGATGTGCGCCTCGCGCAGGGGGAACTTCGCCTTCTGCTCCTGCGTCGCGTTGTCCTGATTGAGCACGTACTGGTTGATCCAGTTGTTCAGGAACTCCTGGACGTTCGAACGGGCCTGGAACGACCCGACCTTGTCCCGGCAGATGGCCTTCAGGTAGTGCGCGATGCGCGACGTGGCCATCAGGTACTGGATCTTGCGCGAGAGGTCGGCGTTGGCCGTGGCGGCGTCGTCCTGGTAGACCTTCGGACGCTGCACGCTGTTGGCCCCGAAGAACGCCGCGTAGTCCGTGTTCTTGCAGTGGATCAGCGGGATGAAGCCGAGGTCGCTCAGCTCCTTCTCGCGCGTGTCGGGGATCAGGACCTCGGTCGGGCACTTGGCGCCGACGTCGCCCTCGCGCGTCTTGAACGTGTGGATCGGCAGCCCTTCCACCAGACCGCCGCCCTCCGGCCCCCGGATCGCCACGCACCAGTGGTGGCGCGAGAAGGAGTCGGTCAGGCGGCAGGCGAAGGTGTAGGCCGCGTTGGTCCACAGGTAGTGGTCGTGCGAGCCGCTGACGTCCTCCTCGAAGTCGAATGTGTCGACCGGCTTGGTCTCCTTGCCGTAGGGCAAGCGGCCGAGCACGTGCGGGATCGTCAGGGCCAGGAAGCGGGCGTCCTCGCTGTCGCGCAGGCTCAGCCACTTCGTGTTCTCGGGGTTGCTCTTGTCGAAGACCTTGGCCAGATCGCGCGGGTTCGGCATGTCGGTGTAACTGTCGAGCCCGAACATCTGCGCGCTGGCCGCCGAGATGAACGGCGCGTGCGCGGCCGCCGCCACGTGGCTGATCTGCTCGAGCAGCTCGATGTCCTGCGGGTGCCGGCTGAACTCGTAATCGCCCACCAGACAGCCGTACGGGTCGCCGCCGTACTGGCCGAATTCGTTCTCGTAGACCTTCTTCCAGAGCGCGCTCTCGGTGAACTCCGCGGCCGACTGGAAATCGCGCAGCAGGTCCTTCTTGCTGATGTTCAGCATGCGGATCTTGAGCGTCTCACCGGTCTCGCTGTTCATCACCAGGTGGTTCAGACCGCGCCACGTGGACTCCAGCTTCTGGAAATCCGGGTTGTGCATGATCTCGTTGAGCTGACGGCTGATGATCTGGTCGATCGCGGCGATGCGGTTCTGGATGGTCTTGGTGGCGTCCTTGGCCACCACGGTGCCGGGATCCAGGAGCTGCCCGACGAGGTCGCGCAGCATGGCCTGACCGTGCTCACGCGACGCGTCGTCGCGCGCCTTGATGCCGGTCGCGATCATCTCCTCGAGGATGTCGGCGCCCTCCAGCTCGATCAGCTCCTCGACCTTGTGCTGCTTCTTCTTCTCGGCCATCACGCACCCTCCCCGCCGGAACCGTCGATGTCCAGCGCGCCCTGCAGCTTCTCGCGCAGCCCGGGATTCTTGACGATCTCGTTGAGCAACTCCTCGAGGCGATCGTTGCCCTCGGTCTTGCTCAGCAGCGCCTTGAGCCGGGTGCGGATCTCGAGCAGATCGTTCAGCGGCTTGACCTGGCGCGCGACGGCGTCGGGAGCGAAGTCGCCGAGCTTCTCGAACTGCAGCTCGACCGACAGCTCGCTGCCGTCGTCCTGCAGCGTGTTGGCCACCTTGAAGGCGGCGCGCGGCTTGGTGCTCTTGAGGATGTCGTCGAAGTTGTCGCGGTCGATCTCGACGAACTTGCGATCGCGCGGGCGCGGCAGGGGGTCGGCCGGGTTGCCCGAGAAGTCGGCCATGACGCCGACGACGAACGGCAGCTCCTTCTTCACCTGGGCGCCGTTCAGTTCGACGTCGTACGAGATGTGCACACGCGGCGGCCGGACACGCGCCTTCTTGTCGTAGATGCTACCAGCCATGAAGGTCCTCCCTGCAGGATGGTGACCATGGCCGACGACGGTTCGAGCCGCCGCCGCCGGAAACCGGGCGAGATCCTCGTGCGGACCGCCTGCTCACGAAAGAGAAGGAGATTACTCCCCTTCGTCCATCAATTTCAAGCCCAAGATCTTGCCGACCTCGGTGCGGGCGTCGTAATTCTGAACCACGTCGCGGAAAAGATCTTCGAACGACATGTTGCCCCAGCGCACGGCGCGGTCGAGCAGGGCTGACACGGGGCTGTGTGGTTCTGTACGTCTAAGAAAATCGGCCACTTCCCGCAACCGGCGGAAGGCCTCGTCGCGCGTCTTGATGGGCCCGGCGGCGACCGCGGGGCCGGCCGCCGCAGCGGCGTTGACGACCTCGCCGCCGCCAGGCTCGCCGCCCGCGGCCTGCATGGCGGCCGGGTCGCCGCCCTCGGCTCCGAGGTCGAGCTGGCCGGCGCGGTACTTCGCGAGATAATCCTGGCAATCATCCAGCAAGTTACGCAGTTCCAGCATGTAAGGCGTGTCGTCGCCGAACCGGTCGTCGCAGCACTGCTGCAGATCCAGCAAGGCGGCCCGGCACGCGGCGAGGTCGCCGATCACGTTGTCGAGCCGGTCGAGCGGGGTGCCGGCCAGCGAGGCGCGCCACTGCTCGCCGGAGATCAGCCCCGAGCCGACGAGTTCCTCGTACGCCGACCTGTTCGCCTTGGTCGCCGCCTCGTCGACCCGGCGGGACTGCTCGTAGTCGAACCAGCTGCGCGGCTGGTCGCCGATCGGCGCGGTGAGCGGCACGCGCTTGGCCGCCAGCAGGAAATCCTGGCTCGAGCCCAGCCACGACAGCGGCCGCGCCCTGATCGCGGTGATGATCTCGCCCTCGTCCCAACCCGGGTGGAGCGTCTCCCAGAAGGTCTCCACCAGCCCCTTGAGCAGGCCGAGACCCGCCTGCAGACCGGCCCAGCCCTCGCTGTAGAGCAACCCCTGCGTGAGCGCCGCCGCCAGCTCGAGGTCCTTGGTCTTCGTCAGCAACGCCTCCTGGCAGAGTTTCGCCACGCCGCGCCAGTCGGCCGCTTTGGCCTCGCCGCCGGGGTCGGTCAACGGGTCGCTCTCCCGGCGCAGCTCCTTGAGCTGGGCGAAGGTCGTGTCGCCGGCCTGCACGCGGAGGTTGGGGCCGCTGGGGCTGGCGTCGGCGATCGGCTGCAGGAGGGGGCTGAGGTCGAGCATGGGCACGGGCTCCTTGCAGATAACGGGCCGGGGCGCAAGGCGGCGCAGGGCGCGCTCGCTGCCTTGCGGCGCGGGTCATGGTAAACGCATCGGCCAGACAAGTCATCAGTTCTTCCGCGACGGCGCGGCAGCGACTAGTCGCCGAACGGGAAGATGACCTCGCCGCCAGGCAATCCGAACAACTCCCGCTCGCCCCCGCAGATCTTCTGCCGTTCGCGGTCCCCCGGCAGATCGACCAGCGGACAAGGCCCATCGACCGCCCTCCGCACGCGCGGCTGCGGCTCGGCGAGGTCGACCCAGCCGAGGCGGCCGGCCACCAGGTGCGGGGCCAGGTCGAAATCGTAAGGATCGTTGGCGATCGACCAGCCGGGATTGCCGTCGGCGTCCTTGAACCAGTAGGCGTCGCGGCACCAGGACTGGTGCATCGGCGTGGCGGGGTCGAGCTGGTCGCTGAAGTACGCGATCGGGTACGCGGTGTCCCCGGTCGCGAGGGTCGTCGCGCCCATGACCGCCGCCATGCCGGGCAATCCCAGCAATGCCGGCACCACGAACGGCACCGCCGGACCGGGCTTGACCTCGGCGCCCACCTCGTCGGGCTGGCGATCGTGCAGGTTCACGGCGCCGAGCAGCACCTGGAAATGCGGGCAGGCGCGCGGCTCCTCGAACGCGACCTCCACGTCGACGTGCCACCAGGGACCGTCCAGGCCCCAGGGATCGAACGCGCGGGTGAGCGGCTCTCCGCAGTGAGGGCAGACCGAGAGCACGACGCGGGGCAACCGGTCGGCATACTCGCCGAGCTTGAGGTAGTAACGCTCGCGCAGCAGCGCCGACTGGCGGCTGTCGGGAATGGCGTCGTCGTCCTCGGGATAGAGCTGCGCGTCGATGTCGGCCAGCTCGGCCAGCAACCCATCGCGTTCCTCGCGGGTCAAGCTCTCGTCGCTCATGGTGTCCTTTCGGTGTCCGGCCCGCGGCGGCCGGTCATTCGCGGTCGCAACCCATGCAGAGCAGGGCGGCCTTGACGTCCTCGTCGGATTCCAGGTAGATCACCGCGCCCTTGGGGGCGACCACGGTCAGCTTGGCGTCGCAGATCGGCAGGTTGCGGCCCTCGGCGATCGGCACGGTGGGCGGCTTCTTGGCGTCCTTGTCCTGCAGGTAGCTCTTGAGCTTGGCGGGGATCGAGAAGTCGGCGAAGTCGTGGCCGCCGGAAGCGGGCGACTTGGCGACCCATTGCGATTGCGGACCGTGCTGGATGGCGTCCCAGTTCAACGACTTGTTGATCGCGTTCTTGATGCGCGCGAAGTCGGGGCCGTCCTGGCATGGCCGCTCGCACTTGTCGCCGGTGCCCATCACGTCCATGAGGTCGTAGTCGCCGGTGATCCACTTGCCGACGTACGACCGTTTGCGGCTGTCCTTGCCGTAGCCCTGCATGGGCATGCCGCGCTTGCTCGCCTGCATGTTCATCACGATGCCCGAATAGGCCACGGCCTGGCGCGAGAAGTAGACGGGCAGCGGCCTGATCCCTTGCTGGGCGTTGAAGATCGCGGCGCCCACCCGGCCGGACCAGCCGCCCGATTCTTCGGGCTCGATCTTGTCCATCTTCTCGAAGTAGACGTCGAGCCACTTCTGGACGTCGTCCTGATTGGCGGGCGAGGTCGTCTTGGCCTCGATCACCTCGTGCGGCTTCGGCTTGTGCTTGGCCTGGATCCACTTGCCGCAGGCCAGGTTGGTGGCGCGGAAGTAGAGGATGACCTGCAGCTCGTCCGCGATCTTCTGCAGCTTGGGCCGGTGCTCGGCAATGATGCCGGACGCGCCCCACTGGCTCGACTCGCTCTTCTGCTCCTTCTGCTTCTGCTGGGTCTTGTCGCAGTTCTCCAGCTGGGCGGCCATGACCATCGCCGGCGCCTGGATGTGCGCCGGCCCGAATCCGTTGGCCGACCCCTTGTTCTGCTGCGTCGGGTCGGCGAGCCGGCAGACGTTCTGACCCTCGACCTTCACGTCGAACGAGTAGTTCACGAAGGTCGCCTTGCCCTTGATCTTGTTCGAGACCACGCCCTGCGCGCTGCCGGCCTCGTCGCCGGTGCTCATCTTGATGTTGGCCTTCTTGTGGGCGACCGACTTGCCGTCGAACTTCACCTTGCTGGTGCCGTCGGCGAGGTCGCTCGACATGGCCACGTTCGGATACGGGATCGGCACCGGCCCGCCGGGCGTGGGCGTCTTGCAGACGTCCGGGAAGGCGATGCTGGTGCCGTTGCTGCCGGCGTGCGAGGCGGTCATCATGTTGATGATCACGGTGACCGACATGCTCAGGCACCTCCGTTGACGGCGGCCAGGAACGCGGCGGCCCTGGCCGCGGTGTCGCTCGCGCCCCAGACCACCACGCGGTCGCTGGTCGCGTAGGCCTTGCGCAGGGCCGCGGTCGCCCACACGAGGCAGAGCGCGCCGCTGGCCGCGCCGCTGTCGCCGATGCAGTCGGCCGGGTGCCAGAGATCCTCGTCGCCGTGCAGGTCGGCGAACGCCCGCATGCTCGCCATCGCCCACTCGGTGGCCCGGTAGCGGTCGCCGTTCAGGTCGCAGACGGCCAGCGGCGGCGCCGACAGCCGGCCGGCGTACTGGCGGGCCTTGCGCAGGGCCGTGGTCAAGCCCTCGCCGCGATTGGGTTCGTCCGTGCCGGTCGTCGGTTCGGGAACCGCGCCGACCCCCATCACCGCCGCCAGCGGCGTCGCGCCTCGGGCGGCCGCCGCGCCTGCGGTCTCCAGGCAGACGAACGCCGCCGCTTCGCCGGGGATGACACCCTGCTGCCTCTGCGGCCCCTTGAGCTGGCCGCGCTCCTCGAGGCGCAGCAACACCTCGGGTCGCACCAGCGAATCCACGCCGCCGACGATCGCCGCGGCCACCTGGCCGCGCAGCAGATCCTCGGCGGCGCGGCGCAGGGCGACCAGGGCCGCGGCACGGCCGGCGGTCACCGGCACGACCGCCGGACGACCCGCGGGCGGGCCGAGCGCTTCCATCACCGCCGCGGCCACCGGCTGCGGATCGTCGGCGTCGTCGAGCCCCAGGTAGATCGCCACCGGACCCTGCGCCGAAGCCGCGGCCAGCCCGGCGGCCTGCGCGCATTCCCTCAGCGCCGGCACCGCCAGCTCGATCAGGCGTTGCGACCCCGCCGCCACCAGGCGCTCCGGATGAGGCGGCTCGGCCGCGACGAAGCGCTCGTGGCCGGGCCATTGCCATTCGAGCGGATCACCCGCGAACCGCTCGAGCGGCACGCGCCCGCCCACGACCGGCTGGCGGTCGAAGAGGCTGCCGGCGACCGTGCCCGACTCGAGCTCCTGCAGGCGCGCGATCCCGGCGCGCAGCGACGCGCAGGTGGCCGCCGCCGACAGGCCCACCGGGCTGACCGCGCCCACACCGGTGATCACCAGCTGCAGCGGTGCGCTCACGTCAGGTCTCCCCGCAAGCGGCACTCGACCGCGCCGAGGTCCGGCAGCCGCCGGTGGATGTCCAGCTCCGCTTTCCAGAGCAGGCGCAGTTGCATCGCGTCGATGTCCACGGTCACCGCGTCGAGGGTCATCGGCAGATCGTGGGTGCGGCCACCCACGCAGACGAACGCCGCCGGCTGCGGCCGTGGCAGGGCGAAAGCCAGCTTGCCACGGGGCCCGGCGCCGACCACCTCGACCGGCTCGCCGCCGCGAAGATGCCCGGACGCGGTGAGCCCGGCAGGCGCCGCGTTGTGGAAACGCGGGTCGAAGTCGTCCGGCAGAAGCGGCATGCGCTCGTCGATCCAGCGCTGGTCGTAGGTGCCGGCATGGCGTCGTCGCGGCAGCCAGCCGCGGCCGATCGGCGCGAACGCCGCCGGGGCCACGCGCTGTCCGGGCCGGTCGATGAGCTGCTCGGGATCCTCGAGCTGCGGCAGCAGGGTGTCGACCCAGGGCGCGCGCGAGCGTCGGCCGCGATAACCGCGCCCGACGGGATTGGTGTCGAGCTCGTCGGGGCGATCCTCCCGGCTCGTCGTCTCGTCGCGCCCCCCGTAAGCCAGCTCCCAGATCAGCGGTACGGCCTCGAACGGCTCCGGCCGGCTGGCCCGCGCGCCGACCAGCGCGCGCGACCACCGGCGCTCGCCGAAGACGCGCACGGTCTTACTCAGGTGCCCCACCCGCAGGCGCACGTCCATCGTGTGCGTGCCGGGACGCGGCGGGCGCACCGATCCGAGCAGGAAACAATCGGTGGCCGGGCGGGCCGGCCCCAGCTCCGCCTCGCCGGCGATGCTCGACCGGTCGGGTTCGCCGTGAAAGGTGTCGGCCGCCTGCGGCGGGGTCTGTTCCTCGGCGACGCGCAGCGTGCCCTCTCCTTCGATCGACCAGGTCGCCTTGAGCACGACCACCAGCTGCTCGGCGCCACGACGATCGAGCACGACGACCTGGCCCATCACGAACGGCGTCTGGTTCAGCAGCTGCATGCCTATACTCCCGGAACCATCTCGTCGCTGTCGTCGTCCACGAAGAACCCATCGGGGACCTCGCGGCGAAGCGAGGCCAGTTCGGGGCGGTCGCCCCGCAAGGATCGCCGCCAGAGGGCGGCCAGGGGCGGAGCCGCGTCCGGCTCGGTGGCCGCCGGCTCGCTCGGCGGCGGCTCGGCCAGCCACGCCAGCACCCTGACCGAGAACGGCTCGGGATCCGCGCCGCCGGCCAGGCGCCTGCACGCGGCGACGCCCGCGGCGGGGTCGCGCAGGTACAGGCTCCAGAACGCGGCGCGGCGCACGAGCGGGTCGTCGTCCGCCTCGAGTTGCCGCAGGCAGGCCGGCGGGTCGACGCCTTCGATCGACGCCCAGCCCAGCGCCCGCGCGAGC
>CAZVWL010000029.1:0-19493 GCA_964630845.1 uncultured Fibrobacteraceae bacterium
ACCTGATGGTGATCCGCGACCAGCTCGACCTGCACTGGGACGACCCGTTGCGTGGCCTTCTCGTCACGCCGCCGCAACTCGCGGCCCGCGTGCCCGGCCCGCTGCACCTGTACGACCCCGCCGTGGCCCGCACCCTCGCCGACTCGGCGGCCACCGCCGGCGTCGCCGTGCACCAGGGCGTGTACGTCAGCATGTGGGGGCCCACGTACGAGACCCGCGCCGAGATCGGCTTCCTGCGCCGGGCCGGCGGCGACGCCGTGGGCATGTCGACCGCGCCCGAAGCGTCGCTGCTCGTGGCGCTCGGCGTGCGCGTCGCGGGGCTGAGCTGCATCACCAACCCGGCGCGCGAGACGGGCCAGCCGCAGCTCTCGCACCAGGACGTCGTCGACGTCGGCGCGCAGGTACGCGAACGCATGGCCGCGGTGCTGCTGGCGGCGCTGCCGGCCCTGCGCTGAGCGCCTGGCCATGGACGCGCTCCAGCTCGAACGCATCACCGCCCGCCGCTTCTACCTGGCCATCGTCTTCCAGGGCATCTGGACGACCGGCCAGTATCTGTTCCCGTTCGTGCTCGCCAAGTCGCTGGGCGCCCCGGCCTGGCTGGTCACGCTCGCGGTGATGCTCGAGACCAGCGGCATGGCGCTGGGCCTGTACTGGTCGCAGGTGATGGCCGCCGGCGGGCGGCGCAAGTGGTTGTTCTGGGGCGGGGTCGGTGGACGGCTGGTGCTGGTGGCGGCGCTGCTGGTCCATTCGGCCGCGGCCTTCGTCCTGCTGATGGCCGCGGTCTACCTCTTCGTGTCGCTGGTCTACCCGGCCCAGAACAGCATCCTGCAGGAGAACATCCGCCCCCACCGACGCGGCGAGGTGTTCGGCCGCGCGGCCCTGGTGCAGCACCTCACGTCGGCCACCACGAGCGTGGCGGTGGGCGCGGCCCTGCAGCACGATCCCGATCTCTTTCGCTGGGTGTACCCCGTGCTCGGCGTGCTGGGCTTCGGGTTCCCGCTGATCCTGTCGCGGCTGCCGCGCCCGGCCGGCACGGTGGCGCCGTCGGTGGCGTTGACCTCGGTCGTGCGCGCCTCGTTCGGCCGCCGCGAACTCTGGCGCGCCCTGAGCGAACCGTTCCACGCCATGGACGCCACCTTCCGCGCCGACCGCGCCTTCTTCTGGTACGAGACCAACTTCTCGATCTACGGCGTCGCCTTCATCATGCTCTCGCCGGTGGTGCCGCTGTTCTTCACCGAGCAGTGGCGCCTCGACTACCAGGACATCACCAACACGCGCGTGCTGATCGGTTCGCTGGGCGTGGCTCTGCTCGGTCCGGCCGCCGGCCGCCTCATGGACCACATCAAGCCCGCGCGCCTGTGCGCGCTCGCCTTCGGCACGGTCGCCCTGTTCCCGCTGATGCTCGCCTTCGGCGTCGGCCTGCTGTCGCCGTCGCCGATCACGGTCGCGTACCTCGCCTTCGGCGTCTTCTCGGTGGGCATGGCCGGGGTCAACGTGGGCTGGAACGTGGGGTCGATCGCGTTCGCGCCGCCCGGCCAGGGCGCGCATTACCAGGGCATCCACGTGGCTCTGGTGGGGCTGCGCGGGCTGGTGGCGCCGGTGCTGGGGTACGTGCTGCTGCGGTGGCTGGGGTATCGGGAGGTGTTCCTGGCGGCCGCGTTGTTGCTGGGGGTGGCGGCGGTGAGTTCGGTGGTGTTGGGGAGGTGGCAGGAGGGGAAGGCGGGGGGGTAGGTGCGCCGGCGCACCGGGGTGCGAGGAATAGCTTCGGCGATGCAGTCCGCGCATTCTGGCTGGGCATGATCCGTTCAATGATCAGGTCCGAAAACGTCCTCCGGTCAGCGCGCCCAGGGTGTATTCTAGCGGGCATGGAACTCGACCGTGAACACTGCCACCGCGCCCTGCGCACCCGCGATGTCCGGTTCGACGGGCGATTCTTCACCGGCGTGAAGAGCACCGGCATCTACTGCCGTCCGATTTGTCCCGCCCGCACGCCGCGGCCGGAGAATTGCGACTATTTCGCGACGGCCGCTGCCGCCGAGGCCGCGGGCTTCCGACCCTGCCTGCGCTGCCGGCCCGAGGCTTCTCCCGGGACGCCCGCCTGGCAAGGCACCACGGCGACGGTCACCCGCGCGCTACGCCTGATCGAGGACGGCGCTCTCGACCAAGCAAACGTCGACGACCTCGCCGCGCGGCTCGGCGTCGGCGCGCGCCATCTGCGCCGCCTCTTCGTGAGCCAGCTCGGGGCAGCTCCCCGAGCGATCGCCTTGACGCGGCGCGTCCATCTCGCGCGCCAGTTGCTGGCCCAGACGACGCTGCCGATCGAGGCGATCGCCCTGGCCGCCGGCTTCGCGAGCGCACGCCGTCTACGCGCCGCGTTCGCCGCGCGCTGCGGACGCTCGCCCCTGGCCTTCCGCTGCGCGCCGGGGAGGCCGGAGCCGATGCCGGGACTGCGGCTGCGGCTCAGCTACCGGCCGCCGCTGGCCTGGGACGCGATGCTGACCTATCTGGCGCGCCGGGCCATTCCCGGCGTCGAAGCGGTTGCCGGTGGTCGCTACTGCCGCACGCTCCAGCTGGGCGCCGCAAGCGGCGTGCTCATGGTCGCTCATGATCCGGACCGCCGTTGCCTCGAGATCTCGGTACCGCTCGAGCTGGCGTCCGCGATCGGGCGCATCGTTGCGCGCGTGCGCGCTCAGTTCGATCTGGACGCCGACCCCGATCTGCTGGCCGAGCATCTCGCCGGCGATCCCTTGCTTGTGGATCGCCCGCGGGGCTTGCGCGTTCCCGGCGCGTGGGATCCGTTCGAACTCGCGGTGCGCGCGGTGCTCGGTCAGCAGGTCTCCGTCGCCGGAGCGACGCGCCTGGCGGGTCGCCTCGCGCGAACCTGCGGCCGGCCGTTGCCAGGCGGCGACGCCGAACTCGCCTTGCTGTTTCCGACCGCGGCCGAACTCACGCGCATTCCAGTGGCCGCGATCGCCGCGATCGGCATGCCGATCGCCCGTGCCGAGGCCATCGCCGCGCTCGCGCGGGCCGTCGCCGCCGGAGAGCCGCTGCTCGAGCCGAGCGCCGATCTCGAGCGCGCCGTCGCCCGCTTGACGGCCTTGCCGGGCTGGGGACCCTGGACCGCGCACTACGTGGCTCTGCGCGCCTTGCGCGAGCCCGACGCGTTCCCCGCTGGCGATCTGCACCTGCGGCGCATGCTCGCTGCCGGCGCGCGACCGCTCGCTCCGGCGGCGGCGCGGGCTCGCGCCGAATCGTGGCGACCGTTCCGCGGCTACGCCGCCATCTACCTGTGGACTTCCGAACCTGGAGGTTGATCGTGGACGACCGCTCCGTCATCACGAGCCCCGTCGGTCCGCTCACGCTCGCCGCGTCGGCGTCCGGCCTGCGCGCGGTCCTGTTCGGCGCCGAGGCCCCGGCGAGCGGCGGCGCCCGGAACGAAGCGGCCGCCGGGATCCTCGCGCAGGCCGAGGCTCAGCTGGCCTCGTATTTCGCAGGCGAGCGGCTGACGTTCGATCTTCCCCTCGATCCTCTTGGCACGCCATTCCAGCTCGCGGCCTGGCAGGTCCTGCGCGGCATCCCCTACGGAACGATGATCAGCTACGGCGAGCAGGCGCGCCGGCTCGGCCAACCGGCCGCCGCGCGCGCCGTCGGCGCGGCGAACGGTCGCAATCCGCTGTCGATCGTGGTGCCCTGCCACCGCGTCGTCGGCGCCGACGGCCGGCTCGTCGGTTTCGGCGGCGGGATCGCGACCAAACGTTTCCTGCTCGATCTCGAGGCCGCGACGCTGGCTAGCCGCCGGACACGGCGCGGACCGAGTTGGTGTCCCGGCTGAAATTCAGTCCTGCGATCGGCGAATTGTTTCCCGCCCGCCCGCCGAATCTGCTATGGCCTTCCGGTCTCTTGATCCGGGGGGTACCAAGCCATGCGCACGACGACCGTCCTGTTCACCTTGCTGTTGATCATGAGCGCGGCGACGGCCACGGCGGCGTTCGACCTCGGCAACCGTATGCCCGCCAAGCCGCACGACGGTTCCGTCTACCAGCCTCCGGCCGAGCCGCCCCGCCAGGGCGGCAACACGATCGCAGAGGCCATCCCGATCATCATTCCCGGCACCTGGACCGGCACGACGGTCGGCTACACCAACAACTACGACGAGATCTGCCCTTACAGCGGCTCGACCGCGCCGGACGTCGTCTACGCGGTGATCCCGGCCGAGGACTTCCTCGTGAGCATCGATTTCTGCTACAGCTACTATGACACGAAGGTGTACGTCTACGACGAGGCTCTGAACCTCGTGGCGTGCAACGACGACTTCTACTTCGGCCCGCCGTGCTTCGTGTACAGTTCCAGGCTGGAGAGCGTCTTCATGCAGGCCGGCACGACGTACTACATCGTCATCGACGGCTACGGATCGGCAGCCGGCGCCTACCAGATGGACGTCGTCGGCTACGAGCCCTGCTTGGTCACCTTCCCGCCTGCCGGCCCCGGCGTCCAGTACGAGAACGAGCCACCGCTGGTCGACGGCTACCTGGACGCGCACAACGGCGGCTGCAACAGCCCCCAGTTCGGCAACCCGTTCCAGCAGATCACGTCACCGGTGTTCTGCGGGGTCAGTGGGTGGTATATCGGCCCGAACGGATACGAGCACCGCGACAACGACTGGTTTCACATCATCATTCCGGCGAGCGGCGTCCTGGAGATCCATGGTGATGCCGAGTATCCGACGTATTGGTTCGAAAAGCCCCGAAACTGCAATGACATGAGTGTCATACAATCGGTTGTCGCCGGTCCCTGCACCGAAGCCTCGATGACGATCAACGGACCACCTGGTTCGCTGGTGTGGTTGGTCGTTCTACCGTTACTCTCCCCCGGCCCCGTCAACGAGTACAACTACATCCTCCACCTAAACCTCGACGAGCCAGTCCAGACCGAGCGCCACTCCTGGACGAACGTCAAGTCGCTGTTCTATTAAGCCGCGATGCACGAACCGATGACACCGGCTGCACAAGGTGGTCAGGTTCTCGAGCCTGTTGTCGCCTCCGAGCGCCCGCGGCGTCTTGTGATGCACCTCCAGGAACCGTGTCGCCCCGCAGCCCGCGGCCTGGCAACGGTGCTGGTCGCGCACCAGGACCTTCTGCCGTAGCCCCGGCGGGATCGCGTTGCGGTTGCGGCCCTCGTCGTGGATCACGGCGTTCTCCACCGCCGCGGCAGCGCTCGCCCGGTCCACCGGTCGCCGGCCGGTCGGGGTCACCACCTCGGTCGCCTCGCATTCGCGACATAGGTAGAGAACGACGCGGTACGGAGCGGCGGCGGCGGTGCGCCGGCGCACCGCGCCGCTCTCGACCAGCCCCTCCAGCGCCGCCAGGATCGCCTCCTCCCGCGTCGCTGTCGCCGGGATCACCCCGGCCTTCTTGCCCGCCTCGATCAGCGCCCCCAGACGCGCCGCATCCAGGCTGTCGAGCATCAGGCTGACCGAGACCCGGGCCGCGGGCGGCGCCGGCTTCACTGGCGCACTGGCAGCAGGCAGCGCCAGCGCTCCCTGCTGCGTGGCCGCCCGCCTGGCCGCCTTGATCCCCTGGGTCAGCTCTCGCCGGCTGCTCTGCTCGGCCAGCTCGACCCAGTCGCCGGCGGTCTCTGGCGTGGCCACCCGGCCGACCTGCTGGGCCTTGGTCCATTCCAGCCGGCCGTCCAGAACAGCCTCTTTCAAGGGCGGCAAGCGATCGAGATCCCTGGCCAGGCGCATGAACTGGTTGGTGCGGTTACGGGAGAAGCCGAGGGCCAGGGTGGCGTACTGCTCCATGGAGGCATGGCCGAGGTCGCGGTAGAGCTTGCGCGAGAGGACGTCGTGGAACCAGACCAGGGCGCACTGGCGGGCGGCGTCGAGGGTCTTGAGGGCCTGGCGCAGGGACTGGTCGACCCTGGCCGCGGGCAGACCGGGGCGGAAGGTGGGCAGAGGGTGGTTCATGGTGGCGGCGTCCTTATGGGAGGAGGGTATGGCGTAAAGATAGCGAAAGACAAGCGAAACCGCAAGGGGGAGAAGGAAAGAGTTTCAGAAGTCAGCCATCGGGCAAACGAACGCGGCTATTCAAGTAAGTGCGCCAGCACACCACGCCCCCGATCAAATACCAGAAACAACGCTCTTGCCCCACCCCTCCCCCGTCGAATGTGCTATCGTCTTTTCAAAATCCATCCACCAAGAAGGAGGACTAGAACCATGCGCACGCTCCTGCTCCTTCTCATCCTATTGGCCTTGACTGCCCCAGCGCATGCCTTCGACCTCGGCAACCGCGCCCCATACAAACCGGTCGACAATTCCGTCTACACCCAACCAACAGAGCCCCCCCGCCAGGCCGGCAACACGATCGAAGAAGCCATCCCGATCACCTTTCCCGGCACGTGGACCGGCACGACGGTCGGCTACACCAACAACTACGACGAGGTCTGCCCCTACAGCGGCTCGACCGCGCCGGACGTGGTCTACGCGGTGATCCCGGCCGAGGACTTCCTGGTGAGCATCGATTTCTGCTACAGCTACTATGACACGAAGGTGTACGTCTACGACGAGGCTCTGAACCTCGTGGCGTGCAACGACGACTTCTACTTCGGCCCGCCGTGCTTCGTGTACAGTTCCAGGCTGGAGAGCGTCTTCATGCAGGCCGGCATGACCTACTACATCATCATCGACGGCTACGGATCGGCAGCCGGCGCCTACCAGATGGACGTCGTCGGCCACGAGCCCTGCTTGGTCACCTTCCCGCCTGCCGGCCCCGGAGTCCAGTACGAGGACGAACCACCGCTGGTCGACGGCTACGAGGACGCGCACAACGGCGGCTGCAACAGCCCCCAGTTCGGCTACCCATTCCAGCAGATCACCTCACCGGTGTTCTGCGGGGTCAGTGGGTGGTACATTGGACCGAACGGAGGCGAGTACCGCGACACCGACTGGTTTCACATCATCATTCCGGCGAGCGGCGTCCTGGAGATCCATGGTGATGCCGAGTATCCGACGTATTGGTTCGAAAAGCCCCGAAACTGCAATGACATGAGTGTCATACAATCGGTTGTCGCCGGTCCCTGCACCGAAGCCTCGATGACGATCAACGGACCACCTGGTTCGCTGGTGTGGTTGGTCGTTCTACCGTTACTCTCCCCCGGCCCCGTCAACGAGTACAACTACATCCTCCACCTAAACCTCGACGAGCCAGTCCAGACCGAGCGCCACTCCTGGACGAACGTCAAGTCGCTGTTCTATTAAGCCGCGATGCACGAACCGATGACACCGGCTGCACAAGGTGGTCAGGTTCTCGAGCCTGTTGTCGCCTCCGAGCGCCCGCGGCGTCTTGTGATGCACCTCCAGGAACCGTGTCGCCCCGCAGCCCGCGGCCTGGCAACGGTGCTGGTCGCGCACCAGGACCTTCTGCCGTAGCCCCGGCGGGATCGCGTTGCGGTTGCGGCCCTCGTCGTGGATCACGGCGTTCTCCACCGCCGCGGCAGCGCTCGCCCGGTCCACCGGTCGCCGGCCGGTCGGGGTCACCACCTCGGTCGCCTCGCATTCGCGGCAACGGTAGAGAATCACGCGGTACGGAGCGGCGGCGGCGGCAGTGCGCCGGCACACCGCACCCCCGCCCAAACACAATAAACAACGATCTTGCCCCCCCCCCCTTCGAGTGTGCTATCATCTTTGCAATACCAAGCATCCAAGAAGGGGGACACAAGTACCATGCGCACGCTCCTACTCCTTCTCGCCCTGCTGACCTTGAACGCCCCAGC
Source organism: uncultured Fibrobacteraceae bacterium (assembly GCA_964630845.1). Classification (GTDB taxonomy): domain Bacteria; phylum Krumholzibacteriota; class Krumholzibacteriia; order LZORAL124-64-63; family LZORAL124-64-63; genus Glo-17. Next base: position 7,771 of record CAZVWL010000029.1, read on the forward strand.
GCACGCCTTCGACCTCGGCAACCGCGCCTTGGACAAACCGGTCGACAATTCCGTCTACACCCCACCAACAGAGCCCCCGCGCCAGGGCGGCGACACCATCGAAGAGGCCATCCCGATCACCATCCCCGGCACCTACGTCGGCACCACGATCGGTTACCAGAACAACTATGACGAGATGTGTCCGTACGGCAGTGGAGGACCAGACGTCGTCTATACATACATGCCCGACAGCACGATCAACCTGGACTTCGATCTCTGCTATTCCACGTTTGACACCGTACTCTACATCTACGACGTGAACCTGAACCTGATCGCCTGCAGCGACGACTTCCACTTCAGTTCGCCGTGCTACACCTACACATCCAAGCTCGAGAACATCTTCCTGCAGGCAGGCATGACCTACTACGTCATCGTCGACGGCTACGGCGCCTCCGCCGGCCCCTACCAGCTGGACATCACCGAGAACATGCCCTGCGTGGTCACCTGCCCGACCGGTGCCCATATGGAGGACGAGCCCCCGCTGGTCGACGGCTACCTGGACGCCCACAACGGCGGCTGCAACAGCCCCGAATTCGGCAACCCCTTCCAGCCGATCACCGAGCCGGTCTTCTGCGGCGTCAGCGGCTGGTACCTCAGCAGCAGCGGCGGCCAGCTCCGCGACACCGACTGGTTCCACATCGTGGTACCGGCATCGGGCGTCCTGGAAGTGACCGGCGATGCCGAGTTCCCGACGTCCATGTTCGAACTGTTCCCGCAGATTTGCGGCAGCGTGGGCGTGGTGCAGAACGTGATCATCGGACCGTGCAATGAGGCCGCGATGACGATCGTCGGCGCCCCAGGCTCGCTGGTCTGGTTCTGGGTCGGCCCGACCACCTTCACCGGCCCCGCCAACGAGTACCACTACATCCTCCACCTCAACCTCGACGCGCCAGTCCAGACCGAGCGCCACTCCTGGACGAACGTCAAGTCGCTCTTCAACTGACCGACCCCCAGCGCCCCCCACGGTGGACAGATCCCCCGACCGATGGCATATTCCCGCCAGATGAACTCCGCCATCGCCCCGCCCCAGACCAGGAGACCCGACATGCGCCGAATCATGGTCGCCGGCAACTGGAAGCTGAACCTCGGCCCCCGAGCCGGGGCCGACCTCGCCGCCACCATCCAGTCCCGCCTCGCCGCCGGCCGGTCGCAGGCGGACGTGCTGGTCTGTCCGCCCTACGTCACCATCCCGGCCGTAGCGCCGTTCGCGCAGGGTCAGCCCCTGCTGCTCGGCGCGCAGAACTGCGCCGACCGGGCGCAGGGCGCGTTCACCGGCGAGGTCTCGGCCGCCATGCTGGTCGAGGCCGGCTGCTCGCACGTCATCGTCGCCCACAGCGAGCGCCGCCAATACCAGCGCGAGACCGACGACCTTTTCGTGGCCAAGATCGACCGCGCCCACGAGGCCGGCCTGGTGGCGATCTTCTGCTACGGCGAGCTGATCGAGGAGCGCAAGGCCGGGCGCGCCGAGGCCGTGGTCGCCGCGCAGCTTGCCGGCGTGCTGCCGCGGCTGGCGCAGGCCACGCCCGCGAACCTGATCCTCGCTTACGAGCCGGTGTGGGCCATCGGCACGGGCGAGACGGCCACGCCCGAGATCGCGCAGCAGATGCACGCGTTCAGCCGCAAGAAGGTCGCCGAGCTGATGGGGGGCGAGGTGGCGGCCGCCATGCGTATCCTCTATGGCGGCAGCTGCAAGCCGTCGAACGCCAGGGAACTTTTTGCGCTGCCGGATGTCGATGGCGGTCTGATCGGCGGCGCCAGCCTGGACGCCGACTCGTTCCTGGGCATCGTCGCGGCCGCCGAGACGACGCGCTGACCACCCTGTTTACCTAGAGGTGCCGCATGATCCGCATCGTTGCTGTCCTGTTGCTGACCACGGCCGTCGCTGCCGGCGCCCAGATGCTCGAACCGGTCTTCCACGCGCCGCCGGCCGACGTCGAGGTGCTGCGGCTCGAGAACGGCCTCGAGGTGGTGCTGATGCCCAACCCGGCCCAGCCCATGGTCGGCATCTACTGCGCGGTGAAGGTGGGGTCGGCGTGGGAAGATTACGCCACCAGCGGCATGTCGCACATGCTCGAGCACCTGCTGTTCAACGGCACGGTCAACTATACGCAGGAGGAGCTGTACGCCGCGGCCGACCGCGCCGGGGCCTACAACAACGCCCACACCAGCGACTTCTTCACCAACTACATGATGGTGCTGCCGGGCGAGAACCTCGCCACGGGCCTCGAGCTGCAGTCGCAGATGCTGTTTCACTCGCTCTTGCCCGACGACAAGTTCGAGAAGGAGCGCGGCATCGTGCTGGGCGAGATCGCCCAGAGCCTCGATCGCGAGCGCTTCGCCGAGGACGCGCTGACCGACCTGCTCTACGGCGGCACCAGCCTCGGGTTGCCCACGCTCGGCACGGGGGCCACGATCGCGGCGATGTCGCGCGATGAGGTCTTCGACTTCTACAAGCGCTGGTACGTGCCCAACAACATGGTGCTGACGCTGGCCGGCGGCTTCGGGCGCGACGAGGCGCTCGCGCTGATCCGCGAGCACTACGGCGCCGTGGCTCCGCGCACGCTGCCGCGCGTCGACCTGGGCGGCCTGCCGGCGATCGAGACCACGGGCACGGTCGTCAGGCGCGGCGGCACGCAGCGCAAGCTGTCGCTGGTGTTCGAGGCGCCCGTGTACGGCGCGGTCGACCAGATCGCGTTCGAGACCGCGCTCGAACTGCTGGCGGCCGACGGGACGGGGGCGCTGCAGCGCGCGCTGGAAGAGTGGCCGCCGGCCGAGCGGCCCCGGCTTGGCTGGTGGTGGCAAGCGGCGCCCGGCTTCGGCCGGCTGGTGCTCGACTTCACGTTGCCGGCCGGATTCGCGCCCGAACGCGCCTACGGCGTGGTGCAGAACGCGGTCTCCGGCGTGCTGGACGGCGGCGTACGGCCGGAGTCGCTGCAGGAAGCCGTGGCCATGGCGCGCACCCGCACGCTCAAGCAGCGTGAGCAGTTGCGCATGACGGGCATCTACCTGGCCGGGCCGCTAGTGCAGGGCGGGCCCGACCACGTGCTGTCCTACCTGCCGCGCCTGGCCGCGGTGACCTCGGAGCAGGTGGTCGACGCCCTGCGCCACTGGGTGCTCGACCGGCCTTGCCAGGCCCTGCTCGTCGAGCCGGCCGTCGTGCCGCAGGCGCCGGCGGCCATGGACGCGGCCGCCGCTGCGACCGGCGACGCCGACCGCGCCAGGCCCATCGAGCGCACGGTGTTGCCCAGCGGCGCGGTCCTCGTGAGCCAGCAGAGCCCCGGCAGCGAGCTGATGGCCATCCACCTGACCGTGCGCGGCCGGTCGCTGCTGGACCAGCGCTACGGGCACGCGGGCGCCTTGAACCTCGTGCACCGTCTGCTCACGTACGGGGTCAGCGGCTGCGACGAGACCTGCCTGGCCGGCCGCCTGCGCCGCCTGGGCGCCGAGGTCAAGCTCGTGGACGACCCGCGCATCCCGATGGACGACTACTACACGACCGGACGCTTCAGCTTCATCCGCATCGAGTGCCTCGCCGAGCACGCGCGCGAGGTGCTGGCGCTGCTGGCGCAGGTCTCGCAGTTCAGCACCTTCGGCGCGGCCGACCTCGAACGCGAGCGCGAGGCGCAGCGGCAGCTCCTGCAGCGTCGCGAGGGCACCGCCGGCTGGCAGGCCTCGCGCCAGCTCGCCGAGGCGCTCTACGGCGCGCACCCGCTCGCCTTGCCGGTCGAGGGAACCGCCGCGACGCTCGCCGACATCACCTACGACGCGTTGCGCAGCCTGTACCGTCGCGCGTTCCAGCCCGACAACCTGATCCTGGCGATCGTCTCGCCCTACGCCCAGGCCGAGCTGGTGGCCTTGCTGCCCGACCTTCCCGGCGGCGGTGGCCAGCCTGGCGAGGCCCTGCCGCCGCTGCCCGTGACCACCGCGCCCACCCGCCGCACCGCCACCGTCGGCGGCCCCATGGGCACGGTGCGCGCGGGCGCGATCCGCGCGATCGACCCCGCCGACGCCGACGCCCTCGAGATGCTCGGCGCCGTGCTCTCCGATCGCCTGGCCATGGACCTGCGCGAGACCCGCGGCCTGAGCTACAGCGTAGGCGCCTCGCTGCAGGCCGACGGCGACCACGGCATCTTCGTGACCTGGGTCAACCCGCCGGCCGCCCGCCTGGCCGAGGGCGAGCAGGCGCTCATGGATTTCCTGCGCGAGTTCGACCCCGCCACGCTCACCCAGGACGAGCTGGACACCGTCCGCAACGCCCGCCAGGGCCGCCTCCTGATGCGCCGCCTCGACTCGATCAGCCGCGCCTACCAGCTGGCCATGGCCGAGCTTGGCGGCGACGTGACCCAGTACCTACGCGCGCTTGACGCCCCCCGGCAGGTCACGCTGCACGACCTGCAGCGCGTGGCGGCGCTGTTCTTCAGCGAGCTGCCACTGGCGGTGGTGGTGGTGGAATAGGTCGGCGGCGAGAGCCGCCGACCTCGGTGAGGCAGAGTCGCTCAGCGGAACAAGGACTTCACATCGGTCCAGCTGTGGCGTTCGGTCTTGGTTGCCCCGTGATAGTTGAAGTAGAGCATATAGTTGTACTCGGAGATGCCGGGCGGTCCGGTAAAGGTCGTTGGCCCGACCCAGAACCAGACAAGTGAATTCGGGGGACCGTAGATTTGTAGCGTGTTCGGAGCGCACGGTCCGATGATCACGTTCTGGATCACGCCCACCGAGCCGCAGTCCTGTGGCCCGAGTTCGAACAAGTAGGTTTGTTGCTCGGCGTCGCCAGTGATCTCGAGTACACCCCATGGAGGCATCACCTTGTAAAACCAGTCGGTGTCGCGGGTCGCGCCGCCAGCGGGGCTGATATACCAACCGCTGACACCCGCGAGACTCCACCCGTTGATCAACTGGAAAGGATTGCCGAACTCGGGACTGTTGCAGCCCCCGTTGTACGCGTCCTGGTAGCCGTCGACCAGGGGCGGTTCGCCTTCTAGTTGGACCCCGCCGGGTATGTAAACTACACACGGCTCGAACTCTGTGATTTCCATGTGGTACGAGCCCGCGGTGGTGCCGTAACCGTCGATCACGACGAAATAAACGCCGCCGCCTTGCAGGCTGACGCCCTCCAGCTTCGAGCTGTAGGTGAAGCAGGGCGTGGCCCAGTAGAAGTCGTCGTTGCACGCCACCAGGTTCAGGTTCTGGTCGTACATGTACACCTTGGTGTCATAGGACGAGTAGCAGAGGTCAATGTCGACCCGGATGTCGGCGGCGGGTTGCAACCTGTAGACGACATCCGGCGCGGTCGAACCCGTGTACGGGCAGATCTCGTCGTAGTTGTTGTTGTACCCGACCGTCGTGCCGGTGTAGGTGCCCGGGATCGTCGCCGCAAACGCGGTCAGGATCGTGTCGCCCGCTTGTGCCGAGTGTTCGGCGACGTTCAGCTCGAATTCCCCGGATGCGGCGTCGGCGCCGTCGACCACGATGTAGTAGGTCAGGCCGCCCGACAGCGGGAGGTTCTCGATCTTTGAGCTGTTCGGAAAGCAAGGTCCCAAGGTGTGGAAATCGTCGTTGCAGGCGACCAGGTTCAGGTTCTGGTCGTAGACGTAGACCTTGGTGTCGTACGCGGAGTGACAGAGGTCGATGTCGACCGCCATGGACGTCGCCACATCGACCCGCAAGACGATGTCCGGCGCTTTGACGCTCGCGTCCGGGCAGGCCTCGTCGTAGTCGTTGTTGTACCCGACCGTGGAACCGGCGACGGCACCCGGGACCTGCATCAGGATGGCGTTCTCGATCCGGTTGCCTGGTAGAGTGTTGCCCCAGGAGCCCACCACAGGGGTCGGCAGGACGAGGCGGACGAACGGGGACTCGGGCCCACGTGGCGGTGGCGGTGTGTAGGAATCGGGTAACGACGGTTTCACGGGCGCGGTGGTGCCGAGGTCATAGGCCAGGGCCGGGCAGGCGAGCACGGTCACCGCGATGAGTAGCAATATCAAGCGCATGATCGATCCCCCTTGAGGTCACTAACTTGTCGCGAGCTGCCTCCGGTGGGGTCGGCGGCGAGAGCCGCCGACCTCGGTGAGGCAGAGTCGCTCAGCGGAACAAGGACTTCACATCGGTCCAGCTGTGGCGTTCGGTTTCGACGGGATAGCCGAATACGAACACATAGTTATACTCGTTCACGGGGCCGGTGAAGGTCGTCGGGCCGATCCAGAACCACACGGTCGACCCAGGGGCACCCAGGATAAACATCGAATTCTCAGCGCACGGGCCGACGGTCACGTCCTGGATGACGCCGACGTTGCCGCAGTCCTGGGGACCGAGCTCGAACATGTAGGTCGGGAACTCGGCGTCGCCCGTGATTTCCAGCACGCCGTTGGCCGGCATGGTGATGTGGAACCAGTCGGTGTCGCGCGACTGGCCACCCTGAGCGTTGATGTACCAGCCGCTGACACCCGCAAAAAACGGCGAGTAGATGTCCTGGAACGGATTGCCGAACTCGGGGCTGTTGCAGCCGCCGTTGTAGGCGTCCTGGTAGCCATCCACCAGGGGTGGCTCGTCCTCCTGCTGGTACCACCACGGAGGGTCGATCACGCATGGCGTGAACTCACCGATCTCCATGACGTATGTGCCCGCGGCCGTGCCGTAACCATCGATCACGACGTAGTAGACGCCGTCGCCCTGCAGCAGGACCCCTTCCAGCTTCGAGCTGTAGGTGTAGCAGGGGGCCGCGAAGTAGAAGTCGTCGTTGCAGGCCACCAGGTTCAGGTTCTGGTCGTACACGTAGACCTTGGTGTCATACGAGGAGTAACAAAGATCGATGTCGACCATGCCATCGACGGCCGGTTGCAACCGGTAGACGACATCGGGCGCGGTCGAACCGGAGTAGGGGCAGACCTCGTCGTAGTTGTTGGTGTATCCGACCGTCGTGCCGGTGTAGGTGCCCGGGATCGTCGCGGGGAACGCGGTTGCGATCGTGTCGCCGCCTTGCGTCGAGTGCGAGGAGACGCTCAGTTCGAATGGACCTGCGGCGGCGCCGGCGCCGTCGACCACGATGTAGTAGGTCATGCCGCCCGACAGCGCGAGGTTCACGATCTTCGAGCTGTTCGGGTAGCATGGACCCGAGGTGTGGTAGTCGTCGTTGCAGGCGACCAGGTTCAGGTTCTGATCGTAGACGTAGACCTTGGTGTCGTACGCTGAGTGGCAGAGGTCGATGTCGACCGCCACGGAGGCCGACACGTCGATCCGGAAGACGATATCGGGCGCCGTGAAGCTCGCGTTCGGGCAGGCCTCGTCGTAATCGTTGTTGTAGCCGACCGTCGACCCGGCAACGGCGCCGGGTATCTGCATGATGATGGCGTTCTCGATCCGGTCGCCATCCAGGGTGCTCGTCCAGGCGCCCACCGCCGGGAGCGGCAAGACCTGGCGGACGAACGGCGCCTCCGGTCCACGCGGCGGCGGCGGGGCATAGGTGGCGGGTACATCGGGTTTGGCGGGCGCGGTGGTGCCGAGGTCGTAGGCCAGGGCCGGGCACGCGGACAAGGCGATGGCGGCCAGCAGCAGTAACAAGCGCATATGCGATCCCCCTTGAGGTTGGCGGTGAATAGATCATATCATGTTCGCGACCGCGATTGAAGGCCAATCCGCGCCGGGAGCCCTCACGTTGCCCATCACCCACCGCGCCGCGTCGCTGCTGGTCCTGGGCTACTTGCTGGTCCCCACGTACCTGCCGGCCTTCGCGACCGTCGACGTCGGCTCGCCGCGGTTCCTCGCGCTCGCGCTCCTGAACGTCCTGGCGTGCCTCGGCCTGCTTGTCACCAGCCGCGCGCGCCTCGACGCCGCCGGACCGTTCGTGTTCGCGGCGACGCCGGTCGGGCGTGCCTGCCTGGTGTTGCTCGGCCTCACGCTGCTGTCGACCACGCAGGCGATCAACCGCCACGAATCGCTGCTGCACACGGCCAGGTTGTTCAACGTCCTGGTGGCGGCCGCGGTGTTCACCTGGCTCTGCCGCCGCGAACCGAGCCTGGTGCGCCGCGCCGCGATCGTGCTGACCGGCATGCTGGTGGTCGAGTCGCTGCTGGTGATCCGGGGCGTGATGGGGTTCGTGGGTGGCTCGGTCGATTCCATCGCCGACATCCGCCTCGGCTACGCCAACAAGAACATCCTGGCCGCGGCCCTGTTCGTGAAGACCGCCGCCGCCTGGTGGCTGCTGCATGCCGAGCGCGGCTGGCGCCGGGGTGTGGCCGCAGTCGGCATGCTGGCCGGGATGGTGGCGGTCCTGCTGCTGGCTGCCCGTGCGTTCCAGCTCGGCCTGCTCGGTGCGGCCGTGCTCGTGGTCGGGCATGGCCTGGTGCAGCGGGCGCTCGGCTGGCGTGGCGACCTCGCGATCGGCGGCGCCTACGCGGCACTCCTGGCGGTCGCGCTGGTGGCCGTGTCGTCGACGCAGGCGTTCGTGTTGTCTCGTGTGGCCGACCCCGCCGCCGGCGAGCACACCGCCCGCCTCACCGCCCCGATCTCCAGCCAGCTCGCGTCGATCGACCCTACCCATGGCTCGGCGCGCCTGCGGTTGCAGGCCTGGCGGTGGTCGCTGGCCATGATCGGTGAGCGGCCGCTGCTCGGCGTGGGGGCCGGCAACTGGAAGCTGCACGCGATCGCCCACGAGAACCGCGACAACCCCGGTTACGTGACGGCCATCGTCGCGCACAACGATGTCCTGCAGACGACCGCCGAGACGGGGCTCGGCGGCGGTCTGGCGTACCTGGCCATCTACGTGTGCGTGGTCGGCGGCGTGGTGGCCGCCGCCCGCGGGCGGCGACGCGATCCCGACGGCTACCAGCGACACCTGCTGGCCTCCTGCGGCCTGCTCTGCTTCGGCGTCGACGCGTTCTTCAACTTCCCGCACGACCGGCCCGAGATGATGGTCCTGTTCGCGTTCTTCGTGGCGGTGAGCGCGGCGGGGTCGGCTGCGGTTTCGGCGCCGGCTCCGGCCGGCGAGCCTCCGGATCGACGGGCGCCGCGCCGCGGGCCGCTGGTGGCGGTGGTCGTGGTGGTCGCCGCGCTGCTCGTGTCGGCCTGGGCGCTGCTCTGCGATGTCAGGTCGGGCCGCGGGCAGCGGGCGGTCTACTCGGAGATTCACGCCGGCCGCCTGCAGCAGCGCGCCGACGGGATCATGGCCCGCTTGCCGGCGTTCCCAAACCTCAGCCGCTGGGGCGAACCCAGGGCCGTGATCGTGGCGCGCTACCTCGTGAACGAGGGCCGGTACCGCGAGGCCATCGACCTGCTCGGCGCCGACCGCGCGAGCCCCTTCGACGCGCGCAGGGAGTACATGACGGCGCTGTCGTACCAGCGGCTCGGCGAGCCGGACAGCGCGCTGGCCTGGGCGGAGCGCGCCTGGCGGCTGAAACCTTACCTCCTGGAGAACATCACGATCGCCGTCACGGTGCTCTCATCACGGGACGACCACGCCGGGGCGCTCGCTTATCTCGACCGCTACCTCGCGATGGCGCCCGGCGACGTCGCCGCGCTCGTGCAGCGCGCGTTCTGTCACTACCACTTCGGCGACCTTTCTCGATGCCTGGCCGATCTCGACGCGGCGCAGCACGGCGGTGTCCGCGACGATCCGGAGCTTCTGAACCTGCGCGGGGCGTGCCACGAAGGGCTGGGGGACACGGCGGCCGCTTGCCGCAACTATGCGGCGGCGGCGGCGGTCGGCGGCGAGGCGGGGCAGAACAACTGGCGGCGGCTCTGCGGGCAGGAATGACGGGGGCGGCGCCCAACGAACGCCGCCCACCTCCAGGACATCTCGATCAACGCCGGGTCATCAACGCCGAGCTCAGCGGTACAGACCCTTCAGCGAGCTCCAGCCCATCGGAGCGGTCGAGACCGGCTCCTCGACCAGGATCGAGGCTTCGTCGTCAGCGGTGTGCTGCTCCTCGACCGAACCGGGCGCGGCGACGATGCGCACGCTGACGACGTCGCCCGGGCTCAGGCTGCGGTTCGTGTAGTAGTTGGGGTTCGTGGTGACCGTGACGCCGCACCAGCAGCCGAACTCGGAGTTGTCGCACCAGCCGCCCGGATAGTCGCAGCCGCTCGTGCAGTTGCAGTTCCCGGGCGTCGGGACCACGACCGCCATGAGCTGCTCGCCGACCACGGCGCCGTTGACGAGGAACTGCGCCAAGAGGCTGCCGTCCGCCCCGTCAGCGTTGGCCGTGAAGCCGGTGATCGAGAGCACCGCGCGGCTGGACCACGACGGCTCATCCGGGCTGGGCGGCATCAACTCGAACGAGAGAACGCGGCGGTTCCAGTCCGGAGTCTCCTGCGCGATCGCCTCCGAGCCGACGAGCAGGATGAGCGAGCAGAACAGGGCGAGGGAAGCGACGGGAGACTTAGCAACATTCACCATGAGCAGACCTCCTCGGGTGCAGCAGTGCGGGATTAAGCGGTTCCGTGGTCATCGGTCTGTTAAAGGACCGTAACGATGATATTAATCGGAAATCGACGTCGATTTCAAGCCGCAACAACACTGTCGGACAAAATAGCACCTATTCTATATTGCTTTAAATCAATAAGATAAGGTTGATGAATGCTGCGATCATGGGCGCCGAGCGAGCTGATCGCCACCAGGCAATTCAGTAATTGCCGGGCGTTCGCCGGGTACTAATTTGTTTGAACGATCGATAAATTGCCCTTATGTGCTAAACATGTATGTGAACACGGACGATCAGGACCAGGTATCCGCGAACCGGAACGCCACCGGTAGTCTTCATGCATGACGGCGCCGCGGCCACGATCGGCCCACACAGCGCCCATCGGAGGAGGGACTCGATGTCCAGATTCACATCGGCGACGATGATCGTGATCATGGCGATGCTGATCATCCAGGGTTGCGGCAACGACACCACGGGGCCGGGCCGGCCCCACCACGCCCTCGGCCTCGAGAAGTACCAGGCCGCCGTGCTCGACGGGATGCCGATCGACCGCGCCGCGGCCAAGGGTCTCGATGCGGAATCGCTCCGGGTCCTGGTGGACAAGGTCCTGAACCTGGAGCACGAACCCGGCAACCTGGTGCGCGAGTCGGGATTCCTCGACGCCTTGATCGACGAGATCAACCTGCGCGTCACCGCTGACAACGGGCCCAACGAGGATTCCGACCTGCCGTCGGTCGTGGTCGTGCCCAACCCGGATCAGACACTCACCCTGCCGTTCTTCGGCGACCAGATCGCGATCGACTATCTGGTGCGGCTGGACGACAGCGCGCAGCACGGCTCGAAGTACGCCGGCTACAGCATGGACGAGTCGTCGCAGACCGTCGTGCTGTTCCAGACACCCGGCACCGGTACCGGAACTCCTAGCGATCACGTGCTCTACTACGGCAAGAAGGCCGGCGGCACGGTCGAGATCTGGCAGGCGTTGATCGGTGTCGACGCGCAGGGCGAATGGTACAAGGCGTGGGCCTTCAAGGTCCGTATCCTCGGTGACGAGGGCCGCTTCGAGTTCGCCCAGGGCGGTCTCGGGTACTTCGAGGACTCGCTGTACGGCTTCACCCAGTGCGCGGCCGGCCTCTCGCGCGACCACTTCGTGTTCCGCGCCCGCGAGAACTCGGCCGCCCAGGGCAACCTGGACGTGGCGAACCTCTACGACTACGCCGACGGCCAGTACGACGTGGTCGATCACATCCAGCTGGGCGGGTATGGCAA
>CAZVWL010000030.1:0-6090 GCA_964630845.1 uncultured Fibrobacteraceae bacterium
GGCTCGAGGGCTGGCTGGCCGACACGAACGGCACCGAACCGGCGCTCCTGAAGGCGATCCTACCCGTGCACGGCCAGGATCCGGCCGACGCCGTCCGCTGGCTGGACGCGCTGGCGGGTTTTCGGAATCATGAGAATTTCCTGCTTCTGGCCAGGGGTTTCAAGCGGTGTGCCAATATTCTGGAGGGGGCTGTTCTGCCGGCAGGACAGCGCGCCGACGCGGTCTCGCGCTGGCTCGAAGGCGGCCGGGGCGCGGCCGGCGAGGATTTCGGTACGCTGGCCGAACCCGCGGAGCGGGCGTTGCGCGACGCCGTCGTGGCCGCGGTGCCCTCCTTGCGCGAACTCGAGGCCAAGGGAGACTATGTGCAGGTCTTCCAGCTTCTTGCGGAGTTCGGGCCGACGATCGACCACTTCTTCGACACGGTTCGCGTCAACGCGGAGGAGGCGGCGCTCAAGGCCCTGCGCCATGCGTTCCTGCGGGAGGTCGACGCGTTGTTCCGGCGGTACGCCGACTTCGGGCAGGTGGCGCCCGAGGAAGAACGGTTGAGCAAGTAGATTTCGGGCCGAGAGTGACCGATACGGGAGAACACCGTACTCTTTTTTGCACAAATGCTATTGACTGCCGAGTTCGGTTCCTGTAAGGTAACTGAGCGACTCAAGGGCAACCCGTTCCCAGCCCCTGTGAGGTGCACTGTCCTGTCTTGCCACTCGGTCACCCACATCACTTGACACCGACCATGCGTCACCTGGGTCCGTTCCGCATCTACGAGCTTGCTCACGCAGAGGACGCAGCCTGATGGCCAGAACTGGCAGTGGCCTGCAACGGGAACGAGTTGTCAGCCGGTAATCGTGCGCCGAGGAAGCCCGGCTTCCTGGGCGCGAGGAGACTGTCCGCCAATCCATGTGTTGACCTGGTCAACGATGGGGGGAAAAGCATGAAGCGATTTGTTCTGTTTGGCACGATCTGCTTGGCCCTGGTGTTCGCTGTCAGTGCCGTCGCCGACACCCTGCCGCAGCGAGTCCGCGGCAACTTCGGCACGCTGCACGGGCAGGCCCTGAACAACCCGGCCAAGACGGATACCACGTACATGTTGGGTGGCCCGGGCACCTTCACGGGCAGGTTCCAGGATGCTGCCGGTCAGCCGAACTGGCAGGGCTGGACCTCCGAGGACCTCACCTTCTCTCCCGACGCCTTCTGGTCGGTGACCAACGAGCCCGAACTCGTGATCGCGGGCAATTTCTCGTACTGGTGCGGTGTCGAGTATCCGGAGCCGGGCCCGCTGCCGGTCCCCGGGTTCGGCTACGGCAACGACTGGAGCCAGTCGGTGTACTACACCTACACCGTGCCCAACCCGGCGCTGCAGAGCACGGTCGTGTGGTCCATGAAGCTGCAGTTCGACTCCGAGCCGGGCTATGACGCCACCGAGCTCCAGTGGAACAAGGCCGGCCAGTGGATCACGCTGGGCACCTACGACGGCGACTCCGCCGACGTGGCCACCCCGCCGAACACCTACATCGACGTCAGCCACAACTTCACCGTCCGCTCGGACGACTACGCCGGCCCGTCGGCCAACCAGATCCAGCTGCGGATCCGGTTCACCTCGGACGGCGCCTGGTCGGACGAGGACGGCCTGTGGCCGACGAACCGCGGCGCGTCCCAGGTTGACGACATCACCGTCACGGTGAACGGCAACCTCGTGAACTCGGAGAACTTCGAGAGCGGCACGCCCGGCGCCTGGGTGCAGATCCTGGACACCGGCGTCGGCGACTTCGCCGAGCTGTACACCAACCTCGGCGATCTCGACCCCTGCCGCACCAACTGGACGCCCCAGGTTGCGTTCATCGATGACGGCATCGTGGTCCCCGGCACCGGCGGCACCGTTTGCATCACCTGGTGCTACGGCCCCAGCGGCTACATCGTGAACAACACCGGCGGCCTCGAGGGCCCGGACTTCTACATCAACAACCTCATCAAGTCCCCGGCGCTCACCTGGCCGGCCAACGCCGACGCGGCGTACGTCGTCTTCGAGGTGTACCGTCACGAAGAGCTCGGCGCGAATAACGTGTGGCCGGGCATGTTCTACCAGTGGCACGTGCGCTCGACCGACACCGGCGATCCCGCCGACCTCGAGATCGCGCCCTGGCGGAACCGCAACTTCGTGCAGTACGGCGGCCCGAACTACCTGCGTCAGCAGGAAGTCGTCAGCGACCTGATGGTTGCCAACCGCACGCATGCCCAGCTCAGCCTGCGCGTGATCGAGTACGGCTGGGTCTGGGGCTGGGTCGGCGTCGACGGCACGCCGGCTCCGTACTTTGACAACGTGGCGTTCGTCGCGTACGCGGTCGCCGGCCCGGCGATCACCACGCGTGACATCGACGTCGCGAACGACGGATTCCCCGACAACCAGCAGATCGACTACGTGAACCTTGAGAACAACGCGGTCCGCTTCGACATGGCCCGCAACGTGGCCCCGATCGCGCACCTGAACAACTACCCTGGCGACACCATCATCTTCGACATCGTCGCCGTCCGCGCCGGCACCGAGCTGGTGTTCCCGCCGACGATGCACGTCCAGATGAAGGCCAACCCGCTGTTCGACGGCGTGCGTGTCCTGCCGGCCGGCTTCACCCAGACGGGCAACCTGATCGAGGGCGTGGTCGACGGTCTGTACACGTTCAACGTCAACGGCCAGCAGATCGCCAACCGCTTCAACTGGGACCTGCCGGATGAAGACTTCTTCTTCCCCGGCGACGTCATCCACTACTACATCCGCGCCGAGGACAACGGCGGCGGCGTCAGCACGCTGCCCGGCGACCTCAGCTCGTTCGGCGACTTCGACCACGATCTGTCGTTCCCCAGCACGTTCATCGTGCGGGCCCTGCCCACGATGTTCTCGGCGACCGCCGGCGACCAGCCGAAGGTCCTGTTCTGGAACGATTTCGCGAACCGTGGCGGCGAGAACGAGTGGATGTTCGCGCTGAACAACCTCGGTTACCGGGAGTCGGTCAACTTCGACCTGTACTACACCAACGGCCCGTCGTCGGGCGTGGGCAACGGTCTTGGTGGCCGCGCCACCGAGTTCCACCTGATGGGTTACGACGTGCTTCTCTACACGGCGGGTGACCTGTCGACGGCCACGCTGTCCAACGGCGACTTCAACTTCGATGCCGGCGACGACATCGGTGTGGTCAGCGCCTGGCTCGCCGAAGGCAAGAAGGCCTTCATGACCGGCGACGACCTCATCTTCAGCCTCAACGGCGCCGGCGCTGCCGGCCAGGCCTTCGTCAACAACTACTTCAGCGCGACGTACCTCCAGAAGAGCATCCTCTCGCTGATCGCCAACCAGACCACGCCGCTGGTGCGGGCCACCGCGGGCAACGGCGTGATCACGCGCGTGCCCGAGTGGATCGCCTACGGCGGCTGCCTCGGCATCAACACGTTCGACGCGTACACGGTGATCAACGCCACCCGTCTGGCCGAGTTCACGAACCCGGCCGGCCAGTCCGGCGTCTACCCGTACGCGGCGGGCTCGCGCTACGTCAACCCGCAGAACGGCGCTGACGTGATCGTGTTCCCGTACGACTTCATGTTCGTCGTCAACGCCCCCGGCTACACGCCGCCTGCGGGCTACGAGGGCATCCCGGCCCGCGCGATCATCCTCGAGGACATCCTCGTGGCGTTCGGGCAGACCGGTGGCGCGGTGACGGACGTGGCTCCCGACGCGAAGTTCGCCGTGAGCAACTTCCCGAACCCGTTCAACCCGACGACGACCATCAAGCTGAACCTGCCCCGCACGGGCGACGTCAGCCTGAAGGTGTTCAACGTCCGCGGTGAGCTGGTCCGCACGCTGGTCAACGGCCAGCTGGAAGCCGGCGCCCACGACATCGTCTGGGACGGCGCGACGAACAACGGCAACCAGGCCGCTTCGGGTGTCTACTTCTACGAGACCCGTTTCGGCAACGAGGTGAAGGTCAACAAGATGGCGCTCGTCAAGTAAGCGTCGTCTGACATTCGGCTCGCAAACGGCGGCGGCCTTCGCAAGGAGGCCGCCGCCTCCTCGTTTGGGCAAACCGGAAGTTGACACCCCTTGGGCGTAATCCCTATATTTCACAAAGCATTCATGAGTGGGCGCGCAACGCCGGCCGCGCCCCGGCAGGCAGTTCCGGCTTCGGGTCCGCAGGACTCGGGCACCAGGCCGACCAACCCCACATGTCGGCCATCGAGACCAGAGGGAAGGATGATCCCCATGTACAGCCCGCGACGTGTCCTGGCGACGCTCTTCCTCGGTCTGCTCGCCGTCCTGCTCCTGTTCGGTTGCCGCGCGTTCGAGCCCGAGGCGGTGATCGTCAACCGCCCGCCGCAGACGTACATCATCGGCTCACCCGCCGAGACCTCGGGCGCCTACTTCCACTTTCACGTCTTCTGGTACGGGACCGACGAGGATGGTTTCGTGGAGCGGTTCGTTTGGGCGCTGACCGACACCTCGATCCAGGACCACGAGATCGACGGCGACGAGGAAGACCAGCGCTTCAACCCGGCGCTGAACCGCACGCACCTCGCGATCGGCAACTACACGACGCGCACCGACACCGTGTTCGATTTCCGGATCAATCAGGGGTCGAACCTCAGCTACGACATGACGCTACACATGGTCGCGCAGGATGACCGCGGCGACTTCGACCGCACGCCCGCGCGGCTGCACTTCTTCAGCAACGCGCTCGGCCGTCCGCGCGTGCAGTTCTACCGCGACGCCGTCGCGCCGGGCAACGAGTTCGTCAACCTGGACACCGTGGCGTTCGGCCGCCCGCTGTTCTTGAAGTGGGCCGGCTCGACGCCGAACATCGCCGCCTATGATCCCGTGCTGTTGGCGCTGCGCGACACGGTGCCGCCGGTCGACGGGTTGCTGGGCTACAAGTGGCGCCTGCCCGAGTTCGACGACTGCAATCCAGGCACGCAGGATTGCTGGCGCCCGCGCCGCTTCAACGAGGCCACCGGCGACAGCTTCAGCTTCTTCGGCACCGGAACCGAGATCACGTTCCTGAACGACGACTCGGGCCCGGGTGTCTTTTCGCGTCGATTGCAGGCGGGCCGTTTCCAGTTGCTGGTCAACACCATCGACGTGGCCGGCGTGGAGGTGCGCGCCACGGACCAGGTGCTGAACATCGTGATCAATCACGATCCCGACACGCACATCCTGCGCAACGAGGCTGGGCCGGCCGAGCACAACGACCCGACGGTCTACCCCATCTACCGGGTGTTTCATGGGCCCCAGGCGGGTGTCTACGCGTTCAGCCCCGGCGACACCGTGCCCGACCGCGCCTACGTGACCTTCAAGGCGCTCGGCTGGGACGATCCGCGCGACGTCATCCTCAGCCCGACCAACCAGGTGGCGTTCCAGGGGCAGTTCCTGGCGCGCCAGCGTTTCCGTGTGACGGGCGGTTACGTCAACTTCGCGACCACGTACAGCGCTCCACGCCAGACGCCCGAGTGGACGTCACCAGACGCTGGCGATCCGAGCCGGCCTTCGGCGGACACCCTCGGTTTTCACGTCGGGCCGTTCGAGTACGCCGTGGTCATGCGCGCGGTGGATGAACAGCTGACCCGCGACGGCACGCCGGATACGTTCCGCTTCGTGGGGAATTTCCCGCCCTGCGTGCAGTGCGTCGAAATGGTCAAGCACACGGCGCAACCGACGTATACCTACGACGATCCGTGTTACCTCGGTTCGTGCCTGGATTCGACGACGGAATTGCGAGTCTACAGCATGTCCGATCCGCGGCGGGAGCCGGGCAATCCGCTACACCTCGAAACGATATCGGCCCAGCAAGGCACCATCTACGTGCAACCGGAGTCGGGTGCGATCACCTTTGAAGAGCCCTTGCAGCCCGACCAGTGGTTCCAGGTCCCAAGTGCAGAGTACTATTATCTCATCTACCTGCACGGAAAAGAGCATCCGCAGGAGTACTGGCCGCCGAATCAGGCCCACCAGCGCATCAAGGCCTGGCGGTATCAGGTCGATTACCAGTACGATTCCTTCAATGCCATCGCCGATGGTGGTGGCCAGGACAACATCGACCTGCTGTCAGGTTT
>CAZVWL010000030.1:6190-19289 GCA_964630845.1 uncultured Fibrobacteraceae bacterium
GGCAGCTATTCGCTGGTCGAGCTTTCGCGATTCATCGCCTACAGCAACCACGGCGATCCCGTGGCCAAGGACTTCGACCTGAAGCTCTACCCCTTCAACCAGGGCGAGTTCCAGGGTGGCCAGAACCCGCCGAACTGGATCGGCGGCAAGAGCATCGCGGGCAATCTGCGCTAACCCGTCGACCTGCAGACCGGGCAGTGGCGAGGAAAGGACACGGCAATGTCGAATAGAATCAGCCTGGCGGGGTTCCTGGGTGCCAGCACCTTGGCCATCGCTTTCTTCAGCGGTTGCGGTCCTTCGACCGAACTGACGGGCACTCCGATCCCCAACGCGCTGCCCGACACGCGGGTCACCGGCCAACCGCCCGAACTGACCGAGGCTGGCTTCATCGTGCGCTTCCACTGGACGGGATTCGATGCCGACGGCCGCATCGCCCGCTACCAGTGGAAGATCAGCAACAACGGCACCAACGGGATCAGCGTGCAGGACACGCTCACGTTCTGCCCGGTCTCCGGCGACACGCTCAACCCGTGGTTCGAGTCGACGGCCACCGATTCGACCTTCTTCGTCACCGCGGACATCCCGGACTTCCCCGGCGACCAGAGCGTGCCCGGGTTGAACCGCAGCTTTCAGACCCACACCTTCTGGGTGCGCGCCATCGACGACAAGGGCGGTGTCGACCCGACGCCGGCGCACGTCAGCTTCACCTCGACGACGCTGCTGCCGACCGTCGGCATCACCACGCCGACGGGCGTGGTCGGCCAGACGACGGCCAAGAACCTGCCCAGCACCGTGACCTTGCTGTTCGACGGCAGCGACGCCGACTTCGTGACCGGCTTGCCCACCAAGGTGCGATACCTCTGGAAACGAGCGCGCTTGCCGGGCGGCGGCTACGTGTTCACCCGGGACACCTACAACGCCAACGTCGAGTACCTCGTGTCGTTCGCCGATTCGGCCTGGAGCCCCTGGTTCCGCTACGAACGCAACGAAGACCTGCGGCGCGTGGTCCTGCCCGGGCAGCCCCGGCTCGACGAGTTGGGCAACACCATCTACTACCTCTTCGCCTTGCAGGTCCAGGACACCGCGGGCGCCGTGAGCATCGGCCGCAGCTACGGCCAGCAGGTCGCCAACATCCGCATCGATAACTCGCTGGCGCCGTCCTTGACGGTCGTGGAGACCTACCTGCCGCGCATGTCCGGCGCCGGCTTAGGTCAGCAGCGGGAGTTCGACATCGCCCAGGGGCAGCCCTTGAATTTCTTCTGGTCGGCCGACGCTTCGGACTATGCCGGCACGATCACGTCTTACCGCTACGGCTGGAACGTGGCGGACGTCACGGATCCGAACGATCCCGGCTGGGCCCTGCCCGAAGGCAACACCAGCCAGCACCGGCGGGCGCCGCAGATCGCCTTCGCGAGCGGCGTGCACCGCCTGACCGTGCAGGCCACCGACAACTCGAACCAGTCCAGCCGCTGGACGGTCGTGCTGAACGTGGTGCCGGTGCCGGACCCCGAGAACCAGTTGCCGTTGCTATGGATCGACGACGTTTCCAACGATCGCAACTCGAACAACTGGCCGTCCCAAGCCGGCATCCCGCTGGACCGCGACGAATATCGCGACGGGTTCTGGCTGGCGGCGTTGACCGGTTCGGGCGGCGTGGCCGGCTGGAATCCGGAATTGCACCAGATCGACAGCGAGATCAACCAGGTCACCTATCGTCAAGTCGTCGACTTCCGGAACATCCTCTGGATCGGACGCTGGCTGAGCACCGAGGCGGCCAACACCGTCGGCAACCAGTTCCGGCCGGGCGGTGCGTTCGGACAGGACGACATCGACAAGTACATCTGGCTGACTCCCTACCAGAACGACGTCGGCAACGTGCTGTTCGCGGCCTCCAGTGGCCAGCGAGCCTTCCTGGCTGCCGCCGGCTACGAGATGCCGATCGTGTTCGAGTCGCGGGAGGTGATCCAGCGGTTCGGTTACACGAACGCGCCCGGCCCGGAGGTGCGTCGGAGTTTCGGCGAGCGCGAGCTGCCAGACGGGACCACCGTCCGTGTCGGACCCACCCGCTATCCCTACGCGATCAACGGCATTTCGTTGATCGACGTCGTGACCGACGGCGGACTCTACGAGTTCGGCGTCGGGCAATTGCTCTCGTCGCGCCGGCGCACCAACTGCGCCGGCGTCAAGGGCGTGCGCCTGGACCCGGTCTTCAAGGCGACCTACCTGCCGGGCGGCGCCGTGTTCCCCGACACGATCTGGGCCGACCCGGTGATCGGCTGGCGCGACCTGCCCGCGGATGTCGACGGACGCCGCCTGGAGCGCCAGTTCCCCTGGGGCGCCGACGAGTTCTATGACGCGGACATCGTCGGGCGCGGCACGCCTTACACGCCGCAGGTCTGCGAAGGCGGCGTCCTCTGCGTCGAGCCGATGTTCCGCACGATCGCCCGCTACGACTGGATCCGCGCGGAGCGTCTGCGCGTGAATCCGAACGACACCTGGCCGGTCGGGTATTACGGCGGGCAGGGGCAGCCGACGTTGAGCTCGGTTTGCGGCTCGAACGCGCTGAACATCGACCGCACGTCGGCGCGCACCAACGACCGCATCACGGCGTTCATCGCCCGCAAGACGGCGCCCAACAAGCCCAGCCAGATCGGCGACGTGATCATGGGGTTCGACCCGTACCGCTTCAACAACGCCCAGATGCGGCAAGTGGTGCGCTGGCTGCTGGACGAGCACTTCGGCCTGACCATGAACCCGTGAGGGTTCCGCAAGCAAACGCCTGCACGTGAACAAGGTGGAACAGCATGGCATTCGGGATGACTGGTCGTGAAAGCCTCTGCGCGGCAGCCTTCACCAGGCGGTGCCTGACGGCGGCCCTGGCGTGGCTCCTGTCGGCCACGGCCGGGCCGGTCCAGGGACAGTCCACGCCGCCCGGCACGTTGCCGCTGCCGGTGCCTGCGACGAACGACATCACGATCGCCATGCAGTCGACCGTGCGCGGTCCCGGCGTGCTCGTGACCTGGCCGCTGCCGCCGGACGCCCTCTCCACCGCCGTCACGCTGTTCGCCAACGATCCCGGCATCGCGTTCCCGATCGCCGTCGACGGCGCCTACGCCGACGATTTCGACCGCACCCTGCGCTTCCAGTTCCTGGCCTCGGGCACCCTCGGCATGACCACGCGCAACCGGTTCGTCGTCGGCTGGAGCAACGTGAACGCCGAGCGCACCGGGCGCGTCGGCGGCGAGATCAACCTGAGCAACACGGGCGGCCTCTGGGTGCGCGACGGCGGCGGCGCCTGGACGCAGCGCAACAACGGGCTGCCGCGCTACCTCCCCTACACCAACGTGGTCGACATCGCCGCCAGCGGCGACGGCACCCGGTTGCTGGCGCTGTCTTCCGGCGCGCAGATCCAGAACAACCCGGTCGGGGTGTACCGCGCCCAGCCCGACGGCAACTGGGCGGCGGTCGCGCCCGACGTCTTCGGCGCCGCGCGGGCGGTGGCCAGGGTGGGCGTGCACCCGGACAATGCCCAGCGGTTCGCCGTGGGCACCCGGACCGGCGGTCTGTTCGTGACCACTGACGGTGGCGCCACGTTCACGCAGTGGCGCGGCGAGCTGGACCCCGGGTTCCCGTCCCCCCCGCTGCAGCCCGAGGTCACGACCATGCTCTGGACGGCGAACCGCCTCTACGTGGCGGTGCGCAACTTCGGCCTCTTCGTCTCGGGAGACAGCGGCGCGAGCTTCACGCGCCTGGCCAGCCTGCTGGTGCCGGACGGCGCCGGCGTGCCGCAGATCCCCTGGATCCGCAGCGTGATGGAGGATCCCGGCAACGCCGACCGGATCCTCGTCGGCACGACCAACGGCGGCCTCTGGGAATCGAACGACGCGGGCCAGACGTGGTCCTCGCTCAACGGCCAGTTCCATTTCCTGCCGGATGACGATCCGGAGCTCGAACCAGATCCCAACGCCAACAAGACGGTCTTGACCATCGACGTGGACCCGAACGATCCCGCCGTGATCGTCATGGGCACCCTGACGCAGGGGTTCTGGCGCACCACCGACGGTGGCCTGAACTGGTTCGAAGGCGCATCGCCGTTCCTCAACGAGGTGACGTACCCGGTCAAGCCCGAGGTCTGGCATGTGCTTCGCCACGGGGGGCAGATGCTGGCGCTGGTGCAGGGTTTCGGGCTGCACGAGTCCGCCGATGGCGGGCAGTCGTGGACGCCGGCGGCGGATCAGCCGTTCAACACGCTGGCGCGGCGGCTCGGCTCGAGCGGCGGCGAGCTGCTGATGGCCACCAACGGCGGCGGCATCTTCCTGCCGCCCGTCACGTTCCCTCTCTCGGCGACGATCACGGCCACCGCCACCGACCAGCAGTATCGTAACCTCGATCTGGGCCTCTCGCTGACCTTCGGACCGGGGTCGGTGACGTTGAGCGAGACCGCGCCGGACGGGTCGTTGGTGCCGGTGCGTTTCAACGTGGTGTGCGAGGATTATCAGGGCTGGATCGTCTGGCGGGCCACCGGCGCCGATCCTGACAACCTGACGATGATCGGCCGCTACGACAAGAACAACCCGGAGACCTGCATCGAGGGGTACTGCGGCGACGACAGCTTCGTGCAGCTCCCGGGCTGCTTCGGCGAGCGCCGCGCCGCTTGCTTCGACGTCACGGTGCCGGGCCAGGTGAGCTTCTACGACGACGACATCTTCAACGGTTTCACCTACCACTACGCGGTCACGCCGTTCGACTACGGCGACACGTCGCTGCTGACCGACCCGCTGGCCCTCAGTACGCCGATGGTCTACCCGGCGCGATACGCGGGCGATCCGCTGGCCGATGGACCGGGCAACCGATTCGCGTACCAGGTCAACCTGGAGGCCCAGCCAGCGGTCGACGGCAGGGAGATCTACGTCTACCCCAACCCGCTGCGCCGCGGCGCGGGCATCGCCGGCGCCGAGGGCGAGCAGGTGGTCTGGACCAACCTGCCCCCCGAGAGCCGGGTGCAGGTGTTCACGCTCGCGGGCGATCGGGTCGCCGACCTGCCGAGCGCGGGCGTGCCGCAGCAGGGCGGCAACATCTACTGGATCGCCCGCAACGACGATAACCAGCAGCTGGCGGCGGGCATCTACATGTGGCGCGTGGTCATGCCCGAGCGCGGCGATTATTGGGGCAAGCTGGTGATCATCCGCTGACGGTCCGTGGCGAGGCGCCTGCCGCGAAGCGCCTTCCGGACCAACCGGCATCGGCCCGGGTTCCCGTGGCGGAATCCGGGCCGACCTTGTGTCCGGGCCCGGCGTGGCTATACTGGATGACCGTGCGACGAGGTGGCGGGCCCGTGCCCCGCGAAACGAGCATGCAAGGAGGAGCGATGAGCGACAAGAGGGTGTACTTCTTTGGCGGTGGCCGGGCCGACGGCGATGCGAAGCTGCGCAACCTGCTGGGCGGCAAGGGCGCCAACTTGGCCGAGATGACGCTGATCGGCGTGCCGGTGCCGCCGGGATTCACGATCACCACGAACGAGTGCACGGTCTACCAGCAGACCGGCCAGCTGTCCGACGCGCTCAAGGACGAGGTGCGGGCGGCCATGCGCCAGACCGAAGAGATCATGGGCAAGCGCTTCGCTGACCCGGCCGATCCGCTGCTCTTCTCCGTGCGGTCCGGCGCGCGCGTTTCGATGCCCGGCATGATGGACACCGTGCTCAACCTCGGCCTGAACGACGAGTCGGTCCAGGGTCTGGCCAGCAAGAGCGGCAACGAGCGCTTCGCCTACGACAGCTACCGGCGCCTGATCCAGATGTACGGCGACGTGGTGATGGGCGTGGACAGCGACCACTTCGAGGACGCGATCGACGCGCTCAAGCATCAGCGCGGCGTGCGCCTGGACACCGAGCTGTCGGCGGCCGACCTCAAGGAACTGATCGCGACCTTCAAGGCGATCGTCAAGCGCGACACGGGCCGCGCGTTTCCGGATGACGCCTGGGAGCAGCTCTGGGGCGGCGTGACCGCCGTCTTCAAGAGCTGGGGCGTGGCGCGCGCGATCGAATACCGGCGCATCCACCGGATTCCCGAGGACTGGGGCACGGCGGTCAACGTGCAGGCGATGGTGTACGGCAACCTCGGCGACACCAGCGCCACGGGCGTGGCGTTCACGCGCAACCCCTCCAACGGCGAGAACGAGTTCTACGGCGAGTTCCTGGTCAACGCCCAGGGTGAGGACGTGGTCGCGGGCACCCGCACGCCGCAGCAGATCAACGAGGTCGGCCGGCGTTCGCTGCCCGACGGTCACGAGGCCAAGGACCTGCCGACGATGGAACGCCTGATGCCGTCGCTCTACGCCGAGCTGGCGGCGATTCGCACACGCCTCGAGCAGCACTACAAGAACATGCAGGACATCGAGTTCACCATCCAGGAAGGCCGCCTCTGGATGCTGCAGACTCGCAACGGCAAGCGCACCGGCGTGGCGGCGATCCGCATCGCTTGCGAGATGACGGCCGAGGGGCTCACCGCCCCGAAGCAGGCGGTCCTCATGGTGGAACCCGACCACCTCGACCAGCTCCTGCACGACCAGATCGACCCCAAGGCCGCGCTCGACGTGCTCGCCAGCGGTTTGCCCGCCTCGCCCGGCGCCGCCCAGGGCCAGTTGCGGTTCACGGCCGAGGACGCGGTCGCAGCAGCCGCCAAGGGTCAGAAGGTGATCCTCGTGCGCCGGGAAACCAGCCCCGAGGACATCGCCGGCATGAACACCGCCCAGGGCATCCTGACCAGCCGGGGCGGCATGACCAGCCACGCGGCGGTGGTCGCCCGCGGCATGGGCAAACCCTGCGTCGCCGGTTGCGGCGACATTCACGTCGACGCCGCCAAGAAGGTCATGACCGTCGGCGGCCGCAGCTTCGGCGAGGGCGACACGATCACGATCAACGGCACCACCGGCGAGGTGATCGCCGGCGCCCCGGCGCTCGTGCCGCCCAGCCTGGACGACCCGAACCTGGCGACGCTCATGGGCTGGGCCGACGCGGCGCGCCGCCTGAAGGTGCGCACCAACGCCGACACGCCGCACGACAGCCGGCAGGCACGCGAGTTCGGCGCCCAGGGCATCGGCCTGTGCCGCACCGAGCACATGTTCTTCGGCGAGGACCGCATCCGCCGCATGCGCCAGATGATCCTCGCGGGCGACGAGGCCTCGCGCCGCGCCGCGCTCGAGCACATCCGGCCGCTGCAGCAGGAAGATTTCGAGGGCATCTTCGAGGCGATGGCTGGGCTGCCGGTCACCGTGCGTCTGCTCGACCCCCCGCTGCACGAGTTCCTGCCCCAGGGCCGCAAGGAGATCGAGGAGCTGGCCGGCGACCTCGGGCTTGCGGTCGCCGACATCGAGCGCAAGATCGAATCGTTGCACGAGCTGAACCCGATGCTCGGGCACCGCGGTTGCCGGCTCGGCCTGACCTACCCGGAGATCTACGCCGTGCAGGTCGAGGCGATCATCGGCGCGGCGCTCGCGGTCAAGGCGAAGGGCGTCGATGTGCGTCCGGAGATCATGATCCCGCTGGTGGGCACGCGCCGCGAGCTGGCCGACATGCGGCAGCTCTGCTGCGAGACGGCCGCGCGCGTGATGAAGGAGAAGGGCGCCGAGGTGTCCTACCTCGTGGGCACGATGATCGAGATCCCGCGCGCCGCGCTGACCGCCGACCAGATCGCCGAGGTCGCCGACTTCTTCAGCTTCGGCACCAACGACCTGACGCAGATGACGTTCGGTTTCAGCCGCGACGACATCAACACGTTCCTGCCCGTGTACCTCGGCAAGGGCGTGTTGCCGAACGACCCGTTCCAGCAGCTCGACCAGACCGGCGTCGGGCAGCTCGTCGAGATGGCGGTGCGCAAGGGCCGCCAGACCAATCCGAAGCTGCACCTCGGCATCTGCGGCGAGCACGGCGGCGACCCCAGCAGCATCGCCTTCTGCCACAAGGTGGGGCTGGACTACGTGAGCTGTTCGCCGTTCCGGGTGCCGATCGCGCGCCTGGCGGCGGCGCAGGTCGCGATCCGGGAGGAACTCGGCGCCTGAGCCGCGGTTCATCCCTGTACGGACGCGGCGGTCGCCGGCTGATGCCGCGACCGCCGCGTGTTTTCTGCCGCCAGCAGCGCCCGGCGGGCCGCCGCCCGGTCCGGGCCGGGAGCCGATGTGACCGTTCAGTGGCTACTCTCGGTGTGGGCCTGGCCGCTCCTGTTCGTGGGCGCGGTGGCCTGCGCCGTCTGGGCGCACCGCATCTACGCGAGGACCGAGCCGGCCCCGCCACCGCGCGCCCGACGCCTGCTGATCGGGCTGCGCACGTTGGCTTGCTGGCTGGCCCTGCTGGCGATCGCGCGTCCGCTCGTGGTGAAGCTGCAGGACCAGCGCGAGCCGGCGGTGGTGGCGATCGTTGTCGAGGACTCGGCCAGCATGGGGCTGGAGACGCGCTGGCAGGACGCCTGGCAACTGGCGGCGCGCGTCGATTCGACGCTGACCGCGCTGCCGGCGCGGCCCGAGGTGATTCACCTGCGCGGCAATGGCCGCGCGCCGGCGCGGCGAACCGCGCCCGCCGAGGCCGAAGCCGAGCCGCCCGTCGCGGTGGGCACCGATCTGTCCGGCCTTGTCGCCCAGGCGCGGCAGCGGCTGCTCGGCCGGCCGTTGCGGGCGATGATCGTGCTGAGCGACGGACACTCGGACGAGCCTGCCGCCACGACCGGGCAACCAGGCCTGCCGCTCTCGCTGGTCGGCATCGGCGAGGTGACCGGTCCGCCCGACCGCTTCCTGGCGAGCTTGCGGTATCCGGACCGCGTGCAGCGCGGGCAACCGGTGATCGTGGAGGTGGCCGTCGCCCAGCAGGACGTGGCGTTCGGATCGCCCGGATCGCCCGGATCGCCCGGCCAACCGTTGACCGTCAGGCTGCTGCACGAGGGCGAGGTCGTGGCCGAACAGGAGAGTCCGGCGGCCGACCTCGTGCGCATGGAACTGCAGTGGACCCCGCAGGAGGCGGGACTCGCGGTGCTGGAGGTCGAGGTCGCCGCGCTTGTCAACGAGCGTTACCTGGCAAACAACAAGGCGACGCTCGCGGTGAACGTCCAGCAGGATCAGGCGCGCGTGCTGGTGCTGGCTGCCGCGCCTGGTTGGGACGTGCGTTTCCTGGCCCAGGCCGCGCTGCTGGAGCCACGGCTGGCCCTCGAGGTGGTGCGGCCGGGGCCTGCCGGCCCCGTTCTTGCGGACAGCATGACGGCCTGGCAGGCGCCGCCCGAGCCCGCCGCCTGGCGCGAACGCTGGGACGCGGTCGTGCTCGCGGGCCCTCCGGCGATGCTCCTGCCCGATGGCGGCCTGCAGCTGGCCGCGGCCGTGCGCGACGGGCTCGGGCTGGTGGCGATCGCCGGCGACCCGGCGAGCGACGTCATGCCCCGGTCCTGGCCCGGCGCGCTGCAGGCCGTGCTGCCGGTGGTGCTGATCGGCGATCAGCCGCGTCACGGAGAACACTCCGTGCGCGCCGGTGCCGGCGCGCCGAGGCATGCGGTCACCGCCGGGATCACGCACGGCACGGGCGCCGGCGGCGCCCTGGCGGGCTGGCCGCCGCTGCGACGCGTGCAGCCGGTCCGACCGCAGCCCGCGGCCGAGGTGCTGCTGGATGCCGGCGCGGACAGGCCGCTGCTGGCGGTGATGAACGTCGAGTCGGGGCGCTCGTTGTGGTTCGGCGGCCGGCGGCTCTGGGACCTCGTGTTCTGGCGCCTGCCGGGCCGGGAGGCCGCCGGCGGCGAGAGCGCCGGTCAGCTGCTGCGCCAGATGCTGCTGTGGGCCGCGCTCGGCGATCAGACGGCGGGCATCGCCCTGCTCGGCCAGCGCGTGGTGTACGAGGAAGGCGAGACGGTGCCCGTGGCCGCCCGCTGGCTCGACCTTCGCGGCGAACCGGTCGCCGGCCGTCCGGCGGGCGTCGAGGTGGTTGCCCCCGACGGTGGCCCGCAACGGGTCGTGGCGCTCGCGCCCGACGCGCGCCGGCCGGGTGTGGCGGTCGGCGACTTGCCGCCGCTGCCGCCCGGGCGCTGGCGATTGGTGCCGAGAAGTCTCGACGAACCGGCCGAAATCGGGCCGGCCAGGGAGATCGTGATCACCCGTGCCGAGCGCGAGCTGGCCCAGGTGAGGCAGGATCGACGCAGCCTCAGGCAGGTTGCCGCGCGGCTCGGCGGGGTCGCGCTGGATGGAGGCCAGCCGGACCAGGTGCAGCGGCTGCTGGCCGGGTTGCCGGACCTCGACCTGACCGCGGCCGCCACCGTGCGGCAGGCCCGCCTCGAACCCGCCGCCGGCTGGCCCTGGCTGCTGGCCGCCGTGGTGCTGTTGACCGGCGAGTGGCTCCTGCGCCGCCGCCACGGCCTGCTCTGAGGCCGAACGTTTCCTCCCGGAAAGCGGGCCTGGCCCGTGCTTCTGCCAACCTGGGGATGGCGCCGGTGGCGTCGTCGTGCCGCGTCGGCATCGGCGATCGTGTGCCTGCTGACCGCGCCCGTGACCGAAGCCTCCGCGCGCCTGTTGATCAACGAGGTCTGCTACGATCCGCCCGGTGCCGACGCCGGCCACGAGTACGTCGAGCTGATCAACATCGGGGCCGCGACGGTCGACCTCGCCGGGTGCCGCCTCGAGTTCGGCAACGGAGCGGTGGGGCCGGTGTGGGCCGCGCGCTGGACCGGCCAGGCCGGCGATCGGCTCGAACCCGGCGCGCTGTTCCTGATCGTCGACCGCGGCTGGACCGGGCCGCCTGCCGACGCCGAGGTCCGGCTCAGCCTGCAGAACGGCCCCGACGCCATCCGGCTGATCTGCCCGGACGGGAGCGTCGACATCGTCGGCTGGGGGGCGCTCGAGTTTCCGGACATGTACGAGGGCGCGCCGCATCCCGGGGCGCCGGCCGCCGCGCTGGCGCGTCGGCCCGACGGGCGCGACACCGGCCACAACGCCGTTGACCTCGTGGTCGCCGATCCCACGCCCGGCCGGCGCAACTGGGCGGCGGTGGAGGTCGCGGTGCTGTCGCACGTCTGGCAGCCGCCGTCGCTGGCCGCGGCGGGTCGGCCGGCCCAGGCCGTGCTCACCGTGCGCAACACCGGCCTGCTGCCGCTGACCGACGCCCTGGTCGACCTCGCCGTCGGCGCCGCCCAGGCCAGCCTGACCCTCGAGACGCTCGGCGTCGACCGCGACACCACGCTCACGTTCACGCTCGTGCCCCAGCAGACCGGTCTGTTGGCGACCCGCCTCATGGTGCGTGGACCGGCCGACGGCGGGTCCTGCGAGGTGTCGCTGGGCCGCTACATGGTGGGCCTGCCCGACGTGCGGTTGAGCGAGGTCATGGGCGCCCCGACCAGCGGGGGCGAGTGGTGCGAGCTGATCAATGCAGGGGACGTCCCCCGGAACCTTGGCGACCTGGCCCTGCGCGACGAGGACGGAGCCTGGCGTCGTTTGCCGGACCACGAGCTGGCTCCGGGGGACTGCCTGCTGATCGCTCAGGACGCCGCGGCGCTCGCCGTCTGGCTCGATGACCTGGTCGCGTCCGGCGCGGCTTTGCCTTGCGTGCCTTCGCCGCCGGTGCCGCTGGCCGGTTGGCCGGTGCTGAACAACTCGGCGCCGGCAGGCCGCGACTTCGCGGACCGGCTCTACCTCGGCGACGCCGACGGCGCCGTGATCGACCATGTGACGCTCGGCCTCGGCAGCGGCAGCGTGCCTTCCGGCCGCAGCTATGAACGGCTGCCCGATCACGGTTGGCAACTGGCGACGGCCACGATCGGGGCGACGCCCGGGTGCCCGCCGGCGCCGATGGCGGCGCTCGAGCCGGGTGGATTCGCCCTGCGTCCCAACCCGTACGACGGCGCCGACGGCGACGGCACGCTGGCGATCCAGCTCGAGGTGCCGGCAGCGGTCGTCGGCTGGACGTTGCGCGTGTACGACCTCTGGGGGCGGCTGGTGCGCGACCTGGGCGGGGACGATCACGGTCCCGGCCCGCGCCACCTGGCGTGGGACGTGCGCGACGAATCGGGTCGCAGCCTCGCGCCCGGTGGTTATATCGCGCTCGTGCGCTGGCGCCACCCGGGCGGCGGCCAGGCCACGGGGGGCCGGCGGCTTCTGGTCGTGCGCCGGGAGCGGCCGTGAGGCGCGCCGCCGACCCGCTCGGCCGACGGGCGCGGGCGACGGCGATCGTGCTGCTGGTCTGCGCCGCGGCCCCGCTCGTCGCCACGGCGGGGGGCGTGCGCGACCTCGACGACGCCTGGCTCGTGCCGCCGGGCGCGCTACGAGCGTTCCTCCTGCCCGATCGGCCGGCGTCGCGCTGGCTGCTCGTGGCCGGCCAGGGGACGCTCTACGAGGTGTCCGACCTGACCCAGGCGGGCCTCGGCGTCGAACGCCGTCTGGGCGGCGCCCGCCTGGCCCTCGACTGGCACCAGCTCGGCACCGGCCCCTATCGCGAACGATCGTGGCGGCTGGCCGCCGCGCTCGGTCGCCCCGCGACGGTCGGTGTCCGCGTCGGCCTGACCAGCCTCGACCTCGCCGGCGGACCCGCCCGCGCGCACGGCGAGGCCGACCTCTGGTGGCGCACGCCGTCTTGGTCCGGAGCGTGGCTGGAGGGATGGCTGCCGCTCGGGCCGCCGCCCGTCTGGTATGGCCGCCAGGGTCTGCGGCGATGGCTGCGATGCGGCGCCGGCGGCGAGGCCTGGACCGCGGCGGTCGTGGTCGACCGCGCCGTGGACGGCCGCCCCTCGGTCCAGGGCGAGCTGCTGCTGCGCCTGGCCGCGATCGCGGCGGTGGGCCTGCGCTGCGAGCCGGCGACCGGCACGGTGGGCCTCAGCACCGCCTGGCGGGTGCAGGGCCAGCTCCTGCGCACGAGCCACTGCGTGCATCCGGACCTCGGGGTGTCGCATCGCTGGGGCCTGGTCGTGGGGGTGGGGCGATGACGGCGCGTATCCTGCCGGTCGCCCAGGCCCTGGTCGTTGTCGTCGCCCTGGTTGCCGCCGTGCCGGCCTGGACCGAGGAACTGGAACCGGTCGAGCCGCTCGCCGTCGATCCGGACGACCTCGCCGCGCTGCTGGCCGACCTCGCGGCGCAGGGCGGCGTGCT
>CAZVWL010000031.1:0-18612 GCA_964630845.1 uncultured Fibrobacteraceae bacterium
GTCCGCCTCGCCCGGGGTGAGCCCGAAGTAGGCCTGGTCGAGCACGAAGGGCACGTCCTGGAAGCGGTCGAGCACCGTCAGCAGGTCGTCGCGCGAGATCGCGTTGCCGGTGGGGTTGTTCGGCGACGCGAGCAGCACTAGGGCGGGGTCGACCGATTCTCGCAGGCGCACCAACGCGTCGAGGTCGAACTCGTAATGCGTCGCGTGCGCCACCAGGGGGAACTCGACGGTCACGCCGCCGACCTCGTCGGCGATCGCCTTGTAGTACCACCAGGACGCCTGGGGGATGAGGATGGTGCGGCCTGGGTGCACGAAATGGTGCACCGACTCCTTGAGCAGGTCCTCGCAGCCGTAGCCGAGGATGATCTGCTGCTCGGTCAGGCCGTGCAGATCGGCCAGGCGCACGGAGAGGTCGCTGTAAGCGCCCTGCTCGAAGGCGCGCGTGTAGTTGAAGAGCAGCTCGGGGTCGGCCTGGCGCAGCACGTCGAGGCACGCGGGCGCGGGACCGTAGCGATTCTCGTTGCGGTCCAGGAGGATCGGCGTGGTCATGGTCGTCGGCACCTTGCTGCTGTGGGGTCCGGGGTCGGCCGCAATCGTCACGATGGGCAACGGTACAAGACGGGACACGGGAATACAAAACGTAATCTTTTCGCAATCTTGATAACGTATTCACAGGGCGTTTGCGCGCGCCGGTGAAAACGCGAGATCACCGCCCCGTCTCGCCCGGAACGTGCTAGACTGATGGACGTATCGATGCAACCTGCGAACCCGATCCCGGAGGGCCACCATGGCCAACTGCCATCACATGAAGATGGGCGAGGTCTACACCTGCCAGTCGTGCGGTATCGAGCTGAAGGTCATCAAGGAGTGCCAGGACCCCGTCGCCAGGGCTGGCGACTGCGGTTGTCACCCGGCCGCCAACCCGTGCACCTTCAGCTGCTGCGGGGTGGAGCTGACCAGGAAGGTCTGAGTGGCGCGGCGGTCGGGGGCCGAGGCCCCGTCCGCGACCATGGCCTAGCCGCGTTGACCGAACCTTTTCGCTTCCGTATCCTCATGGGACACCACCCCACGCGATCGAGGATTGGAGGCCCACCATGAAACGCCTTGCCGCCTGCTTGCTGGCCCTCGTCACCGTCTGCGGTGCCGCCGGCCTGGCTCTCGCGAACGACGGCGTCGACCTGGCCACGGTGCACGTGATCGTGCGGTCGGCGTCGTTGCCCGTGGTCGACGCGCGCGTCGTGCTCGACCTGAACCTCAACGGCGTCTGGGACGAAGGCCTGAACGAGCCGGTCGCCTGGACCGACGCGACGGGCCTGGCCATGTTCGGCGACATCGTGGGCGTCGGACAGCCGGCGCCCGGCGGAGGGGCCGACCCCGCCGACTGGCAAGCGTCACGCATCCTGGCCGGCAACCTGCGCGGCACCGTGGGCGCGCGCGACGCACGCCTCGACTTCGTGCTGCCGCCCGGCGCGAGCCGGGCCAACCTGGCGCTGCACGACGTGCGCGGGCGCCGCCTGGCCGCCACCGGCGGCGACGGCGACCTCGTGCTCGACCTGCCCGACGGGCTGCCTGCCGGCGTCTACTTCGTGCGCCTGAGCGCCGGCGCGTCGGCGCCGGTCTCGCTGCGCATCACCAGCATCGGCGAGCGCACGCGGACGGTGCGCGCGGTCCGCGTGAGCGCGGCCGAGGCCGTCGCCGCCGGCTGGGTCGAGCCCCGCGCGTCCGCCGCCGCCGCCAAGGACGACGACCCCTCGCAGCTGGTCTGGGTGCTGGTCGACCATCCGGACCACGACCCGGCGATCGTGCCGACGGTGCTCGTGCCCGGCTACAACCAGATCGACATCGACCTGGCGGTCTTCTTGCAGCCGCCCGTGCTCCTGGTGGCCGAACCCTACCTCGGACGGCTGATCGGTTCCGGTCTCGGCAACACACGCACCTTCGACATCGCGCCGGGCCAGCCCTTGAATTTCTCCTGGGCCGCCAACGCATCCCACCCTGGCGGCACGATCGTGTCCTATCGGTGGGGCTGGAACCTCGCCGATCCCGACGACCCGGCCGATCCCGGCTGGGCCGTGCCGCCCGGTCTCGAGCCCGAGAACCGGCGCATCCCGGACGACACCACCTTCCTGACCGGAGTGCACCAGCTGATCATCGAGGCGGTCGACAACCTCGGCCGGCGCAGCCGCTGGACGCTCACGCTGAGCGTCGTTGCGATCCCCGATCCGTGGGATCAGCTGCCGGTGCTGCTGGTGGACGACGTGAATGACCGCGCCAGCAACGCCTGGACGTCCGCGGCCGGCTTGCCGCTGGACCGTGACGAGTACCGCGACGCCTTCTGGCGCGGCATCCTGCAGGGGCCCGGCGGCGTGGTGGGCTGGGATCCCGACGCGCACAGCACCGATTGCGAGCTGGAGCTGCTGGCGTTCCGGGATGCCGTGGCGTACCGCAGCCTGGTCTGGTTCACGCGGTTCGCCTCCACCGGCAACAACGTGGCCGGTCAGTTCCGACCTGATTTCGCGATGAACGCGCTCTCGGACATCGACAAGTACGTCTGGTTGACGCAGTACCAGCGCTTCGCGGGCAACGTGCTCTACGCGGGCAGCCAGGCCTTGATCTCCCACCTGGCCCTCGCCCCCTACGAGACGCCGATCGTCTTCGAGTCCACCGAGGCCCTGTACTCGGGAGGCATGACCGTCGTCCAGGGGCAGCAGGTCCGCCGCGGATTCGGCGTCAGGTTCGAGCCGGACGGTTCCGAGACGCTCGTCGGGTTGACGCGCTACCCGTACGAGGTGATGGGCATCGCGCTGCTCGACATCGTCACCCGCAACGATTTCTACGAGTACGGCAACGGCCTGTCGCTCGGCAGCCGGCGCAAGGCCGGCTGCGCCGGGCTCAAGGGACTCGTGCTCGACCCGGCCTTCCGCGATGCCCACCTGCCGGGTGGCGCCGTGGCGGACACGATCTGGACCCATGCGGCGATCGACTGGCGCGACCCGCAGCACCTCGACGACCCGTATCTGCTGGGTCGTCAATGGTCCTGGGGCAACGACGAGTTCTACGACGCCAACACGGTCGGACGGCCGACGCCCTACACATTGCAGCAGTGCGCCGACGGACCGTGCGTGGAGCCGATGTTCCGCTCCATCGCCCGTTACGACTGGGTCCGCCAGGTGCGCCTGGACGCCGATCCCCAGGATGATTGGCCCGCCGGCTACTACGGCGGCGAGGACCAGCCTTCGCTGGCACAACACTGCGGGACCAACGCGTTGCAGGCCGGCTTGACCAGCGCGCGCACCAACGACCGCGTCGTGGGCTTCGTGGCGCACAAGACCGCGGCCGTCAAGCCGAACCAGGTGGCCGACGTGGTGCTCGGGTTCGACCCGTATCGCTTCGACCACCAGGAGATGACCAAGGTGATCCGCTGGGTGCTCGGCCAGCACTTCGGGCTGGCGATGAATCCGGGGATCTGAAACGACGGTTGCGCCGGGTCAACGCCCCAGCACCCGATCGTAGAACGCGATGAGCTGGCTGCGCGTGAGCGTCTCCATGCTCTCAGCCCGCATCTGGTAGAGCGACATCACCAGGCCCGACTCGACCGATTCCTTGACCTCGAGCTTGCCCCGCAACAGCACGGGCACGTCGCGCGCGTAACGGATCTTGAGCTTGGCGTCGGCCTCCACGTAGACCCATTCGTTGAGCTGTGGCACGACCGCGTAGCAGCAGATCTGCATGTTGCGCACGAGCAGGAACTTGGTCATCGCCTCGGGCGTGCCGGCCAGCGGCATGAGGTAGCCGATGATCGCCACCTCGCGGTCATCGAGCCCGCGGACCTCCGCCGGGATCCGCTCCTCGAAGCTCGCCGTGCTGGTCGACGGGTCGGCGAACGGGTCGGTGCGCAGGCCGCCGGGTGGCGTGTAGTCGTAGTAGGCGAGGTGCTCGAAGGTCAGCTCGCGGCGACCCTGGGCGTCGTGCTGCGGGCTGGACCACGAGCGGGCGAGCAGCTCGTTGAACGGCGAGGTCGAGGCCGGGGGCTGGATGGGGTCGTCGAGGGTGCCGAACGAACGACCGCGCGGACCGGTCTGGTCGGCGATGCCGTCCTGGCGCAGCGCGGGCGCGATCAGGATGGCCGCGATCGGCACGAGCAGCGCCAGACGACCGAGCGGCAGGCGCCGGCGCCAGGAGGTCGTCTTGTTCGCGGCGGGTCGCGGGTCGGTCATGCCGGTGTCCTCGGTCAGTGGGCGTGCTCGTGACCATGGTCGTGATCGTGACCGTGATCGTGATCGTGATCGCCGCCTTCCATCGCCTCGCCCGTCGGGTACGTGAAGTCGATGCCGGTCAGGTGGGTTCCCCGGATCTCCAGGTCGCCGACCACGGCGGCGAACGCCGAGGCGCCGGCCAGCTCGGGCACCCGCGCGGCGAACTCGGACGTGTCGCCGACGGTCTCGCCGGTCAGCGGGTTGGCGACCGCGTCCAGGGCCACCATCAGCGCCCGACCGGCCGGTTCGTCGCCGACCGGCGGCAGCACCAGGGTCAGCTTGATCGCCGGCTGGGCGATCCGGAGCGGGTTCTCGGCGCAGCCGTCCAGCACGTAGGCGGTCAGATGGCCGCTGCCGGCGTCGAACACGAACTCGAGGTTGGCGGCGTGATCGCCGACCGGGACCAGCAGGCCGCCGTGCGGGGCCACGTGGTGGTGGGCGTGGTGTTCGCCGCCCGCTTCCTTGGCGGCGTCCGCCTGCTGCTGCTGTCCCTTCTCGCCGCACCCGGCCAGCCCGAGGGTCAGCGCGGCGGCGGCGGCGAGCACGACGAGACGACGGGTGGTGATCATGGTCTGCCCTCCTCGAGCGTTCAGGTCCGGGGGACCAGGTTGTCGGCGACGTCGGTGGCGTAAGCGCGCACGGCCGGCAGGATGCCTGCCGCCAGGCCCAGGCCGACCATCAACAGCGGCGTGACCAGCAGGGCCCGATGGGGCCGCAGGATCTCCAGCATCACGCCGGTCTGCTCCCGGACGATCTGCTGGGCCACGATCAGGATCGCCACGTACACAAGGTAGCCGAGCACGGCGCCGATGGCCGCCAGGCTGCCCGCCTCGAGCAGGATCACGCCCAGCACCGCGCGCCGCCGCGCGCCCAGCGCGCGCAAGATCGCGAACTCGCGCCGCCGCTCGTTCAACGAGTGGGCGATGCTCGCCAGGATCGACCCCGCCGCCACGACCATCACCAGGTACGCGACCAGCTCCAGCACGCGGGTCAGCCAGCCGAAACGGTCGAACAGTTCGGCCATCACCGTGCCGATCGGCCAGGCCAGCGTGGCCGCCTTGCCCTGCCGGTTGATCGTCTGCTCGAGCGCGAAGCCGGCCTGCGGCGTGCGCAGGGCCAGCATCACGGCGCTCACTTCCTTGTGCTCGTCGGGAATCTCGCGCCCGGCCTGCGGCGTGTACTCCGATCCCGTGCCGCGCAGCACGTGCCCGGCCATGCGGTAGACGCCCTCCAGGGGGATCCAGATCACGCGGTCGGTCGGGCCGCTGGTCGCCTCGAGCACCCCGACCACGAGGTACTCCTCGTCGTGCCGGGTGGCGGGGTCGAAGATCAGGCCGTGGTAGGGGTTGAAGACATCGCCGAGCGCCAGGCCCGCGCGCCGCGCCACCTCGCTGCCGATCACCGCCTCCATGCGCTCGGGATCGAACAGACGGCCGGCGGCGAGCCGGTAACGTGGCGCGCCGTCGGGGCGCGCGAAGATCTCCTCGGTGGTGCCCACGATGCGGTGACCGAAGTAGTTGTCGCCCAGCGCGTAGGGCACGGCCTGGGCGACGCGCGGGTCGGCGGCGATCGCCTGGTACAGAGCGTAGGGCAGGTTGCCGGGTGAGGCGTCCAGATGAAACACCGAGTTCAACACGAGCTGCAGCTGGCTGCCGCGGGCCCCGAGCACGGCGTCGAAACCGCCGGCGTCCCCGGCGGTGAACGCGCGGCGCGACTGGTCCTCGATCGTGAAGATCGCCATCACCAGGCCCGTCGCCAGGGCCACCGAGGCGATCGTGACCACGGTCGACAGCCGGTGTTGCCAGAGGCTGCGGCGCGCGAGGGCGGCGATGCCGAGTCGGCGCGCGGTCATGACGCGCGCCCCGCGCGGTTCAGGTCGGCGAAGCGGTGGCGGGTCACGAAGTGCTCGAGCATGGCGGGGTCGTGGCTGACCAGCAGCAGGGCGGCCTCGTTCTCGTGGCAGACCTCGCGGATCAGGCGCAAGGTGGCCAGGGCGAGGTCGGGGTCCAGGGCGCCGGTCGGTTCGTCGGCCAGCACCAGCAGCGGGCGGTTGGCCAGCGCGCGCGCCACGGCCACGCGTTGCTGCTGGCCGGCCGAGAGCTGGGCGGGGCGGTGGTGGCGCCGGTCGCTCAGGCCGACCCGGTCGAGCAGGTGCTCGGCGAAGGCGCGGTCGCGCCGGCCCGCGAACCCCATCGCGATCAGCACGTTCTCCAGCGCGGAGAAACCCTGCAGCAGGTTGCCGCCCTGGAACACGTAGCCGATCGCCTCGGCGCGCAGGCGGTCGCGGCCCGATTCGCGCCGACCGGTCATCTCGCGATCGCCGATCAGGATGCGCCCGCGGTCGGCGGCCAGGATGCCGGCGATCAGGTGCAGGAACGTGGTCTTGCCGGTGCCGCTGGCGCCGTGCAGGGCGACCTGGTCGCGCGCGGCCACGGTGAAGGCGGGCACGTCGACGACCGTCGCGCGCGCGCCGCCGGGAGTGGCGAAGCCGCGGCCGAGGTCGGAGATCGCAAGGGCGGCCGGCGCGGTCATCGCGTGGATCTGCTCCCTGATGGCTTGACGACGAGGCGCCCGGGCATGGTACGGAGAGGCCGCGGCGCCAGCAACCGGTATCGTGGTCCGTTCAGCGGACGAGCACGACCTTGCTGACCAGCGCGTCGTCCTGCCCGAGCCGCACCCGCGCCAGGTAGACCCCGCTGGCCAGGGGCCGGCCACGGTCGTCGCAGCCGTCCCACGAGAAGCCATGCGGGCCGGCGCCCGCCAGGGGGCCCTGGTGGAGCAAGGCGACGCGTCGCCCGCGCACGTCGAAGACCGCCACCTCGCAGGCGCCGGACCCGCCCGGCGGCAGGTCGAGCTGCACGGTGGTGCGCGGGTTGCAGGGGTTGGGGAAACACGCCAGCCGGGCGAGCGGCCTGACGGCGGGCGGTTGCGGCGCCGCCGTGGTCACGGCGCCGTAGCTGGTCTGGCGCCAGGCCACCGTGACCTGGTCGGGGCCGGGGCCGGCCCGGCGGACCTGCAGGAACCGCAGGTTGCCCGGCGCCGGCACGTCGACGGGCGCATCGGCGGCCTGCCAGGGCTCCCAGGCGATCATGGCCAGCTCGTCGAACCAGGCGCGGCCCACGCCGCTGCTCGGCGGCTCCGCGCCGCAGCGCAGCTCGAAGAAGATGCCGCTGGGCGGCGTCTGCAGGTCGCGCCACTGGCGCACCCAGCCCACGTCGCCCGTCACGGGGTCGGCCAGGTTCGTGCTCGAGATGGGCGTCTCGGTCATGCGGCTGGCGTAGAAGCGCACCATGATGCGGGCGCGGGGCGTGTTCTCGCCGCGCAGCCAGCCGATCGCCGAGTGTTCGCGCGTGGGGTCGCAGGGCAGGTGGCGCTCGAGGTCGGTGCCGGTCTGCACGCCGTCCGAGAAGGCGCGGCGCAACCCGAGCGATCGCGCGCCCGCCAGGAAGACGTCCTCGTCGAGCCATTCGTCGGCGGAGTTGACGTCCCAGAGGTTGGCGCCCTCGTCCTCGAACCCGCCCAGCCACAGGATGTCCCGGCCCCAGCGGACCTGCCAGCCTTCGCCGATCGTCTCGACGCCGCTGAGGAACCCGTCCGCGGTGATCGGCAGCGGCGCCGAGATCACGAACCCTTCGCGGTCCTCGAGGTCGAGCGTGGCCGAGTGGGCGACGACGGTCGAGTCGGCGGCCGCGCGCGACAGCAGGATGCGGCCCACGACGCCGTCCGGTTCGGGGTGGACGAGCGCGCCCATGGGACGCGAGTAGTCGGCCAGCCGCTCGACGATGTGGCGCGCCAGGGTGCCGGTGGCCGGCCGCGGGATCCAGTGGTCGATCCAGGCGGGCGTGAACGTGTAGCCGACGATGCCCGAGGCGTCGATGGTCAGGGTCATGACGATCGTCGGCATCGTCTCGGGGTAGTAGAGGTCGAAGACGAAGTTGCCGAGGCTGTGGGCGATGAGCTTGCCGTCGTGGACCTCGAACCCTTGCAGCACGTGGGGGTGGTGGTTGATCACGACGTCGGCGCCGAGGTCCAGGCCGAGGCGGCGCAGCGCCCGTTCGCCGAGCGTCGGCTCGTTGCGGAAGTGGAAGTCCGGGTCGCCGGGCTGCGGCAGCGCCTGCTCGATCGCGATCGGCGCGACCGGATCGCCGGCGGGCCGGCCGAGCCCGGGGGGCGGCGCGGTCTGATATTCGTCGCCGCTGTGGGTCATGACGATGACCACGTCGGCGTGGTCGCGGCAGCCGTCGATGGCGCGCTGCAGATTGTCTTCCTTCAGGTAGGCGAACCCCGGCTTGCTGTAGCCGGCGTCCAGGAACGGCTGGTAGTTCCACTGGCGGCCGGTGCGGTTGCAGAGCCCGAGGAACCCCAGGCGCAGACCCTTGGCGCCGTGGTAGGCGGGCAGCAGGGCGAAGTACTCGTTCACGCCGGCGCCGCAGTAGGCGATGCCCAGGCCCTGCAGGCCCTCGATCGTGTCGAGCATGCCGACCTCGCCGTAGTCGATGATGTGGTTGTTGCCGATGGTGACCACGTCGATGCCCGCGTAGGCGAGGCCGACGATGTTCTCGGGCCGGCTGCGGAACACCACGCTCTTGGTGGGGTGCGGGGTGCCGCGGCTGGTGTAGGCGACCTCGAGGTTGGCGACGTTGACGTCGGCCGCCTCGCCGAAGATGCCGAGCGTGGGCGCGAACAACGCCTCGATCCCGTGGGTGTCGATGATGCCGCCGGGCGATTCGTAGCCGCGCCCGGTGAACACGTCGCCGACGACGTTGACGGTCAACGGCAGCTCGCCCGGGCCGACCTCGACCTTCACGCGGCCCAGATCGCCGCCCACCAGGCCGTCGGGATCGGTCACCAGCAGGCCCACGCTCCAGGGATGGGCGGCTTGCACCAGGAAGGTGTGCAGGGGATCGGCGAGGTCGCTCGTCGTGCCGTCGCCGAAGTCCCAGAGGTAGGTGAACGTGTCGCTGTCGGGGTCGAAGACCTTGGCCAGGAACTGCACCTCGACCGCGAGCAGGCCCGCCGCCGCCTTGCGCACCTGCCGCACCGAGCTGAGGATGCGGCACCGCGGCGCGTGGGGAAGGTCCTCGGTGACGTCGCGGAGGTCGTCGAACAAGGTGATGCCCGGTTGCCCGCTGTCGGCGTCGTTGACGTACACCAGCCGGGTGATCGCGTCCGGCGCCGCGCCGAACGTGCTGGTCCAGGCGGCCCCGATCGGCAGCAGGAAAACGTGCCAGGCGTCGCGTCCGAAGGCGCCCTGGTAGACCGTCCACCAGTTCGTCGCGCCCATCAGCTGGGTGCCCCAGAAGGTGAAGAACAGCACCCGATCCTCATCCCCGACGCCGATCGCCTGGACCTCGCCGACGCGGTCGGCGCGCACGGCGATCTGCCATACCGTGGTGTCGTTCACGGCGGCCGGGATGGTCAACTGCTGCTGCTTCCAGGTGTTGCCGTGCAGGCGCAGCGCCTGCTGGCCCGCGTGCGCCTGGCCGACGAGCGCCCAGGCGTCGGGGTCGAGGTCCTCGTCGAGGTAGCTGTTGAGGACGATGGTCGGGCCTTCGAAGTCCTCGATGACGGTGCCGCGGTCGGCGGCGAGGGGCGAGCCGATGGTCGCGAGCAGCAGGCCGGCGACGGTGATCAGCGGCGCGTGGCGACGGCGCACGGGACACCTCCGGGGTCGGAACGAATCCCCTCGATCATACCACACGCCGGGGTGTCCGCCCTAGCGTCAAGCCCCGCCCAGAAAGCGGCTACTTCTGGCGCGGGTTGACCCGTCCCTTGCGCACCCGCGGCCGGTGGGTCGCCTCGAGCGCGATGTTCAGGTACTGCCCGTAGACCCGCGCGGCCCGCAGCTTGCGCAGCACCTGATCGGGCATGCCGGCCGGCAGGTCGACCGTGCTGTGGTCATGGTGGATGGTGATGCGGCCGATGTACCGGCTCTCGATGCCCCCCTCGTTGGCGATGGCGCCGACGATGTGGCCGGCCGCCACGCCGTGGCGGCGGCCGATCTCCACGCGGTAGGTCTCCATGCCGGGCTCCGGCCCCTCGGGCCGCGGCGCGCGGCGCGGCGGTCCCGACGCGGTCGGCCGCGGCGTGGGCGGCACCGGCCACGACGGCACGGGCAGGTCCTCGAGGAAGAGCGGCCGGTCGCCCTGGGCGAGGCGCGCGAGGGCGGCGGCGACGTCGCGCAGGGGCAGACCCCGCTCGGCGGCGACGCTGTCGACGATGTCCGCGAAGGCGGCGAGGTCGTCATGTTCGAGGGCGTCGCTGATGCGCAGCTTGAACCGCTCGACACGGCGCCTGTTGACGTCGTCGAGCGAGGGCAGGGCGAGCGGCTCGAGGCGCTGGCGGGTGCCGCGCTCGATCTCGCGCACGAGGTATTGCTCGCGCGGGGTGACCAGCAAGAGCGCGGTGCCGCTGCGGCCGGCGCGGCCGGTGCGGCCGATGCGGTGCACGTAGGCGCCCAGGTCGTTGGGCACGTCGTAGTTGACGACGTGGGTGATGCGATCGACGTCGAGCCCGCGCGCGGCCACGTCGGTCGCCACGATCACGTCGAGCTTGCCCTCCTTGAGGCGGGCGATGGTCTTCTCGCGCTGGTTCTGGGCGATGTCGCTGCTCAGGGGCGCGACGGCCAGCCCGCGGGCCTTCAGGCGTTCGGCGACCTCCAGGGTGGCCGAGCGGGTGCGCACGAAGATCAGCGCCGCGTCGAAGTCCTCGGCCTCCAGCACGCGCGCCAGCACGCCGAATTTCTCGTGGTCGCGGGCCACGAAGAAGCGCTGGCTCGTGGCCTCGACCGTGGTCGTGCGCGCGGCGATGGTGACCGACACCGGGTCTGTGAGGTGCTGGGCGGCGATGCGGCGGATCGGCTGCGGCATCGTGGCCGACAAGAGGGCGATCTGCCGGCCGGCCGGGGTCTGCTCGAGGATCCAGGTGACGTCGTCCAGGAAGCCCATGCGCAGCATCTCGTCGGCCTCGTCCAGGACCAGGCAGTCCAGGGCGGAGAGGTCGAGCGAACCGCGGCGCAGGTGGTCCATCACGCGGCCGGGCGTGCCCACCACGACGTGCACGCCCCGCCCCAGGCGGCGCAGCTGCGCGCCCATCTCCTGGCCGCCGTAGATCGCGGTCACCTGGAATCCCTTCAGGCAGCCGGCGTATTGCTCCAACGCCTCGGCCACCTGGATGGCCAGCTCGCGCGTCGGCGCCAGGCAGAGCGCCCGCGGCAGGCGCGGCTCGAGCTCCAGGCGCGAGAGGATCGGCAACGCGAACGCCGCCGTCTTGCCGGTGCCGGTCTGGGCCTGGCCGATGACGTCGCGCCCGGCCAGAAAAGGCGGGATCATCTGCGCCTGGATCGGGGTCGGCTGCTCGAAGCCGAGCACGTCGAGCGCGCGCAGCACCGGTTCGGCGAGGCCGAGGTCGCCGAAGGTCGGCTCGGGGGGCAAGGCGAGGTCGTCGAGGTGCAGCACGGTGAACCTGCTCGTTCGGACTGGGGGCATGTGGGACGGTCCGGGCAAGATAGGTCGCCGCGGCCGGCGCTCCAAGCGGCCGGGTGGCGGCCCATGCCTCGTTGGCCATGTTTGACTATTTCGTAAAATAGGCAAACATCGCGCGCGAGACCTTCCGCCGGGTAACGGACAGCGCCGCCGGGGCGGCCGTGACGCCAGGCGCCCGCCTTGAACCGGCTCCCGCATCCCTGCTAGACTCTGACCAGCGCCAGCGACGACCTCGCCGCGCCGGAAGCACCCGACACTTCGCCCGCCGCCAGGGAGCCATCGATATGCTGCCGTTCCGCTGTCACCAGCGCCACGAAGTCCAAGCGATCGCCGTCATCGTCCTGGCGACCGCGATCGCGGCCGCCGCCGCCGCAACCGCCCGCGCCCAGCACGTCCTGTGGCCCGGCGACCCGCTGGTCAACGTGCCGATCGCCACCGTGCCGGCCGAGAAGTACGACGTGTTTGTCGTCGGCGACGGCTGCGGCGGCGTGATCGTGGCCTGGGAGGACCGCCGGGCGGGCCACGACGACATCTACGCGCAGCGCCTGGACGTCAACGGCCGGGCCATGTGGCAGGTCGACGGCGTGCCGGTCTGCGCGGCGCCCGGCAACCAGGGGCTCTACCACTCGAGCACGGGCACGACCGGCTTTGCGCCGCTGGTGGCCGACGGCGACGGCGGCGTGTGGATCGTCTGGCAGGACGAGCGCGCCTTCGCGGCCAACCAGCGCGACATCTACCTGCAGCACCTGGACGCCGATGGTCGGCCCCGGTTCCAGACCAACGGCCTGGCCGTGGCCGCGCGCCCGGGCATGGAGGATCAGCCGACGATGTGCCCGGACGGCGCGGGCGGCGTCTTCGTGGTCTGGCAGGACAAGACGGCCGACCCCATCTTCAGCGACCTGCACGGCCAGCGCGTGGGTCCCGACGGCGCCCTGCTCTGGAACGGCGGCGTGCCGCGGCCGCTGGTCGTGGTCGCCTGGGACCAGAGGGGGCCGGCCATCGGTCCCGACGGCGAGGGCGGGTTCTTCCTGGCCTGGGTCGACGCGCGCGACGACGTGGGCGACGTGTACGCCCAGCGCTTCGACGCCGACGGGCTGCCGCGCTGGCAAGCCGGCCACGTGCCGGTGGCGGTGGCCGACGACGGCCAGGACGCCGTCGTGGCCGAGCGCGCGAGCGACGGCGGGCTGCTGTTGGCCTGGGTCGACCGCCGCGCCGGCGGGCCTGACATCTACGCGCAGAAGCTCGCGGCCGTCAGCGGCGCCGCGCTCTGGGCGGCCAACGGCCGCGCGGTGTGCACGGCCGCCGAGTCGCAGTTCCGGCCGGCGCTCGCCGGCGACGGCGACGGCGGCGCGATCGTCGCCTGGTTCGACTACCGCAACGCCAGCGGCCCGCCCTGGAACCTCGACATCTACGCCCAGCGCCTGACCGCGGCCGGGGCGGCGGCCTGGACCATCAACGGCGTCGCGGTGTGCAGCGCGCCCGGGCCGCAGCGCGACGTCGCGATCACGGCCGACGGCGTCGGCGGCGCCTGGCTCGTCTGGGAGGACGACCGGCTCACCACGCAACGCGAGGACATCTACGCCCAGCGCCTCGACCACGCCGGCCAGGCGCTGCTCGCGGCCAACGGCGTGCCGGTCAGCCTCGCGGTCAACAAGCAGCA
Organism: uncultured Fibrobacteraceae bacterium; assembly: GCA_964630845.1. Taxonomy (GTDB): domain Bacteria; phylum Krumholzibacteriota; class Krumholzibacteriia; order LZORAL124-64-63; family LZORAL124-64-63; genus Glo-17. The sequence continues at coordinate 13,401 of CAZVWL010000031.1, forward strand.
GCGGCCGGCCGTGGTCACCGGCGCGGGCGGGGTGATCGCCGCCTGGCGCGACGATCGGGGGCTGCTCTACCGGCCCGACGTCTTTGCCGACCGGGTGCTCGCCGACGACGGCGCGGTGATCGGCGTCAACCGCGCCTTGCTCGCCCTCGGCGGCGCCGACCAGCCCTCGGCGGGGTCGTTCCTGATCAGCAACGTGGGGAGCGCGCCGTTGACCGTGGGCGAGGTCGCGCTGGTGCTGGACGGCGAGGCCACGTTCAGCGTGACGCCCGACCAGACGCCGCCGTTCGTGCTCGTGCCCGACGAGGCGGTGTCGGTGAACGTCGCGGTGACTGGTGGCGGCGTCGGCGATGCGTACATCCTCGTCCATCACGACGCGCCGGCGCCCACGTCGCCGGTGACGGTCCGGCTGCATTCGGGCGGCGCGACGACGTCCGCGCCGGCATCGGCGCCCGTGGCGCGGCTGTCGCTGCAGGCGCACCCGAACCCGTTCAATCCGCAGGTCGCGCTGACGTTCGCGCTGCCCGAGGCGGGGCCGGTCTCGCTGCAGGTGTTCGACCTCGCCGGCCGCCGCGTGCGCGCGCTGCGCGACGGCGAGCACATGGCCGCGGGCCCGCACACGATCCGCTGGGACGGCCGCGACGACGCGGGGCGGTCGCTGCCGAGCGGTCGCTTCGTGGCGAGGCTCGAGGGCGCGGACGGGGTGGCGAACAGGACGGTGATCCTGGTGCGCTAGCGCGGCTCGCGCAGCCAGCGCCACACCTCGCGCAGGCCGGGCTCCTTGCCGGTCATCATCATGCTGATGCCGAACACGCGGCCGGCCGCCCAGCGCAGCGCCATGGCGCCGGCCGCCAGCAGCAGCAGCGACAGGACGATCTCCCAGGCCGCGGGTTCGCCGAGCAGGATGCGCACCGGCATCGCCGAGGGGCTCACGCCGGGGATGAGCGCCAGCGCGCGCATCCAGCCGGCGTCCGGCGCGTCGAGGCCCACGAACACCAGGCTCAGGGGCAGGAACGGCAGGAACATCAGCGCGCTGCGGCCGCTGCTGTTGGGGTCGTCGATGGTGGCGGCGACCAGGGCGAAGAGCGTGAACCAGAAGGCGAAGCCGGCGGCGGCGAACAGCAGGCTGAGCACCAGCGCGGAGCCGCCGAGGCCGCCCGGCAGGGCCAGCGTGCGGTCCAGCACCAGCCACGAGACGCCTTGCCAGAGATACCAGGCGACCAGGAAGCTCAGCAGGTTCACCAGGACCACGCCGATCAGGCCGAGGATCTTGCCGTCGATCCACTGCTGCGGGGTGAGCACCGACAGGAGCGACTCGGTGGTGCGCTGCGTCTTCTCGGCGGTGATCGCGACGAACACGTAGCTGAAGCCGGTGAACAGCCCGAGCAGCATGGCGCCCACGACGATCACGACCACCAGGAGGCTCGGGCGGCCGCCGTCGCGCTCGGCTTCGAGCGGGACCGTGGTGATCTCAGGGGCGCTGTTCAGGGCGGCCAGCACCGCCGGGTCGAGGGCGAGCGTGCGTAGTTCGTGCTGCCAGACGAGGGCCGCGAAGCGGGTGCGCAGGGCGTCCTGCCAGGCGCGGTCGTCCCGCACCCGCAGGTGCCAGCGGCCATCCTCGGCCCGCGCGAGCACGCCGTGGAGGTCGCCGGCGAGCACCAGGGAATCGAGCGTGGCCAGACCGCGCCCATCCGGCACCAGGCGCACGTTCTCGAGCTGCAGCGGGCCCGAGGCGAGCAGGTCGCCGGTGTCGGCCACGGCCACGGTGCGTTCCTGATTCGAACGCCCGCGGGCAAAATCACCGAGCAGCTGCGAGCCGCCGTAGATGGCGGCCAGCACCAGGGTGCCGATCACGAGGTCCTTGGTCTTGGCGAAGCGCAGGAACTCCCACCGCGCCACCATGCGCACCCGCCGGTCGATCATCGGTCCTCCTGGGTCGACGTCTTGGCGCCGGACAGCTCGGCGGCCGTCACCTCGCGGCCGACGCTGCGCAGGAAGATGTCGTGCAGGCGTTCGGGCGCCGAGTGCACCGCCGCGACGGCCACGCGCGCGGTCACCGCGTGCAGGACCTCGCCGACCACCGCGCCCGGGGAAAGCCCCAGCGCCACGCGCCGCGGTCCGATCAGGTCGACCCGCTCGACGCCGGCCGCCTGGCCGAGCGCCGCGGGGTCGGGCTCGTCGACGCAGGTCAGCTCGAGGCGCTGGCCGCTGCCGGTGCGCGCGCGGATCTCGGCCAGCGTGCCTTCCAGCACGATGCGGCCGCGGTCCAGGAGCACCAGGCGGTCGGCGAGCTGCTCGACCAGGTCCATCTGGTGGGCCGACAGGATGATCGTGCTGCCCTCGTCGCGCAGGCGGCGGATCTCCGCCACGAAACGTTGCTGGTTGACGGGGTCGAAGCCGCTGAACGGCTCGTCGAGCACCGCCAGTCGGGGGCGGTGCAGGATCGCCGCGAGGAACTGCACCTTCTGCTGGTTGCCCTTGCTGAGGCGGTCGACGCGCTCGGCGGCGCGATCGCCCAGGCCGAAGCGTTCCAGCTCGGCGCGCGCCCGCTCGCGCGCCTGTCGCCGGTCGAGGCCGCGCAGCGCGCCGAAATACTCGAGCGTGCGCTGGACCGGCACGTCGCGCAGCAGGCCGCGCTCCTCGGGCAGGTAGCCGAGGTGGGCGGGATCGGGGCGGTCGGCCGCACGATCGCCGAGGCGGAACACGATGCGGCCGCTGTCGGGGCGCAGGATGCCCACGAGCATGCGCACGGTGGTGGTCTTGCCGGCGCCGTTGGGGCCGAGCAGCGCCAGGATCTCGCCGGGGCGTACGGCGAGGTCGAGGCGGTCGACCGCGAGCGCGGTCGAGAACTGCTTGCGCAGGGCCGTCGCGGCGACGATCGGTTCGCCAGCGGTCAGGCTCATGGCATCAGAGTGCCGGCCGCTCGTCGATCGGCGTGTCGACGCCGCTGCGCGCCTCGGTCAGCAGGTCGAAATGGTTCTGCTCCTCGGCGGCGAGGCTCTGACACAGCTTCTGGAGCGTCTCGCCCTCGACCTGCCGGGCCAGCTCGAGGTAGTTGTCGCGTGCCTGCACTTCCATGCCGATGGCGAAGTCGAGCACCTGGCGCATGTCGGCGTCCTCGAGGGCCTTGGTCTCGGCGGCGCCGAGCATCCGCGCGGCGCCTTGCTCGAGGTCGGCGAGGTACGCCGCGGCGTCGATGCCGGCCAGGCGCAGGGTGCGGCCGAACGAGTCGACCAGGCGCTGCGCGTGGGTGGCTTCCATCTCGACCAGTTCGATGAAGACCATCAGCGACTCGCCGCCGCTGGTCAGCTCCGACGCGCGTTCGTAGAACGTCTTGGCCTTGACCTCGTTGGCGATGGCCAGCTTGACGATGTCGACGAGTTTCTGCATGAGCGACCCCTTCGAGTTGCGTGCCGCGAAGACCCTCGCCTCGGCGACCGGGTCCTGATCCAGATGCGGCCCGAAAGATAACGCGCGGCCCGTCGCCTGAACAGGACGACCTCGCCGGGCGGCCGGCCATGCGCGGCGCTACATCAACGAGGGGACGGCGGGCAGGCCCATGGTCACGCAGTGCAGCGCGCCCTTGCGCCCGATGAGGCTGGAAGCGTCCACGCCGACGACCTTCCAGTCGGGCAGGAGCCGTTCGTACGTGGCGATCGCGTCGGCGTCCAGCTCCGGGCAGACGGTCGGGTAGGTGGGCACCAGCAAGACGTCGTTGGCGAAGACCACATTCGTGTACGTACGCCAGACGCCGTCGCCGTTGGGCGGCATGGGGATCCGCTCGACACGGAGGGGGCCCTCCGGGGTGGCGCGGCCGTTCAGCTGTCTGGCGACCCAGTCGAGCCAGGGGGCGTTCGTGTCGTCCTGGCCGGGGTCGTACCGGCCGACGACGGCGATCCGAGGCGCGACGAAGGTCATGAACATGTCCAGGTGCCCGGTCGGCTCGCCTTGCAGCGAGGGCAAGGGCACCCAGTCGGTAAAACCGAAGTACCGCTGCAGGATGTGCCAGACGTGCTCGAGGTCGTAGCCGCGTTCTTCCTGATTGCGCAGCAGCAGGCGCTGGGTGCTGACCACCAGCCCGAGGCCGTTGGTCAGCAGGTCGCCCCCCTCCATGGTCAGCGGCAGGTCGAAGACCGGGATCTCCAGCTCGGCCGCCAGGTGCTCGGGCACCGCATCGTCGAGCGCGGCGCCGCGGCCCCGATAGGTGGCGTTCAGGAAGTAGGGTCGGCCGTGGCGGTCGAGCACCGTCAGGGGGCCGTAATCGCGCGCCCACATCGTCATGACCGGGGCCAGCACGGTGGTGACGGCGGCGGTGTCGCCCCCGGCATCGGCCAGGAGGGTAGCGACCTGCCGCTTCTCTTCCTCGAAGCCCACCAGGCCTACCACCTGGATGTGGTCGAAGATCGCGCCGACGATGTCCACCAGGGCCTGCGGGTGGAACTGGACCATCTGCGCGCAGCCGACCAGCAGGGCGTCCTTGGGCTCGAACTCGGCGGGCATGCGTACGCGGCTGGGCAGACCCGACGACCGATCGCCTTGCTGCAGGGCCAGGGCGGGAACGGCCAGGCACAGGCCGAGGCCGAGCGTGATCAGTAGGGAGTGGGGTCGTGGCTGGCGGAACATGATGACCTCATGGCGAACATCATACACCCCGATCACGAGACGGCGTGACCGGCGTGTAGATAAGGAATTACGTATGAAAAGTCGAGATGTTTCAAAAAATTTACTTGATGTATGATTATTAATAAGCCCGTCAAGGGTCAACGTGCGCATCGGAGCCAACCGGCACGACGCCCCCGTTCGTGGCGTCGGCGCCGCGGTTCGCGTTAATTCAGAGGGGTCTGACGCCGCCCGGTCGGGAGCCCCGATGATCCGGCATAAGGCCGGGCGACGCCTCGGCTCATCCCATCAACCGGAGGCGGTCACCCTTGACGACAACGCGATCGCTCAACGCCGGCATCCCGGCCCTCTGCGCGCTTGCTTCGATCTGCCCTGCCGGCGCCGGCGCCCCGCCGGCCGCGCCCGGCGTGAGCGTCGACTCGACGGTGGCGTGATGGGCACCCAGCCGCTGGTGATCGTCAATCCGCGCGCGGGGCGTCGCCGCGGCGGGGTCGACGCCGAGCGGTTGAGCCGCGCGTTCGCGCGCCACGGCCTCGAGCCGGTCATCGTCGCGACCAGCGGCGCCGGGCACGCCACGCTGCTTGCGCGCACGGCC
>CAZVWL010000032.1:0-18558 GCA_964630845.1 uncultured Fibrobacteraceae bacterium
TCATGAAGCGAGTGAGCATCATCGGCGGCGGGAACGTCGGCACCAACACGGCTTTTTTCCTCGCCGAGAACGGGACGGCCGCGGTCACGCTCCTGGACGTCAAGGACGGCGTGCCGGTCGGCAAGGCCCTGGACCTGATGGAAGCCGGCCCCTTGCGCGGCTACGACACGATGATCGAGGGCACCAACGACCCCGAACGCATCGCCGGCAGCGATGTCGTGCTGATCGCCGCGGGCCGGGTGCGAAAACCAGGCGAACGCCGCGGCGACCTCTACAAGGACAACGCCGCCACGGTGCGCGAGATCTGCGCGACGGTCAAGCGCCTGGCGCCCGGCGCGGTCGTCGTCAACGTGGTCGAGCCCATCGACGCGCTCACGCTGCTGATCCAGGAGGAACTGGGCGCCGACCGGCACAAGGTGCTCGGCGTGGGCGGCCTGCTGTCCTCGACCCGCATCCGCTACCTCGTCAGCGCGGCCCTGGGCATCTCGCCGCGCGAGGCCACGGCGCTGATCGTCGGCCCGCACCGGCGCAGCATGGTGGTGCTGCAGGACACGATCCGCGTATCGGGCGTCCCGGCCGCCGCGCTGCTCGGGCGCGACCGCCTCGAGGAGATCATCGAGGACGCGCGCGGCGCGGGCGACGCCATCCTCGAGATGGCCCAGCATTCGACGTCCTACTACGCGCCGAGCGCCGCCGCCTGCACCCTGATCGAGGCCGTCGTGCGCGACACTCACGCCATCCTGCCCGTGTCGATGGTCCTGGACGGCGAGTATGGCGTCAAGGGCCTGGCCGCCGGCGTACCGGCGATGATCGGGCGCGACGGCGTCGAGAAGGTCCTGGAGGTGCGCATGTCCGCCGACGAGCAGCGTGCGTTCGCCGCCGCGATCGATGAACTGAAGGCCGCCATCGCCCTGAAGACCGGGCGCAAGATCGACTAAGGAGAAAAAAGATGGCCAGGAAGAAGGTCAGCATCGTCGGCGCGGGCAACGTTGGCGCGAAGACCACCTATTACCTCGCCGAAAAGGTCATCGCCGACCTGGTGATGGTCGACATCGCCGAGGGCATGACCCGGGCCAAGGCGCTCGACTTCCTTCACGCCGGTCCGCTGCGGCATTACGACGGCCCGATCCGCGGCACCACCAGCTACGCCGAGATCGCCGACAGCGACATCGTGGTGATCACGGCCGGTCTGGCGCGCAAGCCGGGCATGGACCGCATGGACCTGTTGAAGGCCAACGCGGAGATCGTCAAGACCGCCTCCTTGAACATCGCCCGCTACGCCCCGAACGCCACGGTGATCGTGGTGTCCAACCCGCTGGACGTGATGTGCCACGTGGCCCTGGCGTCCACCGGCTTCGCGATCCGCCGCGTGGTGGGCATGGCCGGCATCCTCGACTCCACGCGGTTCCGCTACTTCGTGGCCGAGGCCCTCAAGTGCGACCTGTCGGCGGTGCACGCCATGGTGCTCGGCGGCCACGGCGACCAGATGGTGCCGCTGCCGCGCTTCACCACGGTCGGCGGCATTCCGATCACCGAGCTGATGGACCAGCCGACGATCGACCGCCTGGTGGACCGCACCCGCAAGGGCGGCGCCGAGATCGTGGGCTACCTGAAGACAGGCTCGGCTTATTACGCGCCCGCCGCGGCGACCGCCGAGATGGTCGAGGCCGTGCTCACGGACCGCAAGCACTTCGCGCCCTGCGCGGCGTACCTGCGCGGCGAGTACGGCATCCAGGGCCTGTACATCGGCGTGCCGGTGATCCTGGGTCGCAACGGCATCGAGAAGATCGTCGAGCTGGACCTCACCGAGCCCGAGATGAAGGAACTGCGCGCCAGCGCGGTGGCCGTCCAGAAGGGTGTCGACGACCTCAACACCTTCTTCAAGGCCACGTAGCACACACTTCTGACCGACCATCGACCGTCCCGCCGCGCCGCCCCCGCTGGGGCGGCGCGGGCTTTTTCGGCCCATTTTGTAGCGTTTTATTTGACAATGGTTTGCGTTATCAACCAGGATTGCGGTCTAGGGGGTCGGCGGGGTCTGCGGAGCAACGCTGAATTCTTGGAATCCTCCCGCCGTTGACTATCTTCGTAGCCTAGCTCGCATCACCGGATCGCTCCGGTATCGCTGGGGCGCCGGGACCGTCTCAAACCCCGCGGGGTCCACATCGATGGAAGCGATCGCCAGCCAGCTCAGCGACCTCATCCGCCCGTTCAAGGGGCGCGACGGCGTCACGATCCCCGTCCTGCAGGCCATCCAGACCAGCCTCGGCTACCTGCCGCCCGAGTCGTTCGCGCTCATCGAGCAGGAGTTGGGCATCCCGGCCAGCAAGGCGTACGGCGTGGCCACGTTCTACGCCCAGTTCCGGACCACGCCGGTGGGCAAGCACCTGATCAAGGTCTGCGACGGCACCGCCTGCCACGTGCGCGGATCGGTCACCATCCTGACCGCGATCCGCGACCACCTCGGACTGAAGGACACCGACACCACCGAGGACAAGGTCTTCACCCTGGAAGAGGTGGCCTGCCTCGGCTGCTGCTCGCTGGCGCCGGTGATGATGATCGGCGACACCACCTACGGCAGCCTCAACTTCGAGAAGACGCGCGAGATCCTCGACGGCTACCGCGCACGGGAGGCGTAGGCCATGAGCCAGACCACGATCATGGTGGGCTACGCGTCGTGCGGCATCGCCGCCGGCGCGCGCGACGTGCGCAAGGCGCTCGAGGCGAAGGCGGCCACCAGCGGCCTCGGCGTCGAGATCCGGCAGTCCGGCTGCCTGGGCATCTGCTACGACGAGCCGATCGTCGAGGTGCACGACGCGGCCGGCCGCTGGGTGTACCGCAAGGTGAACGAGCGCAAGGCCGAGCGGATCTTCGACGAGCACGTGGTCGGCGGCAAGCCGGTCGAGGGCTTCCTGTTCCACGAGCTGAGCGCGGGCGGGCGCGAGCCGAAGGCTTACGTCTTCAAGCAGCAGGAGCGCATCGCGCTGGCCAACTCGGGCATCATCGACCCCGAGAGCATCGACGACTACCTGGCCGTCGAGGGCTACGCGGCGCTGCGCAAGGCGCTTCTCGAGTCGACCCCCGACGCGGTCCTGCAGACGGTGATCGATTCGGGCCTGCGCGGCCGCGGCGGCGCCGGCTTCCCCACCGGCCTGAAGTGGAGCTTCTGCAAGAAGAGCAAGGGCGACCTCAAGTACCTCGTCTGCAACGCCGACGAGGGTGATCCCGGCGCCTTCATGGACCGCAACCTGCTCGAAGGCGACCCGCACGCGGTGCTCGAGGGCATGATGATCGCGGCCTACGTGATCGGCGCCAGCGAGGGTTACATCTACGTGCGCGCCGAGTACCCGCTGGCCATCCACCGCCTGCGCATCGCGATCGACCAGGCCCGCGCGCGCGGCTTCCTGGGCAAGAACATCCTCGGCACCACGTTCTGCTTCGACATCAAGATCAAGGAAGGCGCCGGCGCCTTCGTCTGCGGCGAGGAGACCGCGCTGTTCGCCAGCATCGAGGGCGAACGCGGCATGCCGCGCATCCGGCCGCCGTTCCCGGCCGAGGCCGGCCTCTGGGGCAAGCCCACGAACAACAACAACGTGGAGACCTACGCCAACGTGCCCTGGATCGTGCGCCGCGGCGCCGCGGCCTACAAGGCCTTCGGCACCGAGAAGTCGGCCGGCACCAAGGTGTTCTCGCTCGCGGGCAAGATCGAGCGGGGCGGCCTGGTGGAGGTGCCCATGGGCATCCCGCTGCGCCAGGTGATCTTCGACATCGGCGGCGGCATCCCGCGCAAGAAGGCGTTCAAGGCCGTGCAGATGGGCGGGCCGTCGGGCGGCTGCCTGCCGTCGGCGCTTCTGGACACGCCGGTCGACTACGAATCGATCAACGCCACCGGCGCGATCATGGGTTCGGGCGGCATGGTCGTCATGGACGAGCTGACCTGCATGGTGGAGGTCGCCCGCTTCTTCCTCGGCTTCACGCAGAAGGAGAGCTGCGGCAAGTGCACCTTCTGCCGCATCGGCACCCTGCGCATGCTGGAGATCCTCAACCGCATCTGCGAGGGCGAAGGCCGCGAGAGCGACCTCGCCGAGCTCGACGAGCTGGCCGGCCTGATCAAGGGTGCCAGCCTCTGCGGCCTGGGCCAGACCGCGCCCAACCCGGTGCTCACGACGCTCAAGTACTTCCGCGAGGAGTACGAGGCGCACATCCTGCACAAGAAGTGCCCCGCCGGCGTGTGCAAGAACCTGATCACCTTCCACATCGAGGCCGACGCCTGCACCGGCTGCACGGCCTGCGCGAAAGCCTGCCCGGTCGATTGCATCACCGGCGAGAAGGGCAAGGTCCACGCGATCCGGCTCGACGATTGCATCAAGTGCGGCTCCTGCCGCGAGGTGTGCCCCACCGACGCCGTCTACACGAGGTGACGACATGAGCGTGCAGATCACGATCAACGGCCAGCAGCTCTCCGTGCCGGTGGGCACCACGATCCTCGACGCCGCCGCCCGCGCCGGCTGCGAGATCCCGACTCTCTGCCGCGACAAGGAGCACGAGCGCCCGTTCACCTCCTGCTTCATCTGCCTGGCGCAGATCGAGGGCATGGGGCGCATGGTGCCGGCCTGCGGCACGGCCGTGCGCGACGGCATGGTGATCGACGTCGACGGCGAGAAGGTGCGTTCGGCCCGCCGCGCCGGCCTCGAGCTGCTGCTCTCGGACCACAACGCCGACTGCAAGCCGCCCTGCCACAAGGCCTGCCCGGCACACGCCGACGTGCAAGGCTACGTGGGCGCCATCGCCAACGAGGACTACGCCACCTCGATGGAGATCCTGCGCCGCAAGATCCCCCTTCCCGGCACCCTGGGCCGCGTGTGCCCCCACCCGTGCGAAGAAGATTGCCGCCGCGCGCGCGTCGAGGCGCCGATCTCGATCCGCAACCTCAAGCGCTGGATCGCGGACTGGGAGATCGAGAACGGGGTGGTGCTGCCGCAGCTCGAGCCGTTCAGCGGCAAGCGCGTGGCGATCGTCGGCGGCGGGCCGGCCGGCCTCTGCGCCGCCTACTATCTGCGCGTCAAGGGCCACGGCTCGGTGATCTACGACCAGATGCCCGAACTCGGCGGTATGCTCCGCTACGGCATCCCCGAGTACCGCCTGCCCAAGAAGGTGCTCGACTGGGAGATCGCCCAGATCATCGGCATGGGCCACATCGAGGCGCGCTGCAACCAGGCGCTCGGCCGCGACTTCACCGTCGCGCAGCTCGAACAGCAGTACGACGCGGTCGTGCTGGCGATCGGCGCCTGGAAGGCCAAGGGCCTGCGCGTGCCCGGCGAGGATCATCCGCGCGTCTTCGGCGGCATCGACTACCTGCGCGAGGTGACCCTCGGCCAGAACGTGGACCTCGGCCGCAAGGTGGTCGTCGTCGGCGGCGGCAACACCGCCATCGACGCCGCCCGCACCGCCGTCCGCCAGGGCTGCGACGTGACCCTCGTCTACCGCCGCACCCGCAACGAGATGCCCGCCGAGGCCTGCGAGATCGTCGACGCCGAGGAAGAGGGCGTGACGTACGAGTTCCTGGTGGCGCCCATCGGCCTGCGCTTCGACGGCGACCGCCTCGTGGGCATGGAATGCCTGCGCATGGAGCTCGGCGAACCCGACGCCTCGGGCCGCCGCAGCCCGGTGCCGGTCGAGGGCAGCGAGTTCCTGGTCGAGGCCGACGCGATCATCAAGGCCATCGGCCAGGACATCGAGCCGGGCGTGATCCCCACCGACGAGGTCGACCAGACCAAGTGGAGCACGGTCAACGTGCACAAGCCCACCTTCCGCACCAGCCGCGAGAAGGTGTTCGCGGCAGGCGACCTGGTCACCGGCCCGCAGCTGGTGGTCGACGCCGTGTACATGGGCCGCAAGGCCGCCGAGGGCATCGACCTCTTCCTGCGCGGCGAACAGTACGTGGAGCAGATCGACATCGTCTCGACGCGCCGCGACGTGCCGGACTCCCTGTTCGCGCATTACGCCAAGGATCCGCGCCGCGAGCCGGTCCTGCTCGAGCCCGCCGAGCGCATCAAGAGCGACGTGGAGGTGGACCCCGGCCTGGGCGAAGAGCTCGCCGTGGCCGAGGCCAGCCGCTGCCTGAGCTGCGGCTGCCAGGACGTCTTCGAGTGCAAGCTCAAGAAGTACATGGACGACTACCAGGTGAACCCGCTGCGCTACGCGGGCGCCACCCACGACTACCCGGTCGACGAGAGCCACCCGGACGTGCGCCGCGACCCCAACAAGTGCGTCAAGTGCGGCAAGTGCGTCGAGGTCTGCGAGCAGGGACGCGGCCTGGCGATCTTCGGCTTCACCTCGCGCGGCTTCGAGGCCAGCGTCGGCCCGGTGCTCGACCAGCCGCTCGTGGCCACCGCCTGCGAGGCCTGCGGAGACTGCGTGGCGGTCTGCCCGGTGGGCGCGCTCACCGAGGTCACCCCGCTGACCAAGCCCGGCCCCTACCCCACCGAGCCCGTCAGCTCGGTCTGCACGGCCTGCTCGCTCGTCTGCGACGTGGGCGTGCACGCCCTGCACGAGACGATGATCCGCGTCACCCCGCGCGAGGACGGCTGGAACGGCGTGCACATGTGCCGTAAGGGCCGCTTCGAGTGGAGCGACGCCAACGCGCCGGCCCCGCGGGTCGACCGTGCCGCGGCCATCGCCACCCTCGCAACCAGGCTACGCGGCGGCCGCATCGTGCTCGGCGCGGCCTGCACGAACGAGGAGGCCCTGTTCGCCCGCGCGATCGCCGAGAAGCTCGACGGCGAGGCCGCCTGGCTCGTGCCCGACGCCGCCGCGCACGGCGCCCAGAACGCCGCCCTGGCCCTGGCTTCCGGCCCGGCGCTCCTGGCCGACCTGCCCGCCGCCCCGGCCATCCTCGTGATCGGCGCCGACCTCGGCGTCGACTTCCCCGTGGCCGGCGTGCTCCTGCGCAAGGCCATCGACCGCGGCGCCCGCGTGGGCTTCGTGGCGTGCCGGGACCACCGTGCGGGCACGGTCCGCGAGGTGTCACTGGACGACCACGCCGCGATGGCCGCCGTCCTGTCGATCCCCGACGCCGTGCTCGTGCTCGGCCCCGCGGCCGGCGATCGCACCGACCTCGTGCGCAAGTCCGGCTGCCGGGTGCTGGCGCTGCGCCGCGGCGCCAACGCGGCGGGCCTCGGCGCGCTCGGCCTGGTGCCGGTCGACCCGGGCGTGCTCGCCAACGGCACGCCCACCCTGCTGCTCGGCGACGTGCAGGCCGACCTGCCGCGGCCGCAGGCCTTCTTCGCGGCGCAGAGCGTCGTGAGTGCCGCCAAGCTCGAGGCCGATCTGGTGCTGCCGCGCACCCACTACCTGGACGACAGCGGCACCATCGTCGCCACCGATGGGCGCGTGTGCGAGCTGAAGGCCTCGCCGCGCGGTCGGCCCGCCAACTGGGAGCTGCTGCGCGACCTCGCCGAGGCCGTGGGCGCAAAGGTCGAGGTCGAGGAGGTGCTCGCCCAGGCGCGGGCGCTGGTCAATCCCTGAGCAGGCGGGGCAACACCCCGCCTGGGCGTCCGAAGTGAGGCACGACCTCGGGTCCGGCAGCGGCACCCGGGCTGACGAAGCCTTGCGCATCGGGTGAGTAGTAGAGGCAGCCGGCTTCTGCGGGCGGACGGCTGCGGACGAAGACCTCGGCATCGTGCTGGGCGTCTTGCCAGGCGGCCTTGATCTGTGCGAGGCCGATCGGGGCGGCGAGGTCGAGCCGGGCGAGGTCGATCGGGTACAGCTGGTACCCGAACTGCTCGCTGCGCTGGACCGGCATGAAGCGCCAGGTGGAGTCCTGCGTCCATTCGATCTTGGTCGAGGACGCACCCAGCCGGACAACCACGCGGATGTACCCGGGCTGGCTGATTTCCGGCTCGATCGAGTATCCACCATCTGCCAGCAATCCCTGGTCGGCGGCGAAAGCCGTGGCGACCCTCTCGGCGCTGTCGTGGAAGTAGTCGAGGTCGTGGCTGAAGCGATGGCTGTTCGGCGCGGCGAGCAACGGCGCCGCGTCGGCGGCGTAGCTGTCCTCGCTACGATTCGTGGCCAGCAGGCGGCTGAGCGTCGCCTGGAACTCTGTCAGCGGCCAGCGCTGCTCCCTTCCGCCAGGCCTCACGCCCACCGTGGCGCATCAGCTGTTCGGCGACCCAGGGCACGTCCACCGCCGTGATCACGAGGTCGGGCGGTGAGGACCAGAAACAGCGCGCGTGGAAGGCACGGTAGGCCCGGCGCGCCTCCGCCTTTCGGTATCCATCCTCCAGACGATACGCTATGATCATCCGGTCGGCGTCGCTCAGGGGAGACGGGGCGCGCCATGACCAACGAAGGGGGACATCATGAATCGTCGCACCTTGGCGGTCAGCCTCGTGATCTGCTGCTTCGCCTCGGCGACACCCGTCGCGGCCCAGCACACCCTCGGCATCAGCTTCGATCCCGACGCGATCCAGAACGTCCTGCTCATCGACGACGCGACCGAGCTGTCGGCCTACCTCTACCTGGCGACCGACCAGGCCTCGGTGGCGGGGTACGAGGCCGGCATCGCATTCTCGCACGCGGGCGTGGTCGAGAACATGGCAGCGGTCGGACCGGTCGGCTGGACGAACCACGGCAGCGAGAACAACCACGTGGTCTGGTTTACGACGCCGCTGCCGATCCCGGCCGGCTGGCTGGTGGTCTCGACGCTCACGATCACGGCTCAACCAGGCGTCGTGTTCCCACCGGACTTCGCGATCCTGGTGCTGCCGGCCCTACCATCGAGCTGCGACCCGCCGGCACCCTGCTTCACGACCGGCGAGGATCCGGGCACCTGGCTGGTGTGCGACACGGCGCCGGGATGGGTGAACCCGACGACGCCCGTGGCGACGACGAGCCTGAGCGCGGTGAAGGTGTTGTTCCGCTGAGCGGCGACCTCTCGCCGATCCCTTGCCAGCCGGCCCATTCGGCGTTTATCTGGCCGGCGCCGCCACGCCGGCCACCACCAACGACGCGACCTCCGGCAACGCCGATACTCCGGGAGCCCGACCCCATGCCGAACCGTGACCTCGTCGCCCCCTCCACCCTGCGCCGCGAGTTCTCCAGCCGCCTGTCCGCACTCTACGCGCGCGAGGTGCCGCTCTACGGCCAGCTCATCGAGGCGGTCAAGCAGGTCAACCGCGACGTGATCGCAGCCCACCCCGAGCTGGGCCTGCGCGAGGCCGACCTCGACGAGATCAGCGAGGAGCGTCACGGCGCCATCCGGCTGGGCCGCCCGGACGAGCTGCGCACGATGGCCAACTTCTTCGCCGTGCTCGGCATGGCGCCGGTGAACTTCTACGACCTGAGCGCCGCGGGAGCCAAGGCGCAGCCGGTGATCTCGACCGCGTTCCGTCCGATCGACCTCGCCGACATCGAGGTCTCGCCATTCCGCGTCTTCTGCTCGCTCTTGCGCCCGGACGACGAGCGCTTCTTCGACGACCCCGACCTGCGCCGCCGCCTGCACGCGGTGCTTGCTGACCGCGAGATCTTCTCGCCGGCCCTGCGCGGCCTGATCGCCACGGCCCAGGCCCAGGGCGGGCTCGACCGCGCCCAGGCCGACACGTTCCTGACCGAGGGCGAGCGCCTGTTCCGCTGGCACGGCGCCGCCCGCGATCGCGCCCTCTACGACGAGCTGATGGCCCGCAAGCTGGCGATCGCGGCCGACATCGCCTGCTTCGGCAACCCGCACCTCAACCACCTGACGCCCAACACGCTGGACATCGACGCCCTGCAGCAGCGCATGCAGGCGATCCTCGCGGCCGAATACCGCCACCTGCGCGCCGAGATGAAGGACCACATCGAGGGCCCGCCCCGCCGCCGCGCGCTGATCCTGCTGCGGCAGACGTCGTACAAGGCGCTCACCGAGCCGGTGACCTTCGACGGCGTGGACACCGGCGCGCACACCGCGCGGTTCGGGGAGATCGAGCAGCGGGGTCTGGCCCTGACGCCCGAGGGGCGCCGCCGTTACGACGAGGCGCTGGCCGCGGTCGAGGCCATCCGGGCCGAGGGCGCCGCGCCGACCGCCGCCGACCTCGCCGCCGCCTACGCCGATCTGCCCGACGACCTCGCCTCGTTGCGCCGCGAGGGCCTCGGCCACTTCACCTTCGCCGTGACCGCCAAGGGCCGCCAGGCCGACCGCCACGCCCTGCCCGACGATCTCGACGGCCTGATCGCCGGCGGTTTCGTGGCCGCGCGACCGATCCGCTACGAGGATTTCCTGCCGGTCTCGGCCGCGGGCATCTTCGCCTCGAACCTGCGCCAGGCCGGCGCGCGCCACGACGGCGCCAGCCCGTATCGCCAGCAGGATCTCGAGGCGATCATGGAGCGGCCGATCCTCGACGGGCCGGCGCTGTACGCGGCGCAGGAGCGGGCGTCGAGGGAGGCCGTGGCGGCGCAGCTTGGTGTGGCGCTCGGGTAGGCTCACCCACCCAGCAAGCGATCGAACCCGAACAACCGTGACCCGATCACGTTGTCCGGATCACACCACCGCTTGACCGCCACCATCGCCGCGACCACCTCGGCCGGCGTCCGCCGCTGCCACTCCTGGCCCCACTTGCGCCCCACGCCGTGCTCCGCCCACGGGCTGCCGCCATGCTGTTGCACGAGGTCGAAGACCAGGGTGTCGACCTCGCCGCGCAGCGGCTCCAGCGTTTCCGCATCGACCGCGATCGCGTGCACGTGCAAGGCGCCCACGCCGCCGTGCCCGAAGACGCTCAGCCGCAGCCCGGGAAACCTCGTCGCCATCGCCGCTTCGAGGTCGCTGACGAACGCGTCGAGCCGCGCGACCGGCACTACCACGTCGTAGGCCTGCTTGGGCAGCGTGCGGCTCATCTCCGAACATGCTTCGCGCACGTGCAGCAGGCGGGCGGGGTCGTGGTCGAAATCGAAATCGCCGTCCTGCCAGGCCAGGCGGCCCTCGCGATCGACCGCCTCTCCCATCAGGAAGCCTAGCATCTCCTCGACGAAGACCGAACCGAACGCCGACGCGCCGGTCGGCTCGTCCGACACCACCAGCGCCATCGCGTAGTAGGGCGCGCGGCGCACGCCCTCGCGCAGCGTCTGCTCGGCGTGCTCGAGCGCGAGGTCGAGCGTCTCGCGCTTGATGATCTCGAAGAGCTCGACGGCCTGGCCGGGCCGGTCGTAGCGCGCGCGCAGCTGGGGCAAGAGGTGCGTGGCGGCGGCGATGTCGGGCACCGGCAGCAGCGCGACGGCCTGGTCGCGCGCGATGGGGAACACCTCGTACTCGACCTCGGTGATCAGCCCCAGAGCGCCCTGCGAGCCCACCAGCAGGTCGTCGTAGAGGAAGCGGTCGGCGCGGATCACGCATCGGTCGGGGTCGCTGACCGGCTCGCGGCGCGGCACCTCCTGGGTGACGACCTCGCCGGTCCCGAGCACCCCGCGCACGCGGCGCGCCATGTCGGCGGCTGTCCCGTAGCGCACGGCGTTGGCGCCGGCCGACCCGTTGGCCGCGCAGGCGCCGGCGCTTGCCGACGCGGTCGAGCCCATGACGATCGGCAGCTTGAGGTGCGCCGGTTCGAGGGCGAGGTTGATGGCGTCGATCGCCGCGCCGGCGCCGACGACAAGGCGCGAGCCGCGCAGGGCGGCCGGCGCGTAGCGCTGCGGGAGGGTGGCGAAGTCGGCGGGGTCGACGCGGGTTCCGTCCGGCAAGACGAGCGCGCCGATGCGGTCGAAGCGCTTCATGCTGATCGCCACCCCGTGCGGGCGCTGGGCTTCGACCAGGCCCGACTGCCCGGCCACGGTCACGGTCTGCACGCGGTGCGCGCGCAGGGCCTTGATCAGGGCCGACAGCTCGGCCTCGGTCTCGGGCTCGAGCACGAGCTCGACCTCGCCGGGCCGGCCGCGCTCGACCGAGGCGAAGGCGTCGAGGTCGGTGTCGCGCCAGTGTTGGACGGTGGCGCAGAGGGCTTGCTTGGCGGCGGGGGTGAGGTGGGTCATGCGCGTTGGCCCGGGGGTTGGGGTTCGGGGCGATCGGTTCGTGTCGCCTGTCATGCTATGGCGAAGCGGGCTGGGCGCCAGTGGTGCTTGGGCGGCGGCCGACTTGTCTCGTCTCGCGGGGTCGAGGGGTCGATGTGTCGAGAACGTCCAGTGTTAGGGGCTGCCGCTTCCGCTCATTCATGGAGTGATGGTATTCATTCACGGATCGCATTGTCGAGAGGGCCATGCGCTCGACGGCGTGGCACCATCGTCATGAAGGCTCCGTGCTCCCGGCCGCCGGTAATGAGGCGGCGTCAGCGTTCGTGCGTCTGTTGCCGCGTGCGTTCGTCGACACTCCGGGGCAGGTATTTCGAAGCGGTAGCGAGAGGCGTCCAGGGAAGATCGACCTCGCGCCCACCGGATTCGGGACCTGAGGTCCCTATCGGCCCACCACCACCTTGCGCGTCTCCTGCTGCTCCGGCGTGCTCACCCGCACCAGGTACAACCCCGCCGCCAGCTCGCGCCCGTCCAGGTCGCGGCCGTCCCAGGCCACGCTGTGCGAGCCAGCGCCGAGCGAACCGAGCGGAAACTCCCGCAAGCGACGACCACGCAGGTCATAGACGCCGACGCGCACGTCCTGGCCGCGGCCGAGCTGGAACGCGATCACCGCGTCGCCGCGGGCCGGGTTCGGCGAGACCTGCACGAATCGCACGGGCGGCAGCGCGCCGGCGCCGCGCACGATCTGCACCTCGCGGGCGAAGCCGAGCGGGTCGGCCACGAGCAAGCCGGTGACCCGGGGCTCGGCGCCGCCGGGCGCGCCGGCGGGTAGCTGCAGCGGCACCCGCACCGTGACGCCCTCGGCGGGCAGCCGGTTGTCCGCCGCGTAGACCATCACGCGCACCTGGTCGCCGGCGGCGCCGGCGGCTACGGCGACGGCGCCGCCGGTCGTCTGGTCGAGCTGGACGGCGTCGGGCAGCCACGCGGCGCCGTCGAGCGTGAGCGCGAACTGCATACCAGCCACGTGCTCGCCGGTCACGGTGACGGGCGCCCACCAGGCGCCGTCGGCGAACACGAGGTCGCCCACGGCAAAGGCCACCGGCGCCGCGGCCGGCAACGCGCGGCCCGGTGTCGCGGTGCCGAGGATGAACGCGACGATGCGCGTGACGTCCGAGATGTTCAGGACGCCGTCGCCGCCGCCGGCCGGGAACACGTCGGCCGCGGCGCGCTGGTCGGTGGCAAGGGGATGCCCGGTGGGATCCAGGATGTGGTTCACCAGGAGGATCACGTCGAGGATCGTGGTGCGGCCGTCGTCGTCGATGTCGCCGCTGGCGGGTGCGAAGCCGGTGATGGCGGCCATGGCCGCCGCGGCGTCCACCTTGCCGGTGCCGAAGGCCGGGGTCCAGGGCTGGCCGCCGGTGAAGCCGTCCCGCGTGGTCGTCGAGCGCAGCACGCTGCGCACCTCGGCCGCGGTCAGGTTGGGGTTCTTCTCGAACATCAGGCCGACGATGCCGCAGACCAGCGGAGTGGCCATGCTGGTGCCCTGCGTGGCCCAGTAGCGGCCGCCGGGCGTGCGCAGATTGTTCGGCGCGGCCGGCGTCTGGTCCTGCGAGTAGGTGGAGAGGATCGCCATGCCGGGGGCGCTGATGTCGGGCTTCTGGCGGCCGTCGCGCGTGGGGCCGAGCGAGGAGAACGGCGCGCGGGCGCCGATCGGGGCGTCGCCCCAGGAGGTGCCCGGCGCGTAGTTGGTGGTGCCGGAGATCGAGGTCCACGAGTTGCGCGATTTCCAGGCGCCGACCGAGACGGCCGCCTCGGCGGTGGCCGGCATGCCGATCGAGAAGGCCTGGGTGCTGTTCGGGAAGCCGGCGGTCATCGAAGCGAACAGCATCCAGGCGTGCGCGGTGCCGGTGCCGCCCGAGACGGTGATCGTCCAGTCGCCGGCGGCGACGTTGGTGCCATTGCGGTCGTCGACCTGGATCAGGCAGACGCGGTCGCCGTTGGTGGGGTCGTTGCCCTGGCTGGCGTTGTCGATCGAGATGAAGCCGGCGTTCGAGTTGCCGCTCAAGGTGCTGCCCGAAGGGACCGGATCGGCGAAGCCGCCGCCCACCCCGAGGGTGACCGTCATGTTGGTGTCGCCGGCGTACCAGATCGCCACGATCCAGCCGTCGTCGCCGTTGTCCGGCTGCGGCGTGTAGTCGAGCACGCGGAACACGAACGAGTGGTTAGGGGCCGGGCCCGCCTCGGCCAGGAAGTCCTCGCCCTCGTTGCCCGCGGCGATGCAGAACACGACGCCCTGGCCGGACAGGGTGTTGACCACCTGCTCCTGCGCGCTGGTGCCGTCGTGCGGGCCGAAGTGGCCACCCAGCGACATGTTGATCGCGATCGGCTGCTGCCGCGCCTGGGCCTGCTGCACGAGGTAGGTCATCGCGTCGATCGTCTTGTCCTCGGGGAAGCCGTTGTCGTACGGCTTGCAGAACAGGATGTCGGCCTCGTAGGCGACGCCGCGGAACTGTCCGCTCGAGGCCCGCCCGTTGCCCACCGCGATGCCGCTGACGTGGGTGCCGTGGCCGTCGAGGTCCTGCTGCGTGACCGCGGCGCCGCCCTGCAGCGCGGTGTTGATCTGGGTCTCGGTCCACTGGGCGCCGTAGGCGAAGCCCGCAGGCGGCGCGCTGCCCGAGCCGAAGGCGTCCCAGATGGCCTTGATGCGCGTCGTGTTGTCGGCGTTGCGGAAGTCGTCGTGGCGCCAGTCGATGCCCGAATCGATCACGCCCACGAGCACGCCCCGGCCGGTGTAGGCCGGCGCGCCGTTCCACACGAGGTCGACGCCGGCGGCGGGCGCGGCGATGTCCATCCGCGTCTGCAGCATGCGGGCGGCCGCCACGTGGCGGATGCCGGCGACGTCGGCCAGCCGGTCCAGCGAGCGCAGCGGCAGGCGCGCGGTGGCGACCTCGCCGACCACCGAGCCCACCACCAGGCCCGGCACGGCGCCGAGGTCGGGCAGCGTGGGGCCATCGAGGTGCAGGACCACGCCGATGCGCAGGTCGCCGTCGGCCAGCGGCGTGGGCTCGATCGCGATCAGGCGATCGTACCAGAACGACGCCTCCGACTTGCCGGCGGCCTGGTCTTGCAAACCACGCAGCAGGACGTCGACGGTGGCCGACCACGCCGCCCCGGCCCCCCACAACAGCAGGCCGAGGACGATCACCAGGCGCGACGGGACGAGATGTCGGTAGTTCATGGCGCTCTCCGTGCGCTACTGCCCGAGCGGGCGCAGCGTGCTCGGTTGCTCGAGTTCGCGGACATCCGGCAAGGCCGCGATCCGCAAGATGGCGTCCACCGGGGCGTCGATGGTGGCGATCGATCCGACGGTGCTGCGCACCTGGCCGCCACTGGCGACGATCCGGTCGGCCTGCAAGGCGGCCTCGCCGCCGAAGGTGGCGATCACCGGCAGGGCGGTGGCGCGCGGCTCGGCGCCGCCGTCCAGCGCCTGCAGCATCTGGAAGCGCAGGCGCGATTCGAGGCGCGACACCAGCGCGGCGTGGCCCCAGACCGTGACCGAGGTCAGGCCGTCGAGGCGCGCGAGCGTCTGCAGCTCGGCCTGCGTGACATCCAGCAAGACCCCGCCGTCGGTGCGGCCCAGCACGCGGCTGCCCTCGGCGAGTCGGGGCAGCCGGTCATGGGGCGACGGGGCGCCGTGCAGCGAGGCGAGCACGCGCGCGTCGCCGTCGAGGGCCGCGAGGCGCGCGGCCGATGCCGCGTCGAGCAGTCGGTCGAACGAGCGGCCGCCGCCGCAGCCGATCGCCAGGGTAGCCAGCAACGGTATGGTCAACAGGCGCAAGTTGCGGTCGGCGGGCATCGGTCTTCCTCCCCGCTCAGCCGGCGTGCGCCAGCGAGAGCTTGTGCAGGTACGCCAGCACCGCCGCGCCGAAGCTGCCGTAGGTCTGGCCGTCGACGACCCAGGTGGCGGCGCTGTTGGCGTCGATGCCGCTGGGCGCCACGAGGTTTGCGGCGACGAGGGCGGCGGCGAGGTCGTTCCGGGCCGCCTGGGCGAACGCTTCGATCAGCAGCAGGTCGCGGTGGTCAAAGCTGGGGCGGCGCGTGAACTGGAACTGCGGCGAGGCCTGGCGCGCCGCGGCGGCATCGGTGACCGCCTGCACGAGCGACGCGCCGCCCACGGCGAGCGATGCCGCCGCCCGGCCCGCGCGCACCTCCGGCCCGCTGGCGCCCAGGCCGAGCGCCGTGCCGAAGCTCGACGCCGCCGCGTTAGCCGCAGACGAAGTCGTGGCCAGCTGCAGGCGCGCCCAGCCCTGGCCGACGTGAGCCGGTCCGTGGCTGGCGTCGCGGGTGATGGCCGCGTCGAAGTCGGCGAGCGCGGCCGCGAAATCGCCGGCCGAGAACTGCGTCCAGCCACGCGCCACCAGCTCGGCCACCGTCGGGTCGGCCGGGCGCGAGGGGTTGCTGTCGCCGCCGCCGCAGCCGCCGAGCGACACGACGACGAGCGCCGCGATCAACAGGCTGCCGATGATGATGCTCGTGCGTTGCTTCATGGTCAGAACTCCAGGGTGAGCTGGGTGTTGCCCGGGCCGTTGGCGTTGGTGTCGGTGGCGGTGATGATGACGCTGGCCGCGTCGCCGGCGGCCGCGAACGTGCCCAGGAAGCGGCCGCCGCCCAGCGCGGTCATGGCCACGGCCGAACCGCCGGCGGTCACCGACGGCAAGCTGCCCGAGCCGCCGGTCACCTGGATCATGATCTGCACGGAACGCACGCGGCCGGGGTTCTTCAGGGCCGCGATCCGCAGGACCGGCGGCCCAACCGGGGCGCTCACCGCCACGCTGCCGGCCTGGCCCACGGCGACCACCTCGCCGCCGTCCGGGTTCGACAGGATGATGTCGTCGAGCGCGAGCGCGGTCTGCGAGCCGGCCGCGCCGCCGAGGTCGAACACGAGGTTGGCCACCGCCCCGGTGCCGGCGGCGACGGTCGAGGCGCCCTGGTGGTAGAGCACCACGCGCGCGCGCCCGTCGCTCACCACGTGCGACGCCGCCGTCATGCCCGCGCCCCGCCCGGTCGCCTGCACGCCGCTCAACTGGGCGACGCCGGCGTTGTACACGATGTCGGCCTGCAGGCCCTTGACGGCGTGCTCGTTGGCGAGGCTCAACGCCACCATCACCGACGTGCCCGACGCGCCCGACCCCGTGCCCACCGCCAGCGTGTTGTCGCCCGACTGCGGCACGGTGATCGTGAAGTTGGCCGCCGAAACGCCTTGACCCTCATCGGCCCCGTCGGTCGCGCGCACGCGGATGCGGGCCTGCGACGTGGCGACTTGCGGCACGGTCCACACGAAGGAGCCGGTGTTGTTCTGGCCGCTGGTCACCGGCTGCCAGGACCCGCCGCCGTTGCTCGAGAAATCGATCGCGATCGCCAGCGGGTTCGGGCCGCCGTCGGGGTCGTTGGCCGTGTAGGTGATCGTGCGTTGCGACCCCGCCGTCCAGGTCTCCCCGCCGCTGGGCGAGGTGACCGTCACGGTGGGGGCCTGGTTGGCCGAGGGCGAGAAGGCGCGGATCACGACGTCGTCGACCTGGGCGCCGTTGGCGGCGGTCACGGACTCGTCGGAGGTGAAGTAGAATGCGATCCAGACCTGCGGCTGCCCCAGCAGGTTGCCCAGGTCCGGCACGTTGGTCAGGTCGAGCGACCCGGCCTGCGGCGCGTGCGTGCCCGAGATCTGGTAGCCGAAGAAATTGGTGCCGTTGACCGAGGCCAGGATCCGCAAGAAATCGTAGTCGACCTCGCTGTCCAGTCGGAAGTTGAACCGTAGTTCGGCGTCCGTGTAGCTGGGGTCGTTCAAGCTGAACGGGCCGTAGTAGATCCACGACCTCATGTCGTTCGGATAGTTCTGCCCGCACGCGATCGGGCTGGCCCCTCCCGCCGCGCTGCCCACGCTGCGCGTGGGCGTGTCGCCCGACCAGCAGCTCCAGCGGCCCCAGCCGGTGTTGACGCCCTGGTTCAGCAGCTGCCACGGCCCCGGAAAGCTGCCCTCGAAGTCGTCGCTGAAGATGGTGGTCCAGCCGTTCTTGTCGGGCGCGGGCGGCGGGCTCTGCGGCGATCGCGGCGCGGCCTGGCCCGCCGGGAGCGTGGCCGACGTGGGGGCGCCTTGCGGCGAGGTCGTCACGGGGATCTTGGCCGCGAACGCGTCCGGTGCGCCGGCGCACACAAGCAGCGCGGTGAGGCAGACGCCGGCCAGGTGGCAACGACCACGCACGGAGCCTGGCGTTGCGGGGCGGTGGGCCATGTGGCAACCTCCACGGGGCACGAGAAGTCGGGAAGAGACCGGGCCATCAGCGAGAATGAGGTTGGCAGTCTATCGCAGCGCAGGGCGGGAAGCAAGTTACAGATAATCCTGTATCGGCTGCTCGGCGATCACGCGACGCGCCACCATGGCGCCGCTAGCACGCCGTCTGCCAGCCAGTATGTCTCGTCGCCACCATGCAGCAGCAGGCACCCACCCACCGATCGGCCATAGTCAGCGCGGAAGCTCATCAGGTGGCGCGCGTCGTGGTGGCTCGGGTTGTGGGTCGCTTTGACCTCGAT